>MKSH01000100.1:0-539 GCA_001898095.1 Solirubrobacterales bacterium 70-9 | reverse complement strand
AGCGCGCTCGACTGGGCCCAGTCGACCTGGCGGGTCTGCGCGCCCACGCTCTCGACGGTGAACGAGCGGTGCAGGAAGAGCGCCCCCGCGAGCGCCGTGTCCACGCCCGGGAAGCGCCAGGCGCAGGGGGTGGGCGAGCCGTTCGAGTCGAGCAGCTGCGGCGTCGCGGCGGCAGCTTTCGGGTCGGCGTCGAGGGCGGTGATCAGCGCCGCGGTGGCGCCCGGGCGCAGTTCGGAGTCCTCGTTCAGGAGCAGGCAGTAGCGGCCCTTGGCGCGCTCCATCAGCAGCGAGTCGTTGGCGGCCTTGCCGGTGCGGCGGGGCAGCTCGATCAGCTCGATGTCGTCGCCGAGCGCCCGCACGGCGTCGGCGGAGCCGTCGGTCGAGGCGTTGTCGAGGACGAGGATCTCGCGCTCGACCCCGGCCGGATGCGTCGCCTCGATCGCCGCCAGGCAGGCGAGCAGCATCTCGCGCCCGTTCGTGTTCACCACGCAGTAGGAGAGCTTCACGGCCACGGCGGGCACGATAATCGCCCCTTCGTG
>MKSH01000099.1:21044-22457 GCA_001898095.1 Solirubrobacterales bacterium 70-9 | reverse complement strand
TGCGGGCGCGGAAACCATGGGTCTTTGCCCGCTTCCGCTTCTTGGGCTGATAAGTGCGCTTCATTGCCGCGGGGAGTATAGGGACCCGAGAGAAATCTTTTCCACGGCATTTGCGGTTGGCCAGGATCCCCCAGCAAATCGCGGCGCTATCGTCGCCGCCCCCAGTGCCTGACGACCCCGCCCCAACAGACCTCGACGCCCTTTGGCGAGCTGCCCAAGAACGTCTCGAAGGATCGGTCCCAGAGTCGACCTTCCGCCTCTGGCTGGAGCCGCTGAAAGCGGTAGGCGCCGACGCCGACACGCTTTACCTGGAAGCACCGGAGGGGATCCGCGCCTGGGCCGAGCGGCGCTACTCGGGATTGATCTCCCAGGCCCTCGCCGCGGGCGGTGGTGGGTTGACCCGGATCAGCTTCGCCGCTCCCGGTGAGTCGGCCGAGACGATCTTCCCGGGCCCCGAGCTGAACCCCAGCTACACCTTCGACCGCTTCGTCATCGGTCCCGGCAACCGGCTCGCCCATGGCGCCGCGCTCGCCGTCGCCGAGGCTCCCTCGGAGGCCTACAACCCGCTCTTCCTCCACGGCCCTCCCGGCCTCGGCAAGACCCACCTGCTGGCGGCAATCGCCAACTACCTCAACGCCAATGCCCCCGGCCTCAGCGTCCGTTACACGACCGCCGAGTCGTTCACCAACGAGTTCGTCGGCGCGCTGAAATCGACCGGCGTCGAGGCCTTCAAGGCCCGCTACCGGGACATCGACGTGCTGCTGATCGACGACGTCCAGTTCCTCGAGGGCAAGCCCGCCACCGAGGAGGAGTTCTTCCACACCTTCAACGCCCTCTACGAGTCCGGCAGCCAGCTGGTCCTCAGCGCCGACCGGATCCCGAGTGAGCTCTCGACCCTCGCCTCGCGCCTCCGCGACCGCTTCGAGTGGGGCCTGACCGTCGCCGTCGAGCCGCCCAACCTGGCCACCCGGCTCACCGTTCTCCGCCACCTGGTCGAGGAGGCGGGGATCGAGATCGCCGACTCCGACGCGCTGACCGAGCTCGCCAACCGGATCGACGCCAACGTCCGCCAACTGCACGGCGCCCTGACCCGGGTGATCGCCCACGCGTCGCTGCTCGCCAAGCCGCTGAGCTCCGAACTGATCGCCGAGGTCATCCCGCGCTCGACCCGGTCGGCCCAGGCCACCTCGGTCGAGGAGATCCAGCAGCAGGTCGCCGAACGCTTCGGCATCTCCCGCGCCGAGCTGATCGGCTCCAGCCGCGCGGCCACCCCGCTGCGCGCCCGCCAGGTCGCGATCTACCTGACCCGCGAGCTCACCGATCTCTCCCTTCCGCAGATCGGCCGGCTCTACGGCGGCCGCGATCACACCACCGTGCTGAACAGCCTGCGCCGGGTCGAAGCGAGCCTCGACG
>MKSH01000099.1:11879-21015 GCA_001898095.1 Solirubrobacterales bacterium 70-9 | reverse complement strand
CACCCCCGCCGCCGGCTAGCCCCAGGCCTGGCCCCGGCCCGCCGCCGCCACTGCAAGAATCCCCGCCCGTCCACAGTCGCATCCACAGGCCACATTCGGCCTTGCGTTGCGGAATAGTCTTCGTCCCGTCTTCTTTCCACAGGATCTAAACCAACTCCACAAGGCAATCTGAGGCAACCTTGAAGATCACGACCAAACGCGAAGAACTCGTCGCCAAGCTCTCCACCGTCTCGCGTGCGGTCTCCACCCGCGCCGCGACCCAGGCCCTCTCCGGGGTCCTGCTCGAGGCCGGCGAGGGATCCGTGACCCTTTCCGCCACCGACCTCGACCTCGGCCTGCGCACCACCGTCGACGCGACCATCGAGGGCGGCGGCTCGGTCCTCCTCCCCGGCAAACTGCTCGCCGAAGTCGCTCGCTCGCTCGCCGACGCGACCGTGGAAATCGAGACGCGCGAGGCCGAGCGCGATGTCGAGATCCGCAGCGGCAGCTCCAGCTTCCACCTGCGGGTGCTGCCGGCCGAGGACTTCCCGACGCTGCCGAGCGCCGACGGCGAGCCGATCCGGATCCCGGCCGCGGCCCTCGCCGCAAGCATCGACCTGGTCGCCCGCGCGGCATCGCGCGACGACATGCGCCCGGTGCTGACCGGGGTCTTCGTCACCGCCTCGGGGAACGAGATGACGATGGTCGCCACCGACTCCTACCGGCTGGCGGTCAAACGGACCGAGCTCGAGGCGGCGCTCAGCGGGGAGATCGAGGCGAACATCCCGGCGCGGGCGCTGCGCGAGCTGGCGCGGATCCTCAGCGGCGAGGGAGTCGAGGACGCGGCGATCACCCTGCAGCAGAACCAGGCGATCTTCGAGGCCGGCTCGATCACCTTGACCACGCGGCTGATCGAGGGCCAGTTTCCGAACTTCCGCCAGCTCCTCCCCGAGTCCTACGAGCATGACGTGCGGCTGCCGCGCGGCGAATTCCTCGACGTGGCCAGGCGGATCAGCCAGCTGGCCCAGCGCAACGCGCCGCTGCGGTTCTCCTTCGAGCCGGGTGAGCTGACCGTGTCGGCGGAGACGCCCGACGTCGGCGACGCGCGCGAGACTATGCCCGCCGCCTTCGAGGGCGAGCCGATGGAGATCGGCTTCAACCCCGAGTACCTGCGCGAGGGGATCGAAAGCGTCGGCGGCGACGAGGTGCTGCTGCGGCTGATCTCGCCGCTGCGGCCGGGCCTGATGCAGCCGGTCGACAACGAGGACTTCCGCTACCTCGTGATGCCGATCCGCCTGAACGTCTGAGGGCCGGAGGGCGACGGTGCTGGTCACCGCGATCGAGGCCCGCCCGCTCCGCAGCCTCGAGCGCGTCCGCGTGCCGCTCGGGCCGGGGATCACCAGCATCGTCGGCCCCAACGGGGTCGGCAAGACGAACCTCGTCGAGGCGCTCTACTTCGCCCTCACCGGCCGCTCGTTCCGGACCTCGGACCGGCGTGAGCTGATCCCCTTCGGCGCGAGCCTGGCGCGGGCCGAGGCGACGGTCCGCGACGACGACGGGATCGAGCGCCGGCTGCTGGCCTCGGTGAGCCGGACGGAGGGGCGCCGGCACCTGCTCGAGGGAGAAGCCGTGGATCCGGCGACGATCGCCCGCTCGCGACCGCCGGTGGCGGTCTTCGCCCCCGACCGGCTGAGCCTGGTGAAGGGACCGCCGGCCGAGCGCCGCGCCCACCTCGACGGCTTCCTCGCCGCCCGCTGGCCGGCCCGAGGCGAGCTGCGCAAGCGCTTCGGCCAGGCGCTCGCGCAGCGCAACGCGATGGTCTCGCGGATCGCGGCGGGATACGGGTCCTCGGACGCGCTCGACGTCTGGGACGCCGGGGTCGCCGACGCGGCCGCACCGCTGGTCGCGGCGCGGGCCGAGGCGGTGGCGGAGCTGGCGCCCGCGTTCGCGACGGCGCTGGCCGAGCTCGGGCTCGAGGATGGCGAGCTCGTCTACGCGCCGCGCGCCGAAGGCGATGCCGAGACGATCCGCGCCGGCCTGCGCGAGCGCCGCGACGCCGACCTCAAGCTCGGCCGCACCTCCTGGGGCCCCCACCTCGACGAGCTGAAGCTGAACACCGCGGGCCGCGCGCTGCGCAAATACGGCTCGCAAGGCCAGCAGCGCGCCGCGCTCCTGGCACTGCTGTTCGCCGAGCGCGAGGCGCTGCTGCAGGCGCGTCGGGTCATCCCGTTGCTGCTGCTCGACGACGTGATGAGCGAGCTCGACCCGGGCCGGCGCGAACTGCTCGTCGCCCGCCTCACAGCCGGTGGGCAGACGCTGATCACTGCCGCCGACGAAGAGTCGCTGCCGGCGGCGGCACGCGGGTCGATGGTGCGGATGCCGCGCCCGGGCGTGATCGACGCCGCCGGCGGCGACGCGGACGCGGAGGCCGCGTGACCCGCCGCCGCGCCCCCCGCCCCGCCGCCGAGGCGTTTCGCGTGGCGCGCGACCGGGTCGCGCCGAAGACCGGGCTCGCCGCCGTGCAAGCCGCCTGGAGCGAGGCCCTGGGCGAGCGGCTCGCCGCCGTCGCGAAGCCGGTTTCCGAGCGCGCCGGGACGCTCACGGTCGAGTGCGTGGACGGCGTCTGGGCGCAGGAGCTCGACCTGATGCAGGAGCAGCTTTTGGGACGGCTGCGGGAGGAGCTGGGGGAGAGGGCTCCGCAAGCGCTGAAATTTCGGGTCGGAAGGGGTGCCTAACCGGGCACCGTTTTTCCACGATTTGCAGGTAATTTGGCGCTCGGAGCGCTTTGATCCGGGGCGCCGAACTGGTATTCTTATGGCAACTCGCCTCAGGCCCCGACAGGTGGGGAGCACGTCTCCCGGCGTCGGGGCTTTTTGTGTCAATCGGAAGGACCTCTGTGCCTGAGAAAAAAGCCAAAGCCGACGCCTCCTACGGCGCCGCGGACATCACCGTCCTCGAGGGACTGGAAGCCGTCCGCAAACGCCCGGGTATGTACATCGGCTCGACCGGGCCCCGCGGTCTGCATCACCTGGTCTACGAGATCGTCGACAACTCGGTCGACGAGGCGCTCGCGGGCTACTGCGACACGGTCACGGTCACGATCCACCCGGACAACGGCGTCACCGTCGGCGACAACGGCCGCGGCATCCCGGTCGGGATCATGGAGAAAGAGAACCGGCCGGCGGCCGAAGTCGTGCTCACCGTCCTCCACGCGGGCGGCAAGTTCGGGGACGGCGGCGGCTACAAGGTCTCCGGCGGCCTGCACGGAGTCGGCTCCTCCGTCGTCAACGCGCTCTCCGAGCGCCTCCACCTGAAGATCCAGACCGACGGCGCGGTCTGGGAGCAGGACTACGAGCGCGGCAAACCGCAGACGAAACTGGAGAAGGGCGCGGCGACCAAAGAGCATGGCACCGAGATCACCTTCCTGCCGGACCTCGAGATCTTCGAAGAGATCGAGTACGACTTCCAGACGCTGGCCGAGCGGATGCGCGAGACCGCGTTCCTCACCCGCGGCCTGAAGATCGCCCTCACCGACGAGCGCGGGGAGGGGCAGAAGGTCGAGTTCCAGTACGACGGCGGGATCGAGGACTTCGTCCTCCACCTGAACGAGAACAAAGAGCCGCTGCAGAAGAAGCCGATCTACTTCGAGGGTGAGAAAGAGGACGGCGAAGTCGAGGTGGCGATGCAGTGGAACAACTCCTACCAGGAGTCGATCTTCAGCTTCGCCAACAACATCAACACCCACGAGGGCGGCACTCACCTCTCCGGCTTTCGCGGCGCGCTGACCAGGACGCTGAACGCCTACGCCCGGGCCAAAGGCCTGCTGAAAGAGAAAGACGACAATCTCGCCGGCGAGGACGTGCGCGAGGGGCTGACCGCGGTCATCTCGGTGAAGCTGCACGACCCGCAGTTCGAGGGCCAGACGAAGACCAAACTCGGCAACCCGCCGATCAAAAGCCTGGTCGAGGAGACGGTCAACCGCAAACTGGCCGAGTGGTTCGACGAGAACCCGCCCGAGGCGAAACGCATCATCATGAAGGCGATCGACGCCGCCCGGGCCCGCTCGGCGGCGCGCAAAGCGCGCGACCTGACGCGTAAGTCGGCGCTCGAGAACTCGACCCTGCCGGGGAAGCTCGCCGACTGCACGGTGAAGGATCCGAGCCTGGCCGAGATCTTCGTGGTCGAGGGTGACTCCGCCGGCGGCTCGGCGAAGCAGGCCCGCGACCGCAGCACCCAGGCGGTGCTGCCGCTGCGCGGCAAGATCATCAACGTCGAGAAGAGCCGGATCGACAAGGTCCTCGCCAACAACGAGGTGCAGGCGCTGATCACCGCGATCGGCACCGGCGTCCACGACGAGTTCAACATCGAGGAAGCCCGGTACCACAAGATCGTGATGGCGACCGACGCCGACGTCGACGGCGCCCACATCCGCACCCTGGTGCTCACGTTCCTCTATCGGCAGATGCCAGAGCTGATCGAGAGCGGCTACGTCTACATCGCCAAACCGCCGCTGTACCGCGTGAAACAGGGCAACCAGGAGACCTATTTGGAGCGCGAGTCCGAACTCGAAGAGCTGTTGCTGCGCGACAAACTGGAGCAGTTCGAGGTCACCGACGCGACGGGGGAGGCCCGCAAACTGACCCCGAGCCGCTGGCAGGCCTACATCCGGCGCTCGAAAGAGTACGAGGGCTGGGGCTCGTCGCTGCAGGCCGACTACGGGCACGAGGTGGTGCGGTTCCTGGAGGAGTCGACGTTGCTCGACGAAGGGGTCGCCTCGCTCCCCGCGGCCAAGGACCTGCTCGAACGCGACGCGCCGGAGGGGGAGCCCTTCGACACCGAGGTGGTGAGCGCCACCGATGACCTCGTCGTGGTCAAGGCGATCGCCCGCAGCAGCGGTCTGGCCCGCACCCACCGGCTGCCGCGGGAGCTGTTCGAGGACAACGAGTACCGCAAATTCGCCGAGGTCCACGCGGCGCTGCTGAAACAGGTGGGCCGCCCGGCGTTCACGGTGAAACGCGGTGAGAAACAGACCGTCGCGCTCTCCTTCCAGACGCTGCGTCCGGCGGTGATGGAGCTTGCCCGGCAGGGCGTCACGCTGACCCGCTTCAAGGGACTCGGCGAGATGAACCCGAAACAGCTGCGCGAGACGACGATGGACCCGGCGACGAGGACGCTGGCCCGGGTGACGCTGGAAGACGCGACCGCCGCCGACCGCATCTTCTCGATGCTGATGGGAGACCAGGTCGGTCCCCGACGTGACTTCATCGAGACCCACGCCAAAGAGGTCAAGTTTTTGGATGTATAGGCGCGGACGCTGCAAACCGGCGCATCTCGGGGTCCTCGGTCGCTCGGATCGGGTCACGCACTGGAGTGCGCTCCCCTCACCTCGCTCCCTGCGTCCCCCGACCTGCTTGGTTTTCGCGCCCGTGCGTGGGGTTCATGGGCGAAGGGCTCTGGCGCCTCTGGTGATCAAATGAAAGTGAACAGTGTGAAAAGAGAGGGTTCTTGATGGCGCTGGAGGCTCTTACGGGTCACATCGAAGACCGCGGTCTCGAGCAGGAGATGCGGTCGTCGTACCTCGATTACGCGATGAGCGTGATCGTCGGCCGGGCCCTGCCCGACGTCCGCGACGGCCTGAAGCCGGTGCACCGGCGGGTGCTCTACTCGATGCACGACCTCGGGCTGCAGCCGACCCGCTCGTACCGCAAGTGCGCCTTCATCGTCGGCGAGGTGATGGGCAAATACCACCCGCACGGAGACTCGGCGATCTACGACACGCTGGTCCGCATGGCGCAGGACTTCTCGCTGCGCTACCCGCTGGTCGACGGTCAGGGCAACTTCGGCTCGATCGACGAAGACCCGGCTGCGGCGATGCGGTACACGGAGGCGAGGATGGCGCGCCTCGCCACCGAGATGCTCCGCGACATCGACGCCGACACCGTCGACTTCGGCCCCAACTACGACGAATCGACGCAGGAGCCGCTGGTCCTGCCGTCGCGCTTCCCGAACCTCTTGGTCAACGGGACCTCAGGGATCGCGGTCGGCATGGCGACCAACATCCCGCCGCACAACCTGCGCGAGATCAGCGCCGCGGTGATGGCCTACATCGACGACCCGGAGATCGATCTCGACGGGCTGATGACCCACATCAAGGGCCCTGACTTCCCGGGCGGCGGGCTGATGAGCCGCGAGGGGATCCGCACCGCTTACGAAACCGGCCGCGGCAGCATCAAAGTCCGCGCCCGCGCCCACGTCGAGCCGCTGAAAGGGGGCAAGGAGGCGATCGTCGTCACCGAGCTGCCGTTCACGGTGAAGAAGCTCGGCGAAAACGGCCTGGTCGCGAAGATCGCCGACCTCGTCCGCAACAAAAAACTCGATGGCATCTCCGACATCCGCGACGAGACCGACGAACGCGGCATGCGCCTCGTGATCGAGCTGAAACGCGGCGGGCCGCCGGCCAAAGTCGTCCTCAACAACCTCTACAAAAAAACCGCGATGCAGTCGACCTTCGGTGCCAACATGGTGGCGCTGGTCGACGGCGTTCCGCGGACGCTGAAACTCCGCGAGCTGATCGAGTACTACGTCGCCCACCAGCGCGAGGTAGTCACCCGCCGGACCCAGTACGAACTGCGTCGCGCCGAGGCCCGCGCCCACATCCTGGAGGGGCTGCTGGTCGCGCTCGACAACCTCGACGCGGTGATCAAACTGATCCGCTCGTCGACCGACCCCGACGCCGCGCGCCAAGGGCTGATGGACCAGTTCGAGCTCTCCCGCGAGCAGTCGCAGGCGATCCTCGACATGCGCCTCCAGCGCCTCACCGCGCTCGAGGCCGACAAAGTCCGCGCCGAGCACGCCGACCTGATGGAGCGGATCGGCGAGCTGCGCGAGATCCTCGGCGACGAGTCCCGCGTGATGGGCCTGGTCAAAGACGAGCTCACCGAAATCGTCGAGGCCTACGGCGACGAACGGCGCACCGAGCTGGCCGCCTTCGAGGGCGAGGTCGGGATCGAGGACATGATCGCCGACCAGCAGATGGTGATCTCGCTGACCGCCTCCGGTTACGTGAAGCGGCTGCCCCTGGCGACCTACCGCCAGCAGAATCGCGGCGGCGTCGGCGTGATGGGGATGAACATGAAAGATGACGATTACATCGCTCATCTCCACATCAGCTCGACCCACGACTACCTGCTGTTCTTCACCAACCGCGGCAAGGTGTACAGGACGAAAGTGTACGAACTGCCGGAGGGCTCGCGGACGTCGAAAGGCTCGAGCCTGCGCAACGTCCTGCCGCTGGTCGAGGACGAGCGGGTGATGGCGGTGATCCCGACGCGGGACTTCAAAGAGAACCGTTACCTCGTCTTCGCCACCGCCGACGGCCTGGTCAAGAAGACCGAATTCCTCTCCTACAACACGCCGCTGCGCGCCGACGGGATCATCGCGATCAAGGTGCGCCCGGGCGACGAACTGGTGCAGGTCCGCCTCACCTCGGGCGAAGACGACATCCTGATGGTCTCCCACTCGGGCCACGCCGCCCGCTTCTCCGAGTCGCTGCTGCGGCCGATGGGTCGCGACACCAGCGGGATCAAAGGCATGAACGTGAGCGGCAAAGACAACCGCGTCCTCGCCATGGACATCGCCCGCAACGACACCGAACTGTTCGTCGTCACCGAGAACGGCTACGGCAAGCGCACCCCGGTCTCCGACTACCCGGTGAAGGGACGCGGCACGAAAGGCGTCCTCACGGCGAAGCTGACCGAGAAGAAGGGCGGCCTCGCCGGCGCCCTGATCGTCAATCCCCATCAGGACCTCCTCTTCATCTCCCAGAACGGCATGGTCCAGCGCACCGGCGTCGAGGGCATCTCCCAGATGGGCCGCTCGACCCAGGGCGTGAAAGTCATGAACATCAAGGACGACGATCGAGTCTCCGCCGTCGCCCTGGCGGCCGAGTCCGACGACGATGCCGCTTCGGTCGACGGTGATGGGAGTCAGGTGGAGTTGGACGAGGGTGGTGGCGAGGCTGGGGAGGAGTAGGGCTTTGGCTTGAGGGGAGGGGGATGGGACACCCTCCTCTCTCAAACTCGGGCTGGGGAGTCGCCGGCCGTCCGAGGTTTCGTCCAGCCGCCCGAGTTACAAGCCGTTCGGAGGGTGTCCCATCCCCCTCTCACCGGCCTTGGGGTGCTTCGCCAGCTTTGTCAGGGCTGGGCGCACCGGGCGCGGGGCCGGCGAAACGGCCCGAGGGCCCGGAGAGGTCCGCACGGGTGACTGCTCCGAGAAAGCTGCGAAAGCCCCGCGAGGGCTCCGTCCCTTGCCATCTTTTTCGAGAGCAGGCCGCGCAGCCACTCTGGCGCCCACAAGGAGGTGGTCCTGACCCTCTCCGAACGGCTTGTAACGAGGGCAGCGGGACTCCTCCTCGGACGGCCGCCGGCTCTCCGGCCCGAGTTTGAGAGAGGAGAGGGTCAGGACCACCTCCCTCGCAAACCCAAAGAAGAACGAAGCTAAGCCGCCTGCGGCAGATACTGCTGCCAGTTGGCAGGGATCTTCGGACTCGCCACCTGGATGAACACCGTCGGGGCCGGGGCCTTCGGCGCGTTTTTCGGGTGCATGTGGATCTCCCTCGGCAACCGGTTCCCCTTCTTGCGGTTGCACGTCGCGCAGGCCGCGACGATGTTGTCCCAGGTGGAGGCGCCGCCGCGGGAGCGGGGGATGACGTGGTCGACGGTGAGGCCGGACTTGGTCGAGCCGCAGTACTGGCAGGTCCAGGAGTCCCGGGCGAGGACGGCGCGGCGGGTGATCTTACGGCGGTGGGCCGCGCGGGGGATGCGGACGTAGTTGACGAGGCGGATCACGTCGGGTCGCTCCAGGGTCATGTGCTCGGAGTGGAGGGCGTCGCCCTCGCGCTGCTCGAGGAGCTCCGCCTTTTCCTTCAGGAGCAGGACGGCGGCACGTCGCAAAGTGCAGACGTTAATCGGCTCATACGTCGCATTGAGCACCAGCACCCTGGCCATGGTGCGGAGATTGTATGCGGGCGGGGAAGCGGCGACTCAGACGACCGGATAGGAGCCGAGGATGCGGACCGATTCCGCTTTGCCCCGCAGAGCCTCGATCGCGGTCGCCACGGGCTCCGTATCGAGCTTGCCGTCGCAGTCGACGAAGAACA
>MKSH01000099.1:9416-11866 GCA_001898095.1 Solirubrobacterales bacterium 70-9 | reverse complement strand
TGATCCCCGGCGAGGAGAACTCGTTCAGCGCCGCAACCAGCGCGCCGGGGTGGTCCTCGCCCAGCTCGGAGAAGATCAGCGAGGTCTTCCAGCTCGCGTCCTCGGCCGCGACGCCCGGCGCCGTGCCCTCCGGCGCCACCCAGACGAAGCGGGTCACGTTGTTCTCCTCGTCCTGGATCCCCTCGCGCAGGATCTCGCAGCCGTAGAGGTTGGCCGCCGCCCGCGAGCCGATCGCCGCCCAGGCCCGCGGGGACTCGGAGACCATCCGCACCGCCGCCGCGGTCGAGCTGACGCTGCGCAGTTCGACCCCGGGCAGGTTCTCGCGCAGGAACCGCGCCGTCTGCGCCAGGCCCTGCTGGTGGGAGAGGACCGCCTCGATCTGGCCCAACCCGACCCCCGGTTTCACGATCAGGTGCTGGCGCACCGGGTAGTCGTGCTCGCCGATGATCGCGACGTCGGGAGCTTCGAAGGCGAGGATGTCGAGGGTCCCGCGGACCGAGCCCTCGATCGAGTTCTCGTAGGGGGCCAGCGCCCGGTCGGCGCGCCCCTCGATCACCGCGACTATCGCGTCGAAGACGGTGTCGGTGCGCAGCGGCTCGAAGTCGTCGCCACCTAAGGCTTCGGTGAGCGCGTCTTCGGTGAAGGTCCCGGCCGGTCCCAGGTAAGCGATCCGCATTCGCTCAAACTATTCAAAGTTGACCGTGTAGGTCGCTTCGTTGTTTTCGGTGACCTGCTCGCCGGGCACCGGTTCGGCTTCGACTTCCAGGGTCGTTTCGCCTTCCGGCGCCGGGGTCAGCGGCACCACGGCCGTCCCCGAGGCCCCCGCTTCGAGGGTCGGGATTTCCTGCGTCGTTTCTTTCCCGTTCGCGGTGACGACGACGGTGATCCCGTTCTCGGTCGATTCGCCCTGGTTCTGGACTTCGACTTCGACTTCCGGCGTGCCTTCGGTGACCACCGTGTTCGGCGCTTCCGAGGTCAGTTCCGTTTCGCCGATCCGCACGCCCAGCAGGCCGAGGCCGTGGACGCCGCCGGTGGTGGTGCCGGCGCTCGAGCCGTTCACTTTCCCCAGCGCGGTCTTCACTTCGTCTTCGTCGAGCCACTTGATCCCGTCGGGGAGCAGGGTGCTCTTCGGCACGTCGTCGCTTTCCAGGCCGTTGTCGGCGAGCTTGCCGTTGATTTCCGGCCGCGTCACCGTTTCGTAGATCGTGTCGGCGGCGAGCAGCTTCTGCATCTGCCGGGCGATCGCAGCGGTCGCCTTCGGCGCTCCCGCTTCGCCCAGCGCGGTCGGCATCTTGTCGGCGATCGTTTCCATCGCCGCGGCCCGCAACTCGTAGACGAGTTCGAGCGACTTCTGCGCTCTCGACATTTCGCCGGGAGCGCCGAGCCCCTCGACCCGCGAGGCGTAGTTGACCATCGCGCTGCGGTCCGCGTTGATCTCGCTGGTGAATTCGGTGACCGAGAGGTTGCCCGGGTCTTCCAGCTTGTTGAAGAAGTCTTTGTTCGTCTGTTTCGTCTCGTTGACGATCTGTTCGACGTTCCGTGCGTAGTCCGAGAGGGCGCTGCGGGCGCGGGCGTCCAGGCACCCCTTCACCCCGAGCACGATCAGGATCAGCACCACCAGGGCTCCGCCGAGCGCGGCCAGACGCCGCAGCATGATCTGCTGGCGTTCGGGGCGACGGGCGGGCCGGCGGGACCTCCGACTCGCGCCGCCTGAAGTCGAGTACTCCAAGAAACGGCTCTCCCAAGGGCTGGATTGGCTGGCGGCGGAGTATGGCGACTGCGGTTGCCTTCGCCGTCGGTCCTGCCGCGTACGGTGCCTTTTTCCCAACCATAGCCGGGCCGGCGGGGGCAAATGTGACAGCCCGCACGTGGCCGCCCACGGCAGGAGGGAGGAGCCTCCCGGCGAAGACAAACGTGCTTTGGTCGGCTCACTGGTACTGGACCGCTTCCTGATCGAGCGCCGCATCGGCAGCGGCGGGTTCGGCGTCGTCTACGAGGCCTGGGACGGCAGGCTCGAGCGGCCGGTGGCGGTGAAGGCGATCGAGCAGCGCGGCGAGGCGGGACGGCGGGTGATGCGCGAGGCCCAGGCGGCGGCGCGCCTCAACCACCCGGGCATCGTGACGCTCTACGAGATGGGGGAGGAGGGCGGCAACGCGCTGCTCGTCTCCGAGCTGGTCGAGGGCAACACCCTGGCCACCTGTGCCGCCGAGGAAGCCCTCTCGGACCGGGAGATCGGTGAGATCGGCGCCGATCTCTGCGAGGCCCTCGACCACGCTCACTCACGCGGCGTCATCCACCGCGACATCAAGCCGCAGAACGTCCAGGTGGTGGACGGCCAGCCGCGGGCGAAGCTGATGGACTTCGGCATCGCTCTGGTCGCCGACGCGGCGGGCCTGACCGCGACCGGCGACGTCGTCGGCACGCTCGCCTACATGTCCCCGGAGCAGGCC
>MKSH01000099.1:7449-9294 GCA_001898095.1 Solirubrobacterales bacterium 70-9 | reverse complement strand
GCCTGCGCCCCGACCTGCCCCGCGAGCTGACCGAGGAGATCGACGCCTGCCTCGATTCCCGCCCCCAGCACCGGCCGACGCTGGAGGAACTGGGGACGGCGATCGAGGACTCGCTCGACGAGCTCGCCGACGACCACCACTCAGGCCCCTCTCACATCGGGCTCAGGCTCGGGGTGCTCGGGCTCGCCGCCGCCGTCGGCACCCTCCTCTTGTTCGGCCATGGACTGGTCCTGCCCTAGAATTCGCCAACTTGTCCGCAGACGCGGATGCTTGGCCCTGCCCACGACCGAGTGACCCAAAGGAGCAGCTCCGATCGCCCTTCTCCGCCGACTTGAGTCCGGGATCGAAGGCCTCGTCGAGGGGGTGTTCTCGCGCGCCTTCAGCTCCGAGGTGCAGCCGGTCGAACTGGCGCGCAAACTGGCGAAGGAAATGGACGCCCACAAGACGGCATCGGTGCAGCGCGTCTACGTCCCCAACGAGTACACGGTCTTCCTCTCCAAGCAGGACCGCTCGAAGCTCGAAGGCTACGAGCGCTCGCTGGAGCAGGAGCTCTCCGGCTATCTGCTCGAGCACGCCCGCCGGCGCGGCTACGACCTGCTGACCCGCCCGGCGGTCGAATTCCAGACCGACGAGCGGCTCCGCCTCGGCGAGTTCGGGATCCAGCCGCGGATGGTGAAGGCGCCGGTCCACGAGGGCGAGGCGCCGCGGCAGGGCGAAGAGGGCCACACGATGGTCTACTCGGCGGTCCGCGAGCGCGACCGCCAGCGCCCCAAAGAACCCGAGCAGGACGTCCGCGCGCTGGTCTCCACCCGCGCCGTGATCTCGATGGACGACCGCCGCTACGTCTTCGACGGCCCCCGCGCCACGATCGGCCGCTCGAAGTCGGCCGAGTGCGTGCTCGCCGACCCCAACGTGTCCCGTCGCCACGCCGAGCTGCGCCGCGCCGACTCGGGCGACTGGCAGATCGTCGACCTCGGCTCGACCAACGGGATCAAGGTGAACGGCCGCCGCGTCACCTCCACCCGGCTCTCGGCCGGAGACCAGGTGACCGTCGGCACCACCACCTTCCTGTTCGACGTCGAGCAGTAGCTGACCATCAACAACGTCCCTGGCCTCGGGCCTGGACCGTAAGGTGACGACCGAGTGGCCTACGACCCCCTATCGACCGCACTGAAATTTGGCTTCTTGGCCATCCTCTTCCTGTTCCTCCTGGTGATCGCGAGGAGCGCCTTCCGCGACCTGCGGCGGACGGCCTCGCCCGCGCCCGACGCGACCGGGTTCCACCAGGCGCAGGGCTACGCCGAGGTGCAGCACGGCGTCGACGCCTGGCTGGTCGCCGAGCGCGGCGGCGGCCTCGAGCGGGACGCGCGCTTCGACCTGATCGGCGGCCTCTCGATCGGCCGCTCCAAGGACGCCGACGTGCAGATCGAGGATCGCTACGCCTCCGGGATCCACATCCGCCTCTTCTCGCGCGAAGGGCACCACTTCGTCGAGGACATGCGATCGACCAACGGGACGATCCTGAACGGGGCCGAGCTCGACGGCGAGGCCGAGCTGGTCGACGGCGACACGATCCAGATCGGCGACACCGTCTTCCGCTTCGAGGCTTCGTGAGGCCGGGCGGGTTGGGGAACTAGATGACGCTGCGGATCACCGACCAGGCCTACGCCACCGACACCGGTCGGCAGCGCAGCGCCAACGAGGACTCGGTCTTCGTCCGCGCCCCGCTCTTCGTCATCGCCGACGGGATGGGAGGCGCCCAGGCGGGCGAGGTCGCCTCGAAGACCTCGGTCGAGTCGTTCGACCGCGCCCTGCCCGAGGGCCCGCCGGAGAAGATCCTGCGGC
>MKSH01000099.1:2653-7442 GCA_001898095.1 Solirubrobacterales bacterium 70-9 | reverse complement strand
CGGGATGGGGACGACGACCACCGCCGCGATCCTCGACGAGAAGGCCGAGGAGGTGGCGATCGGCCACGTCGGCGACAGCCGCGCCTACCGACTGCGGCGGGGCAAGCTCGAACGGCTCACCCGCGACCACTCGCTGGTCGAGGAGATGCGGCGCAAAGGGCAGCTGACCGAGGCGCAGGCCGAGGACCACCCGCAGCGCTCGATCATCACCCGCGCCCTCGGCCCCGAACCGGAGGTGGAAGTCGACCTGCAGACGGTCCCGGCGCAGGCGGGGGACATCTTCCTGATCTGCTCCGACGGCCTCACCACGATGCTCGACGACGAGCACATCGAGCGCCTGCTGATGCGCGCCACCTCGATGCCGAGCGCGGTCCGCGCCCTGGTCGACGAAGCCAACCGGGCGGGTGGCCGCGACAACATCAGCGTGATCGCCTTCAAGCTGGTCGACGCCGCCGAACCGGCGCTCGACTCGGCCTCCGAGGGGGCGACCCTGATCGGCGCGAGCGCCGAGGAGGCGGGCTTGACCTCGACCGAGGTGCGCCGCCGCGCCGCCGCCGACGCGGCCCGCAAGCGGCGCGAGGACCAGGCCGCGGCGAAGCCCGGCAGGCGCCGCAAGCGGGTTCGCCGGGCGGCCGGCCTGATCGCCCTGCTGGTGGTGATCGGGGCGCTCGTCTTCGGCGCCGCCTACGGCCTCCGCCACGCCTGGTTCCTCGGCACCGACAACGCCGGCCGCGTCGCCCTCTACCGCGGCGTCCCCTACGAACTGCCCTTCGGGATCAAGCTCTACAGCGAACGCTATTCCGCCCCGGTGCAGACCCAGGCCCTGCCGGAACGGCGCCAGGACGCGGTGACCGGGCACTCGGTCCGCTCCCACGCCGACGCGGTCAAGCTGCTGGAAGAAATCGAACGCGGTCAGGGAATCACCGAATGACGCGCGCCCGCAACCGCGAGCTGCTGGCGCTGATCCCGGTCGTGCTGCTGTTGACCGCCGGGTTCGCCGCGGTCTTCGCCCAGGACCACTCGAAACTCGACAACCTCAGCCTCACCTACGGCGCCTACTTCTTCGCCGTCTGCCTGGTCACCCACGTCTACCTGCGGATCCGGCTGCCGCACGCCGATCCCTACCTCTTCCCGCTGATGGCGATCCTGACCGCCTTCGGGCTGGTGATGATCTACCGGATCGACGAAAGCCTCGCCCGCGACCAGGCCAACTGGTTCCTCTTCGGGCTGGTGCTCTTCGCGCTGACGATCCAGTTCCTGCGCGACTACGAGGTGCTGGAGCGCTACCGGTACATCATCGCCACCGCCGGCATCCTGCTGCTGCTGGCGCCGCGCCTCCCGGGGATCGGCGAACAGGTGAACGGCGCCTACCTCGGGGTGAAGGTCGGCCCGATCTCCTTCCAGCCCTCCGAGTTCGCGAAGATCGCGATCGTCATCTTCCTCGCCTCCTACCTGCGGGAGAACCGCGAGGTGCTGATCGTCGGGGCGCGGCGGGTCCTCGGCGTCACCCTGCCGCCGATCAAACATTTCGGCCCGATGCTGGTCGTCTGGGGCGCCTCGATGCTGCTGCTCGTCTTCATCCGCGACCTCGGCACCTCGCTGATGTTCTTCGCCGCCTTCCTCGCCCTGCTCTACGTGGCGACCGGGCGGTTCAGCTTCGTCGTCATCGGGATGATCCTGTTCCTGCTCGGCGCCTGGTTCATCGTCGCCACCGTGCCGCACGTGCACGAGCGGGTGGAGATCTGGCTGCACCCGTACACCGAACCGCGCGGCAGCGGCTACCAGATCCTCCAATCGATCTTCGCCCAGGCCGACGGCGGGCTGTTCGGCAAAGGGTTCGGCCAGGCGCTGATCACGGTGCCGGGGACGAAGGACACGATGCTGCCCGCGGCGCAGACCGACACGATCTACTCGCTGATCGTGAACGAGCTCGGGCTGTTCGGCGGCTGCGGGCTGATCGCCACCTACCTGCTGATCACGGCGCGTGGCTTCAAGGTCGCGCTGCTCGCCAACGACGGTTTCTCGAAGCTGCTGGCGACCGGGCTGACCGCGGTCTTCGCGATCCAGGCCTTCGTGATCATCGGCGGCGTCACCAGGGTGATCCCGCTGACCGGCGTCACCCTGCCGTTCGTCTCCTACGGGGGCAGCTCGATCGTCGCCAACTTCGTCCTGCTCGCCCTGCTGCTGCTGATCTCCAACCGGGCGCGGCGGGAAGCCGAACAGGGCGCGACGCACTCGCGCGGCGACGAACCGTTGGGGGCGACGGCGTGAACCGCCAGATCATCAAGCTCTTCGCCTTCATCATCGTCCTCTTCGCCGTGCTGGTCGGCTTCACGTCCTACTGGTCGGTCTTCGACGCGAAGGCGCTGAAGGAAAAAAACGTGAACCAACGGCCGCTGCTGGAGCAGCAGCAGATCCCCCGCGGGCGGATCCTCGCGTCCGACGGCACGGTGATCGCCAAGTCGTTCTCCAAGGGCCACGGCTCGGGCAAGCGCTACATCCGCCACTACCCGCTGGGGGCGCTCTTCGGCCACCCGATCGGCTACAGCTTCGTCCAGTACGGCCAGTCGGAATTCGAGAAGTCCCACAACTCCGAACTGACCGGCGAAGAATCGGAATTCGGCTCGATCTTCGACCAGCTCACCGGCACGAAGCAGGAAGGCGAACAGATCGTCACCAACCTCGATCTGCACGCGCAGGAAGTGGCGATGGGGGACCTGGAAGCGGCCGGGCACGGCGCCGTGGTGGCGATCGAACCGAGCACCGGCGCGGTCAAGGTGATGGCCTCGAACCCGGGTTACAACCCGAACTCGATCCCGAACGAAAAGACCTTCAAGCGTTTGAGCTACACGGAAAAAGTGAACGCGCCGCTCGTCAACCGCGCCAGCTTCGCCCGCTATCCGCCGGGCTCGACCTTCAAGGTCGTGACCGCCGCCGCCGGGCTCGAATCCGGCGTGATCACCCCGGAAACGGCGATCAACGCGCCCGGCTCGATCATCGACGAAGGCCACGAACTGGCCAACGACTACCACGAAGACTTCGGCCCGATAACGCTCGACTTCGCGTTGACCAACTCGGTCAACACCTGGTTCGGCCAGCTCGGCCAGAAAGTCGGCAACAAGAACCTCTTCTCGATGATGGAAGCGTTCGGCTTCGGCTCGATCCCGCCGCTCGACCTGCCCGAAGAAGAGATGCTGCCGAGCGGCGTGGTCGGCGAACACGGGGAAATCCTCCACCGCAAGGACCCGGTCGACCTCGCCCGCGTGGCGATCGGCCAGGAGCGCCTGCTGGCGACGCCGCTGCAGATCGCGATGGTCGCCGCCGGGGTCGCCAACGGCGGCAAGCTGATGAAGCCGCAGATCTGGAACCGGGTGGTCGACGCCGACGGCAGCGTGACCAAGCGGATGGACCCCTCGGTCTACAGCGAACCGATCTCGAAGAAGACGGCGGCAGAGCTGACCACGGCGATGGAAGGCGTGGTCGACGAAGGGACCGGGACCAACGCGGCGATCTCCGGCGTCCCGGTGGCGGGCAAGACCGGCACCGCGGAAACCCCCGGCAACGAAGCCTGCGGCGGCGGCGAAGAAGAGAACCAGGCCTGGTTCATGGGCTTTGCGCCCGCAAATGACCCGAAGATCGCGATCGCGGCTTCGGTCGAGTGCACGGAACAGTTCGGCAACGACGTTGCAGCACCGATCTTCCGCGACGTCGCGGAAGCGATCTTGAACGGCGAATGAGGACGAGACAGCGATGACGATGAGGGGAGAGTTGCGTGGCTGAGGTCGAGGTCGGCTCGGTCGTCGACGGGCGCTACAGGGTGCTGGCGAAAGTCGGCGGCGGCGGGATGGCCGACGTCTGGCTCGCCGAGGATTCACATCTGCAGCGGCGGATCGCGCTGAAGGTCCTGCACGGGCGCTTCGCCCAGGACCGCGAGTTCGTGATGCGCTTCCAGCGCGAGGCCGAGGCGGCCGCCGGGCTGCAGCACCCGAACATCGTCTCGGTCTTCGACCGCGGCGATTGGCAGGGCACCTACTACATCGCCATGCAGTACATCGAGGGGCCGACGCTGAAGCAGCTGATCGACTCCGGGATCACGGTCGAGCAGGGCGTCGCGGTGATCCGCCAGGTGTTGCAGGCGGCGGGGTACGCGCACCGGCAGGGGATCGTCCACCGCGACCTGAAGCCGCAGAACGTGATCGTCGACCCGGAGGGCAAAGCCGTGGTCACCGACTTCGGCATCGCCCGCGCCGGGGTCTCCGAGATCACCCAGACCGGCTCGGTGATGGGGACGCCGCACTACCTCTCGCCGGAGCAGGCGCAGGGCTTCGAGGTGACCGCCGTCTCCGACCTCTACTCGGTCGGCGTGATGCTCTACGAGGCGCTCACCGGGCGGGTCCCGTTCGAGGGCGAATCGGCGGTGGCGGTGGCGATGAAACAGGTCTCGCAGATGCCGCAGCGGCCGAGCTCGATCCAGCCGCGGGTCAGCCCGGCGCTGGACGCGGTGGTGATGCGGGCGCTGGAGAAGGACCCGGGCCGGCGCTTCCAGAGCGCCGACGCCTTCATCGCCGCGCTCGACCAGGCGCTGCGCGAACCCGGTGGGGTCGGGCGGGGGACCACCTCGTTCGCGGCCCTGCCGCCGGTCGTCGCGCCCCCGGTCGAGGAGGAGGACCACGAGGCGGCGCGTAGGCGCCGGCGCAACTGGTGGATCATCGCCGCCCTGGTAGCGATCCTGATCGGCGCGCTGATCGGGATCCTGCTCAGCCGCGACACCACCACCGAGGTGCCGAGC
>MKSH01000099.1:2114-2540 GCA_001898095.1 Solirubrobacterales bacterium 70-9 | reverse complement strand
GCTCGAAGCCGGCGGTGACGCTGACCGTCAGCATCGGGCCGGGCGAAGGCGTGGTGCCCCACGTGACCGGCCTCGACCGCGAAGAAGCGACGAAGAAACTGGAAGCCGAAACGTTCGAAGTGGCGACCGAGAACGTGAACTCGAGCTCGGTCGAAGAAGGCCTGGTCGTCTACTCCGAACCGCGCGCGGGCAAGACCGCCACCCACGGTTCGACGGTGACGATCTTCATCTCCGCCGGGCCGAAGCTGGTCAAGGTGCCGGTGCTGGTGAACAAGCAGCGGCGCCTCGCCGTGCAGGAAATCCGCGCCCGCGGGCTGGTGCCGGAAGTCGGCGAAGAGGAAACCGGATCGGCGGCCCCGGGCGAGGAGATCAGGCAGGAACCGAGCGCCGGGCAGGAAGTCGAACCGGGGCAGACGGTGGTGATCG
>MKSH01000099.1:0-2046 GCA_001898095.1 Solirubrobacterales bacterium 70-9 | reverse complement strand
AAGAAACCGCCAACGAACTGAAGATCGGCCTGGTGATCGCCCAGTCCCCGCGCGGCGGCGAAGCGGTCGCCGAAGGCCAGGAAGTGATCCTCGTGGTCGGCAAGCGGGCCAAGGTCGTGCCGGAAGAATCGGAACCCGAAGAAGAAGAAGGGACGACGCCATGAGGGTCGCGGTCCTCTCCGGCGGGCGCTCCTCCGAGCACGAAGTCTCGGTGAACTCGGGCGCCTCGGTGATCAAGGGCCTGGAAGAAGCCGGCCACGAGGTGGTCGAGGTGCGGATCGGTCGCGACGGCCGCTGGCTCGCCGCGGGCGCGCCGGTCGACCTCGTGCCGGGCGCCGGCCTGCTCGGTGCCGAGGTCGTCTTCCCGGTGCTCCACGGCGCCTTCGGCGAGGACGGCAGCCTGCAGGGGCTGCTGGAGATGCTCGACCTGCCCTACGTCGGCTCCGACGTCCTCTCCTCGGCGACCTGCATGGACAAGCTGACGCTGAAGCGCCTGCTGGCCGGACAGGGGATCCCGCAGGTGGACTTCGTCGCGGTCGGCGAAGCGGGCTGGCGCGAGCGCTGCGCCGAGCTGGGGACGCCGCTCTGGGTGAAGCCCTCGCGGATGGGTTCGAGCGTCGGCATCACCCGGATCGAGGACCTCACCGCGCTCGATTCTGCGGTGGAGACGGCGCTGCGGCACGACCCGCGGGTGATCGTCGAGGCCTCCGCCCACGGGCGGGAGATCGAGTGCTCGGTGCTCGGCAACGAGGACCCGGAGACGTCGATGCCGGGCGAGATCATGGCCCACGCCGAGTGGTACGACTACGAGGCGAAGTACGGCGAGGGCGGCATGGACCTGGCGGTCCCGGCGCCGATCTCGGAGATCGAGACCCAGCGGGTGCGCGAGCTTGCCGCCGAGGTCTTCACCTTGGCCGGCTGCTCCGGCCTCGCCCGCTGCGACTTCTTCGTCGAGCCGGACGGCACGGTGCTGGTCAACGAGATCAACACGATGCCCGGCTTCACCGAGACCAGCGTCTACGCGAAGCTGCTGGAGGCCGGCGGGCTCTCCTACCCGGACCTCTGCGACCGCCTCGTCGGCCTCGCGATCGAGTGCCACCGGCGCGCCCGCTCCTTCGAGTTCTAGGCCGCCCCTCGGGGTGAGTTCGCACTTCTGGCCGCTATCCGGCCATTTCTGCGAGCGCCCTATTCGAACAACTTGATGTCGCTGATTTCGACCTGGAAGCGGCCTTCCTGGTCTGACGCCGGCGAGGCCTTCGTGAACCAGATCAGGAAGTACTTGGCGGCGCCGCCGAGGTGCAGGTCGACTTCCTCTTCCTTCGAGGCGTTCTTCACTTCGCCGACCTGTTCGCCCCATTCTTCGATCTCTTCCGGCGGGCCCGCCGCGGCGGCGAAGATCTGCGCGTCCCAGCCCGGGGTGGGGGAGAGGATCTTCATCGTCTTCGGCGAGGCGGCCGCCTTCGAGGTGACGTAGATGCCGACGCCGGGGTCGGGGCCTTCCTTGGTCCCGGCGAAGGTGTCGCTGTCGTAGTGCTCGGTGGTCCAGGAAGTTTCGGTCGGATTGCCGTCGATTGCGTATCCCTCGGAACCGTCTTCCTCGTGTTCGTCGCCCTCCGGGTCATAAGCCGTCGCCGCTTCCAGTGCCACCGGGGCGCCCGTCGACTTGGAGCCGCCGCCGCCACCGCCACCCTGGTTCTTGCCGACGATCGGCGTGTCGCCGCTTGAGATCAGCTGGGTCGCGGCCAGTGCCGCGGCGCCGATGAGCACGATCGCGGCGATCGCCGCCCACGACCAGCGCGCCCGGCTGGAAAGCTTGCGTTTCGCCGGCGGCACCGCCTCGAGGACGCTGGTCGCCTCGCCGGTGGTCGAGCCCGCCCGCGCCGCCTCGACCTCGAGCGCGGTCGAGAGGTCGTCGATCATCTCGCCGATGTCGGCGTAGCGCTTCTCCGGGTCCTTGCTGGTCGCTCGCTCGACCACCAGCGCCGAGGCGGCCGACAGTTCCGGCCGGATCGCCTGCACGTCGGGCAGCTCCTCGTTCACGTGTTT
>MKSH01000098.1:14921-16625 GCA_001898095.1 Solirubrobacterales bacterium 70-9 | reverse complement strand
GACCTCGGGGTGGAGGAGGAGAACTACCTCCTGGTGACGATGCACAGGCAGGAGACGGTGGACGTCGAGAGCCGGCTGCAGGCGCTCGCCGGCGGGCTGACCGAGATCGCCGCCGAGCTCGACCTGCCGCTGATCTGCTCGATGCACCCGCGCACCCGCGCCCGTCTGGAGGAGTTCGGCGTGCCGTTCTCCTCGGACCAGATCAAGGTGATGCCGGCGATGGGCTTCTTCGACTTCGTCAAGCTCGAGAAGCACGCGCGCTGCGTGCTCTCCGACAGCGGCACGGTGCAGGAGGAGTGCTGCATCTTCGGCGTGCCCGCGGTGACCGTGCGCGACACCACCGAGCGGCCGGAGACGGTCGAGTGCGGCAGCAACATGCTGGCCGGGGTCGAGGGCGACACGATCAGCCGCTGCACCCGCACCGTGCTGGAGCGCCCGCCCGCCTGGGTTCCGCCCGCCGAATACCTGGTTCCCGACGTCAGCGGGCCGGTGGCGAAGATCCTGCTCGGCCACTCGTAAACTGAACCGATGGCGACTGATGTGACCTCCAGGAGGGCATCCGGGTCAGCCCGCGGCTCGAAGGCGCCGCTCGCGATCGAGGTGCGGGACTTGAAGAAGACCTTTCGCCTGCCGGGGCAGAAGGTCGACTCGCTGAAAGAGCGGGCCCTCCACCCGACGATCCGGCGCGACGTCAGCGAGCTGAAGGCGCTCGACGGGATCTCCTTCGACGTCCGCCAGGGCGAGTTCTTCGGCATCGTCGGCCGCAACGGCTCGGGCAAGTCGACGCTGCTGAAGATCCTTGCCGGGATCTACCGGGCCGACGGCGGGCGGGTGCGGATGGCGGGCACCCTGGCCCCCTTCATCGAGCTCGGCGTCGGCTTCAACATGGAGCTGACCGCGCGCGAGAACGTGCAGCTGAACGGGGTGATGATGGGCCTCTCGCGGCAGGAGGCGGCGCGCCGGCTCGACACCGTGATCGACTTCGCCGAACTGCACGACTTCGTCGACCTGAAGCTGAAGAATTACTCCTCCGGGATGCTCGTGCGGCTCGGCTTCTCGGTGATGATCCAGGCCGATACCGACATCCTCCTGATCGACGAGGTGCTGGCAGTCGGCGACGCCTCCTTCCAGCAGAAGTGCGCCGACGTCTTCCACGAGGTCCGCGGCAGCGGCAAGACCCTCGTCCTCGTCACCCACGACATGGGCGCCGTCGACGCCTATTGCCACCGGGCGATCCTGATCAACGACGGCGAGATCGCCGAGGAGGGCGACCCGCACGCGGTCGGCCGCCACTACCTGCGGTTGAACTACGAGGGCGCCCACGACGCGGTAGCCGACCTCGGCGCCGATCCGGACGAAGCCGACGCGGCGGCGCGGCTGGTCGACATCTGGGTCGAGGACGAAGCCGGAGACCGGGTGACCACGGTCGAGGCGGGCAAGGACATCCACCTGCGGGCGGTGATCGAGGCGCGTCGCGACATCCCCAAACCGACGCTGGCGGTGATGCTCTCCAATGCCGACGGGGTGCAGTTGTTCGGGACCGCCGCGGCAGTTCTCCTCGAAGGCCAGGGCACCGACATCGACCTCCTGCGGGCGGGCGAGCGTGCCACCCTGACCGCCCGGTTCGTCAACCAGCTCGGCAACGGCCGCTACTTCGTCGACCTCGGCGTCAACCGGAACCACAGCGGCGTCGACAACGTGATC
>MKSH01000098.1:13892-14881 GCA_001898095.1 Solirubrobacterales bacterium 70-9 | reverse complement strand
GTCCAGGTGGAGAAGTGACGACCGCCAACGAGCAGCCTGCACCGCCGGCCGATCTGCACGCGAAACGCACCTTCCACGAGCTGCGCGACGTCCAGGGTCCGTCGGCTATCGGCGGCGGCTGGCGGCGATTCTTCGATCTGCTGCTGCTGATCTCGGTCAACGACTTCAAGACGACCTACTACGGCAGCGTGCTCGGCTATTTCTGGTCGCTGCTGCGGCCGGCGCTCCTCTTCAGCGTCATGTTGGTCGTCTTCACCAAGATCTTCCACGTAGGTGGCGAAGGGGTGACCCACTATCCCGTCTTCCTGCTGCTTGGAATCGTCCTCTACACCTCCTTCCAGGAGTCGACCGCGGCTGCGGTGACCTCGGTGGTCGGGAAGGAGGGAATCGTCCGCAAGACGCAGTTCCCCCGGCTCGTGATCCCACTGGCGACGGTAGCGACCGGGACCTTCAACCTGTTGCTGAACCTGGTTCCGGTCTTCGTCTTCATCCTCGCCTTCGGTGTCAGCCCTACCTGGACCTGGTTCCTGATCCCGGTCATGCTCGCAGTGCTGATCGTGCTCACCGCGACGGTTTCGATGATCCTCTCGGCCCTCTACGTCCGCTACCGCGACGTGGCGATCATCTGGAGCGTCGCCGGTACCGTCCTTCTCTACGGCTCGCCGATCCTCTACCCGTACGAAAACGCGCCCGGCGCGATGCAGACGGTGCTGCTGTTCAATCCGCTGACTCCGATCCTCGCGCAGGCCCGCAACTGGATCATCGAACCGGAGGCGCCGAACGCAGTCGCCGCGATGGGCGGCTGGGGACGTTTCTCCATCTCTGTTGTCATCTACCTGATCATCTGTGGCGCCGCAGTCTGGATCTTCAACCGCGAGGCGCCGCGGATTGCCGAGGACCTCTAGCTCATTCGGCCTGGACGGTGGCGCCGCAGGCCTGCGCCTGGCCTTCGCCGACCAGCAGGTGCCAGGGGACTTCGGAGCGATCGG
>MKSH01000098.1:4698-13849 GCA_001898095.1 Solirubrobacterales bacterium 70-9 | reverse complement strand
AGGGAAGGCGTCGCCCCTTCCGGGCCGGCTTCGAGCCAGACCGAGCCGGTGGTGACGATCCCCGAGCCCGCTTCGAGGTCGAAGCAGGAGCCGGCCGTTGCCGGTTTCGGCGCCCCCGCTTCGAGCGTCACCGGCAGCACCGCGCGGAGGATGCCGTCGACCGTCTCCCGGTATGCCTCCGGCTGGGTGAGGATCTCTTCCGGGCTGAGCGCCGGGGAGCCGTAGCGGTCGGCCGATTTGAAGAACGAGCCGGCGTCGACGACTTCCTCGAAGGGCGTGCCGGACAGCGATTCGACCAGTTGGACCTTCGGTGAGATCGTGTCGCGGGCGATCTCCAGGGCGCCCAGGTTGGCGGCGAGCTTCTTGGCTTCTTCGTTCAGCGGGTGGCGGCCGTCGTTGACCGCGGCCCCGCCGCCGAGCACCGCGACCAGCACGACGACCGCCGCCAGGGTGGCCGCGACCAGTCCGAGCCGCAGGCCGCGGATCAGCTCTGCCGCGATCAGGAGCATGAAGACCGCGGACGGATAGAGGTACCGGCCCAGGGTGGGGCCGCCGTCGACCGGAGAGTTGAAGGCGGTGAGGACCCAGAACGCGAACAGGCCGACGACCCAGATCCAGACCCGGCGGGAGACCGGTTGCGGCAGCGTCAGGCGCCGGCCGATGAGGGCCAGCGTCCCCAGCAGCACCGGGACGGAGAAGTTGTCGAGGAAGGCCGAGTGATCGGAGACGCCGAGCCCGAGGATGAAGACGATCGTCGCCCCGAGGCCGTCGACGACGAAGCCGGGCGAGGCGAGGATGTTGTCGGTGGTGAGCCGGCTGGGGGAGAGGTGGCCGTAGCCGAGGTACCAGGCGACGAAGAGGATCGCGACGGGGCCGATCACCCAGGCGAAGCGGCGCAGCCTGCGGTTCCAGCCGCGACCGTCGGCGGCGAGCAGGATCGCGACCGCGGCGGCGGCCACGAAGGTGAGCCCGACGAGGAGGAAGAAGACCGAGGCGATCAGGAGGACCGCCGCCAGCGCGTCGCCGCGACGGGTGTCGCCGTCGAGCAGGAGGATCGCGCCGAGCCCGCAGCTCACCGAGCCCGCGAAGGCGAGCTCGAAGCTCCAGAAGAAGGGGTCGACGCCGGAGCCGATGAAGAGCAGCAGGATCGCTGCCACCAGCGCGGGCCAGCCCCCGGCTCGCCTGCGCACGGCGACGAAGAGGAGGCAGGCGGCGACGAGCCCGGCGAGGATGCCGAGCACTTCGTAGGCCAGGGCCGATTCGAGCCCGATCGTCGAGCGCATCAGGTAATAGGGCGCCAGCCACATGATCACCGGGTGGCCGTTGGACGGGTGGAGCAGGCCTTCGAGCCCGTAGAAGTGAAGGACGATCTGGTACTCGTCGTAGAAGAAGTAGTCGCCGTGGCGGGCCCAGAGATTGAGCGCGAACACCGCCACGAGGACACCGATCAGCCCGATCACGGGCGCCGTCCGCGACCGGGCCAGGCGCAGCCGCAGGCCTTCGAGGCTCTCGGCCCGACCCGACGACGGGCTCATCCGGCGATCCACTGGTCCAGGCGCGCCTTGAAGTTGGCGTCGAAGACGTCCTCCCAGCGGCTCGGCCAGGCGACCCGCGAGCCGGCGGCGCGGGCCTCGACGTCGCCGACCCGGCCGACGGCGGCGGCGATCCCGGCGGCGACCCCGGCGACCGAGGGCGGCGCCGCGATCAGGTTGGCGGAGATCGCGGCGAGGGCCGCGGCGTCCTTGTTCTCGTAGGTGTTGGTCACCGTCGCCATCCCCGCCGCCGCCATCTCGATCGGCACCAGGCTCGGGTGCGGCGTGTACATCAGCGCCAGGCCGGCGTCGCCGGAGCGCAGCAGGGCGCCGTACTCCGACTGGGCGCTGCGCGGCACCATCCGCAGCGGGGCGCCGCTCCGCGGCAGGTGGACCACCGCCGCGGTCGCCTCGACCGAGCCGACCCCGATCAGCTCCCAGCCGTCGAGCGTTCCCGCCGCGGCGGCCTGGTCGAGCGCCATCGTCCCCAGCTCGTAGAGGTTGCGCTGCGCGTGCTCCTCCGGGCGGGCGTAGAAGATCAGCCGGCGGCCTTCGGCGCGCAGGTCGGCGGCGGCGACCGGGCCGACCGGGGTGATCGCGTTGTCGAAGATGAGCGCCGCCTCCTCGCCGCCGGGGTCCGCGCCGAAGACGCCGATCCGGTGGGCGGCGAAGTAGTCGCGCAGGAGCGCGGTGGAGAAGATCGCCCGGTGGGGGAGGTCGTAGGAGCCGCGGGCGAGGGCGGCGGCGCTGCCGAGCGGGAAGATGAACGGCTCGTACTCCTGGATCAGGTAGACGAAGGGTCGCGGACCGAGCTCGGCGGCGGCGCCCGCGGCGATGTGGGCGACGGTCCAGTGGGTGGCGAGGAGGGTGTCGTCGGGGTTGAAGCGGACCGCCGGCCGCTCGGCGGCGAAGGTGACCTCGATCCGCTCGAGCACGTCGCCGAGCCCCTCGTAGCCCGCCAGCCGCCGGCGCCAGTCGGGCGGCAGGTCGGAGGGCTCGGTGGCGATCATCCGCACCCGGTGGCCGCCCTCGGCGAGCTCGCGGGCGAGGTTGAAGACGGTGATGAAGCCGCCGAAGAAGTGCTTCAGGTCGATCGCCGGGTGGAGGATGTTCACCCGCCGCGGCTCGGCGGCGCCGACCTCGACCCGCAGCGGGCGGAGCTTCTCCGGGATCCACTCGGTGCTCTGGCGTCGGCGCAGGCCGACGGCGGCGCCGAGGATCGCGCGCGCGCCGAACACCGCGACGACGGCGAAGACGAGCGCCGCGAGGATCGCGACCAGAACGCCGGTGCCGGAATCGCCCGCCAGGATGCCGACCGCGGCGCCGAGCGCGAAGGCGCCGATCAGGGGTGAGGCAACGAGCGCGACCAGCGCACGTTTGCGTCCTTCGGTGCTCGCCAACCTGCCTCCGGCGGCCGTGGCGAGCCGCGAGAACGCGCTCATCGGCGACCTCTCGGCATCGGCGGCACGATATCGACGCCGCCCGGACCCGGCGCCGCACCTGTCAGGCTGGGGCCGCATGGCGCCGCCGGTCGCAGTCGTGATCCCCAGCTGGAACTCCGCCCGCCTGCTCGGCCCCTGCCTCGACTCGCTGGCCGGGCAGGAGGGAGTGGCGGAGGTGGTCGTGGTCGACAACGGCCCCACCGACGGCACGGCGGAGCTGGTGGGCGAGCGTGGGATCGAGACCGTGGCCCTGCGGCAGAACATCGGCTTCGCCGCCGCCGTCAACCTCGCCGCCGTCCGGACGACCGCCCCCGCGGTCCTCTCGCTGAACGCCGACACGGTGCTCGAGCCAGGCGCGGTGGCGGCCCTGACGGCGGCCCTCGACGCCGACGAGGGCCTCGGCGGCGTCCAGCCCCGGATCCTGCAGATGGAGCGTGGTGCGGGCCGCGACCCGGCGGAGGCCGCGGCCGACGGCCCCGGGGACCCGGCGCGCGATCCAGAGGCCGCGCGCCTCTACAGCGCCGGGATGGCGCTGCTCGCCGACGGGCGGGCGATCGAGACCGGGGCGGGGGAGCCGCAGTCGGCCTGGCGCGAGCGGCGCGAGGTCTTCGGCGTCTGCGGCGCCGCCTGCCTCCTGCGACGCGAGCTCTTCGCCGATCTCGGTGGTTACGACGAGACCTACTTCGCCTTCTACGAGGACGTCGACCTGAACGTGCGGGCGCGGATCGCCGGATGGCGGTTCGAGTACGAGCCGGTGGCGGTCGTCTGGCACCTCGGCAACGCCTCCTGGCAGGCTGCGGCGCCGCGGCCGAGCGCCTGGAACGCCCGTCTCGTCGCCCGCAACCGGATCGTCACCCAGGCGAAGTTCATGCCCGCCCGCGCGTTCCCCCGGATCGCCGCGGTGGAGGCAGGATCCCTGGTGCGCGCGGCCCGGGAGCGCCGCTTCCTCGCCACCCTGCACGGCAAGCTCGAAGGTCTGGCCCGACTCCCCGCCGCCCTGCGCGAGCGCAAGCGCCTCGCCGCGACGGGCGACCCGGCCGGCGCTCGCGCCTGGCTCGGCCGCCAGCCCCGATGATTTATTCCACGATCCGGGGTCGGTGCGGGTTGTGGCCGCCCGCGATCCGCGACCGTCGCGGCCGGCCGAGATGCGCCCCGGGCGTCTCATGGCGTCCTGGCAGGCTGTGACCGCCATGAGACGCTCGGGACGTGAGGGTTCCGAGGGGAACTACGAGGGTTCGTGCGTCTCCCGTGGGAGATCCCACCGCTCAAGAAGACGTGTGTTTAGTTTCGGGTCTCTAGCACCCAGAACTAAACACACAAACTCTTGAGTGATCGCCCCGGCCCCGAAGCTCGATCTCTCCCCGCAGGCCCGCCCTCTCGGGCACGGCCACAGCCTGCCAGGGCCGTGGCCGAGAGGGCGGCGTCCCGTTCCCCGGGCGCCAGCCACACACGGCCCCGCCCCTAGCCCCGTCGCCGCCGGCGCAGCTCGATCGCCTCGCGCGTGCCGAGGTCGAGAAGCGCCGACGTCGGCACCTCGCGCCGCGCCGCGCCGCCGGCCTCGCGATAGCCGCGCAGCCGCCCGCGCAGGCCTGCGGCGGTGTGATCGCGGAGCAGCTGGCCGGCGCAGATCGCCCCCTCGGCGGCGAGCACCCGCAGGGCGAGCGCCGGGTGGCGCATCACCCCGTAGCGGCGCAGCATGTAGCCGCGGCTCCAGCCGGTGCGGGCGTACTTCGCCCCGCTGGCGGCGCCAAGGCTCTGCGAGTAGGCGTGGACCACCCGCGCCTCCGGGGCCAGCGCGCAGCGCGCCCCGGCCGCCGCCATCCGCAGGGCGAGGTCGAGGTCCTCGTAGTAGAGGAAGATCCGCTCGTCGAAGCCGCCGACCGCCTCGAAGGCGGCGCGCCGGTAGAGCGCCGCGCCCCCGGTCGGCCCCAGCGGCGCCTTCGCCCCGGCCGCCGCCGCGACCGGTTCGCCCTGCAGGTAGTCGAAGCCCATCACCGTCCGGTCCGCCACCACCCCGGCCGAGTCGATCCGCCCCGGGTCGGCTTCCTGCAGCATCAGCGCGGCGACCGTGTCGACCTCGTCGCGGAGCGCCGCGAGCAGCGCCGTGACGAAGCCCCGCTCCGGCTCGGCGTCGTCGTTCAGGAGCATGATCGGGTCGGCCTCCGGCGTCGCCGCCACCGCCCGGTTCAGCGCCGTGCCGAAGCCGAGGTTGGCGCCCAGCTCGACCACCGTCACCTCCGGGTAGCGCTCCGCCAGCATCGCCACCGATCCGTCGGTAGAGCCATTGTCGGCGACCACCACGGCGACCTCGCGGTCCTGCCGACGCAGCCCGTCCAGCGCCCGCCCGATCCGCTCGGCCCCGTTGTAGTTGGGGATGAAGACGGTCGGCCGCACCAGTCAAAGCAGCGTATCCGCTCCCCCGGCACCGCTCCGTCCAGCCTGGGATAGGGTTCCAGCGTCCATATGGAGCCTCTGAAGGGACTTATCCTCTCCGGCGGCGCCGGCACGCGCCTGCGCCCGATCACCCACACCTCGGCCAAGCAGCTGGTCCCGGTGGCGAACAAGCCGGTCCTCTTCTACGGGATCGAGGCGCTGGTCGACGCGGGGGTGAAGGAGATCGGGATCATCATCGCGCCGGAGACCGGCGACGAGATCCGCGAGGCGGCGGGCGACGGCTCCCAGTTCGGCTGCGCGATCACCTACATCGTCCAGGACAAGCCGGCGGGCCTCGCCCACGCGGTCCTCACCGCAGAGGAGTTCATCGGCGGCTCGCCGTTCGTCATGTACCTCGGCGACAACCTGCTGCGCGACGGGATCCGCGACATGGTCTCGACCTTCGAGAAGGAGAACCCCGACGCGCTGATCCTGCTCACCCCGGTCGACGACCCGCAGTCCTACGGGGTGGCGGAGCTCGACGGCGAGGGCGGCATCGTGCGCTTGATCGAGAAGCCGAAAGACCCGCCCTCGGACCTCGCCCTGGTCGGCGTCTATCTCTTCAGCCAACTGATCTTCGACGCCGCCCGCCGGCTCGAGCCCTCCTGGCGCGGCGAGCTCGAGATCACCGAGGCGATCCAGATGCTGATCGACGACGGCCGCACCGTGCAGTCGGAGATCGTCCGCGGCTGGTGGAAGGACACCGGCCAGCTCGCCGACATGCTGGAGGCCAACCGCCTGGTGCTGGAGGAGATCGAGGAGCGCGCCGACGGCGAGGTCGACGAGGAGTCGCGGGTCGAAGGCCGCGTGGTGGTCGAACCGGGCGCCAAGATCGTCCGCTCGATCGTCCGCGGCCCGGCCGTGATCGGCGCCGGCGCCACGGTCGAAGACGCCTTCATCGGCCCCTACACCTCGATCGGCGACGAAGTCGCGGTGCGCCGCTGCGAGGTCGAGCACTCGATCGTCCTCGCCAACTCCACGGTCGAGGACCTCGGCACGCGGATGGAGGCCAGCCTCCTCGGCCGCAACGTGAAGCTGACCCGCAGCGACGGCCTGCCGAAGACCCTGCGCCTCCTGGTCGGCGACAACTCGGTCATCGAAATCCTGTGAGGGTGGTCAGATGAAGGTGCTGGTCGCGGGGGCGGGCGGGATGCTCGGCCGCGACTTCGTCGTCGCAGCGACCAATGCCGGGCACGACGTGGTCGGGCTCGACCGGGCGCGGATGGACGTCGCCGACGGCGACGCGGTGCGCCGTCAGATCGATCGCGAGCGTCCCGACATGGTCGTCAACTGCGCCGCCTGGACCGACGTCGACGGCGCCGAGACGGCCGAGGATCAAGCCTTCGCCGTCAACGGCACCGGCGCCGGGAACGTCGCCGCCGCGGCCCGCGAGGTTGGCGCCGCGGTCGTCTACGTCTCCACCGACTACGTCTTCGATGGCGAGAAGGGCTCGCCCTACGTCGAGTCCGACCAGCCCGCGCCGCTCTCCGCCTACGCCCGCACGAAGCTGGCCGGCGAGGAGGCGACGGCGGCCGCCAACAAGCGCCACTTCGTCGTCCGTTCCTCCGGCCTCTTCGGCGTCAACGGCAAGAACTTCGTCGCCACGATGCTGCGCCTGGGGGAGAGCATGAGCGAGGTCACGGTCGTCCGCGACCAGGTCACCGCGCCCACCTACACCTGGCACCTCGCCTACGGCCTCACCCGGCTGATCGACGGGATCGAGTACGGCATCCACCACATGGCCGCCGCCGGGGGCTGCTCCTGGTACGAGTTCGCGGGCGAGATCTTCGAGCAGGGGAAGGTCGACTGCAAGGTGCTCTCGATCACCAGCGAGATGTTCGGCCAGGCCGCCCACCGGCCGCCCTACTCCGTCATGCAGAGCCAGCGCGAGCACGCCATTCGCCTGCCCTCCTGGCACGATGGCCTGGCCGGGTACCTGGCCCAGCGCGAGTCCGAGACGAACTAAGCGCACGATGCGCGAGGAAGGAACGAGATGAAGCTCCTGGTCACCGGCGCCGCCGGATTCATCGGCTCGACCTACGTCCGCATCGCCGGCGACGAGCACGAGATCGTCGTCCTCGACAAGCTGACCTACGCGGGCCGGCCCGAGAACCTGCCCGCGGGCACGCAGCTGATCGAGGGCGCGATCGAGGACCCGAAGATCGTCCGCGAGGCGATGGCGGGCGTCGACGCGGTCGTCAACTTCGCCGCCGAGTCCCACGTCGACCGCTCGATCGACGACCAGGACGCCTTCGCCCGCACCCACGTGATCGGCACCGGCACGCTGCTCGACGCCGCCCGTGAGCTCGGCGTGCAGCGCTACGTCCAGGTCTCCACCGACGAGGTCTACGGCTCGATCGCCGAGGGCTCCTTCACCGAGACCTCGCCGCTCGACCCCTCCTCGCCCTACTCGGCGACGAAGGCGGCGGGCGATCTCTTGGTCGGCGCCCACGTCGCCACCTACGGCCTCGACGCCTCGATCGTCCGCGGTTCCAACAACTACGGCCCGCGCCAGTACCCGGAGAAGCTGATCCCGCTGATGGTGCTGAACGCGATCCACGGCGACTCGCTGCCGGTCTACGGAGACGGCAAGCAGGTCCGCAACTGGCTCTTCGTCGAGGACTTCTGCCGCGGCATCCACACCGTGCTGGGCAAGGGTAAGGCGGGCGAGGTCTACAACGTCGGCGGCCCCGACGAGTGCGAGAACATCGAGGTCGTCCGGCGCGTGATCGCCCTCTCCGGCGGCGACGAGTCGATGATCGAGTACGTCAAGGACCGCCCCGGCCACGACCGTCGCTACTCGCTGTCTAGTGAGAAGTTGAAGCGGGAGCTCGGCTGGGAGGCCCAGGTCCACTTCGACGAGGGGATCGAGAAGACCGTCGACTGGTACCGCGACAACGAGGACTGGTGGGGGCCGATCCGCTCCGGCGAGTACCGCGAGTACTACGAACGCCAGTACGGGAAGGCGCTCGGCTAGTGGCGAAGGCGCTGGCGACCAGGCTCGACGGCCTGGTCCTGATCGAGCCGGTCGTCCACGGCGACTCGCGCGGCTTCTTCCTCGAGACCTACGCGCTCGAAGAATGGAAGGGGCTCGGGGTCGACGCCGACTTCGTCCAGCAGAACCACTCGCGCTCGTCCTACGGAACCCTGCGCGGGCTCCACTTCCAGACCTCGCCCGGGCAGGCGAAGCTGATCCGCTGCGGCCGCGGCCGGATCCTCGACGTCGCCGCCGACCTGCGGCGCGAGTCGCCGACCTTCGGCGAGTGGGAAGCCCACGTGCTCGACGACGAGAACTGCCACCAGCTCTACGTGCCGATCGGCTTCGCCCACGGCTTCGTCGTCCTCTCCGAGGTCGCCGACGTCAACTACCAGGTGTCCTCGCTGTACGACCCGGTTACCGAGGCGGGGATCGCCTGGGACGACCCCGACGTCGGCGTCGACTGGCAGGTCGCCGAGCCGCTGCTCTCCGAGCGCGACAAGACCGCGCCGCACCTCAGCGAGATCGCCGACTCGCTGCCCTGGTGACCCGCCGCCGTCGCTGACCACCCGCCCCCTGGTCACTCACCTGACTCTCACGTAGGCTGCCGCCCCGGGTGACCTCGCGGCGCAACATGAAGATCACGTTGGTCGCGATGACGCTGGCCAGCTCGATGATCCTGGTCGACCAGACCGCGGTCCCGCTGGCGGCGCCGCACGCGATCTCCGGCCTGCACGCCGAGATCTCGCAGTCGCAGTGGCTGATGA
>MKSH01000098.1:0-4688 GCA_001898095.1 Solirubrobacterales bacterium 70-9 | reverse complement strand
TTCCTCGGCGGCGCGGTCATCTTCGGCATCGCGACGACGGCGATGGGCGCCTCCCAGGACATCTACATGGCGATCGCCTCGCGGGCCGTCCAGGGCGCCGGTGCGGCGCTGATGATGCCGACCGCGCTGGCGATCGTCAGTGCCGTCTACCCCGACGAGGAGAAGGGCACGGCGCTCGGCATCCTGGCCGGCGCCTCGGCGTTCTTCGCCGCCCTCGGACCGGTGCTGGGCGGCGCGCTGACGGCGATCGACTGGCGCCTCGTCTTCCTCATCAACGTGCCGCTGGCGGCGCTGACGATCTTCCTCACCCTGCGGGCGACGCCGGACCTGAAGGCCGACGAAGGCGCCTCGCGCGACCTCGACCTGGAGGGCGTCGTCACCTTCGCGGTCGCCGTCGGCGGGCTGATCTTCGGCCTCAGCCAGGGGCCTGAGGAAGGCTGGGGACAGGCGGAGACGCTGGTCCCGATCGCCGTCGGCCTCGCCTTCATCCCGATCTTCCTCTGGGTCGAGCGGCGGGCGAAGAACCCGATGATCAACTTCAAGCTCTTCCGCCACGAGAACTTCCTCGCCTCCAACCTGAGCCAGCTGCTGGCCGGGATGGTGGAGCTCGGGCTCGGTTATCTGACCCCGTTCTTCCTCCTGCTGGTGGTCGGCGTCTCGCCCGCCGCGGCCGGCATCGCCCTGATCCCGGCGACGATCCCGGTGCTGCTCGCGGGGCCGCTCTCGGGCAAGGCCTTCGACCGCTTCGGCGGCCGCTGGCCGCTGGTCGTCGGCTTCCTCGTCCTCGCCGCCTCCGGCGTCGTGCTCGCCGTCTCGGTCTCGAGCGAATCGGCGGTCGCCCTGATCCCCGGGCTGCTGCTGCAGGGCATCGGCCTCGGCATCGTCCTCACCGTCAACGACCCGACCGGCCTCACCGCGGTGCCGGAAAAAGACGCGGGGGAGGGCGCCGGGATGATCAACACCTCCGAGCAGCTCGGCGGGGCGCTCGGGATCGCGGTGCTCTCCGCGGTCGAGCTCGGGGTGAACTTCCACGACATCGACTCGAAGCTCGCGTCCCAGGGCATCCACCCGACCCCGGAGCAGGTCGAACACGCGCGCGAGCTGATCGTCGAAGCCGAGGAAAAGGGGATCAACCACGTTGGTCACGGCAAGCTGCTGGAACTGATCAAGCCCGACGTGGTCGCCTCCCACGTCCACGCCTTCGAAGTGACCTTCTACGCCTCCGGCGGGATCGCCCTGCTCGGCGCGCTCTGCACCTTCATCCTGGTCCGCAAGTCCGACCGGGTGAAAACGAAGGCGGCGGGCGTCTTCACCCGCCGCTCCCGTTGGATCTACGCGACCTCGGGCCGCTCGCCCGCGATCACTCGCCGGCCGCCGCTTGGGCCGGGCGAATCTGGGACCGGCTAGAGCCGAAGCGCGGCCGCATCACGCCGAGGACGACGGCCAGCGCGAGGACGATCAGCGCGGCCGAGACCTCGATCGTGCTCGGCACCCCTTCGGCCAGGGCCTTCGCGCCCGAGCCCTCGCTCGATGCCGCGAAGACGGTGACGAGGAGGCCGATGCCGATCGTCGAGCCGAGTTGCTGGAAGGCGTTCACGAGGCCGGAGGCGGCGCCCGCGTCGCGGTGGTCGACCCCGGCGATCGCCGCCTGGGTCAGCGGCGTGAAGGCGAGCCCCATGCCGGCGCCGATCAAGAGCATCGGCGGGGCGATCCCGGTCCAGTAATCGGTGGTGGTGGAGATGCGGCTGAGCCAGAGGAGGCCGGCGAGGGCCAGCACCAGGCCGCCGACCAGGGTCACCTCGGGGCCGACCCGACCGAGCAGTTTCGGCACCGCTTTCACCATCGCGAAGATGGTCAGCGTGACCGGTAGGAAGGCGAGCCCGGCCTTCAGCGCGCTGAAGCCGTCGGCGCCCTGGAGGAACTGGGTGACGTAGAAGAACATCCCGAACATCGCGCCGACCATCAGCAGGCGGGCCGCGTAGGCGCCGACCCGCTCGTGGCTGGCGAAGAGGCGCAGCGGGGTGATCGGCTGCCGTGCCCGCCGCTCGATCGCGACGAAGGCGGCGAGCATCAGCGCGGCGAGGGCGAAGGAGCCGAGCGCCACCGCGTTGCCCCAGCTCGTTTCCGCGGCCCGCACGAGGCCGTAGACGAGGGCGCTCATGCCGAGGGTCGAGGTGAGCGCGCCGGCGAGGTCGAACTCGCCCGTGTGGCGCTCGGTCTCCGGCAGGTAGCGCGGCGCCAGGGAGATCAGGACGACGCCGATCGGGACGTTGATGAAGAGGCTCCAGCGCCAGGAGATCCAGCTGGTCAGCATGCCGCCGAGGACGAGGCCGACCGAGGCGCCGGCGCTGGCGACGGCCGAGTAGAGGGCGATCGCGCGGGTGCGCTCGGAGCCCTCGGGGAAGCTGATCGTCAGCAGGGCGAGGGTCGAGGGAGCGGCGATCGCGGCGCCGACGCCCTGCAGGGTGCGGGCGGCGAGCAGCCAGGTCTCGGACTGGGCGAGGCCGCCGAGCATCGAGGCGCCGGTGAACAGGGCGATGCCGCCGATGAAGACCTGGCGGCGGCCGAGCAGGTCACCCATCCGGGCGCCGAGCAACAGGAGGCCGCCGAAGGCGAGCGCGTAGATGTTCTGGACCCAGGAGAGGGAGGCGGCGGAGAAGCCGAGGTCGGTGCGGAGGTCGGGCAGCGCGGTGATCACCACCGACGCGTCGAGCACGACCATCAGGTAGCAGCCGAGGATGATCGCGAGCACCATCGCCGGGTTCGGCGGTCCGGAGCTCGCGCGGCGGCGGGCGCCTGCTCGCCGCAGAAGTCTTGAAGCCATGGGGGAAATCCTTTGGGTCGGGAAGGGGAGGGTGTTAAAATGGAGCCATCCTCCGGGTATTTCGGAGGGTGCCTCCGCTTCTTGAGAGAGCACTATACGGAGGCAGCCTCCGCTTTGTCAAGGATGGGTTTTGCAATGAGTGCAACGCCAGACACCACCGCCCCCCCGACCGCCCTCGCGGAGCGGCCGAAGCGCGCCGACGCGCGCCGCAACTACGACAAGCTGGTGACGACGGCGCGCGAGGTCTTCGCCGAGCAGGGCTCGGACGCGACGCTGGAGGAGATCAGCCGCCGCGCCGGGGGCGGCATCGGCACGCTCTACCGCCACTTCCCGGCGCGCGAGAACCTGGTCGAGGCCGCGTACCTCGACGGGGTCGAGGAAATCTGCGCCGCGGTGGCCACCCACGAGGGGGAGGACCCCTGGGAGGCGCTGAAGGGCTGGCTGCTCGAACTGGTCGGCTTCGCCGCCACCAAGCGGGTGCTGGCCGACGAGATGTTCGCCTACCTCGACCGCGGCGCCCCGGTCTTCAAGACCTGCTCCTCCGCCATCTACGACGCCGCCGAACCGCTGCTGAAGCGCGCCCAGGAAGCGGGCGAGGTCCGCGACGACGTCGACATCCTCGACGTCACCAGGATGGTCAGCGGCATCGCCGCCCTGCGCACGGTCGAGCGCGACCAGGTCGAACGCCTGGTCGGCATCGCCCTCGACGGGCTCCGTCCGTCGGCCTGATCGAAAGCGCCTGGGACGTGAGGGTTTCAGGGGAGACGCCGAGGGTTCGTGCGTCTCGTGGCGGGATCGTCATGATGCCGTGACGCCTCTCGGGGAGCGTCCGCATCTACCCCCCAGAAATGAGGGGTAAATGCGGACGGTGGACACGCCCGATCCGCGCTCTCGACGGCGGCCACAGCCTGCCGGGACTGCCGCCGAGAGGCCAGCGTCCCTTTCCCCGGGCGCCGGCTGCGCCCGGCGTGAGCCCCCGTCCGCATCACGGCCACCCATCAGTAGCCTGGCCGGATGATCCGGCGGGCGGAGCAGGATGGGTAGGTCGGCGGTCGCCCTCGTCTTCGCCGTGCTCGCCGGGGTGCTGGCGATCTTCGCGATCTGGGCGAACCAGCAGCTGCTCGACAGCGGCAGCTGGCAGTCGGTCAGCGGCGAACTGCTGCAGAGCAAGGAGGTCCGCCACCGGGTCGCCCGCTTCCTCGGCGACACGCTGGTCGAAGAAACCGAATCGCAGCTGCTCGCCGCGGGCGAAGAAGAAACCGCGGCCGCGGTGATGCCGCGCCTGCGCCGCAACGACGTCGAGCTGGCCGAACGGGTGATGAAGACGGCGCAGTTCCGGGCGATCTGGGAAACCGCGAACCGGTCCGGCCATGCCGCCCTCCTGCGTGTGCTCGACGAAGAAGAAGGCGAAGACGGCGAAGGCGGCGTGGCGATCGACCTGACCCCGGCACTGCGCCGGGTCGCCGACCAGCTCGGCGAAGAAGGCCTGGCGACCGAACTCGGGGTGGGCAGCCTCGGCGACTTGGTCGAACCGGGGGCGGCGCGGATCGAGATCCTCAAGGCGGCGGAGCTGCAGCAGGCCCAGGACGTGGTCCGGGTGGTGCGCGACCTGACCCTGCCCGCGGTGCTCGCTGCCCTCTTCTTCTACGCGCTCGCAATCTTCTGCGGCCGCTGGTGGCTGGCGCGCGCCCTCCTCGGCGTCGGCATCGCCCTCGTCGCCACCGGCGCCCTCGCCCTGATCGCCCGCGCCGTCGCCGGCCACGCGGTGGTCGACGACCTGCTCGCCGGCCGCGCCGACCGCGAAGCGGCCGATGCCGCCTGGCGGATCGCCACCTCGACGATCTCCGACATCTCGATCGGCGTG
>MKSH01000097.1:9523-18737 GCA_001898095.1 Solirubrobacterales bacterium 70-9 | reverse complement strand
ATCAGCACTTTCCTCATCTGCGCAGAGGATACGGAGGGCACCTTCGGGCTCTCTAAACGGGGCGGCGGCGTGGGACGGCGCGCCCGGGATGCGTCCTTAGCGCAGGATCTCGATCAACAGCACCCAGGCGTTGGCGACCGACCCGAGGGTGAGGAAGACGAACGCACCCGCGACCCAGTAGAGGCCCCCGCCGCTGGCAAAGAGCTCGGAGAAGGCGCCGATCAGGAGCAGCAGCGGGCCGGAGAGGCGGATCGCCCAGCGGCTGGCGAAGTAGTAGGCCGGCGGCTCGACTCCCTCGGGGAACTGGCCGAGCGAGACCGGGATCGCGAGGAGGATGCCGACGAGGGCGGCGGTGATCGCGATCAGCTCGAGCCCGAGCGCTACGTGGCCCTGCCCGGGCATCAGCCCCGCGATCGAGACGATCAGCACCGCCAGCAGCAGACCGAGCGCCTCCAGCCCCCGCTCCGGCAGCCCCTCGTATTTGACGATCCGATCGACGTTGATCGAGATCGCGACGAAGAGCAGACCGGCAAGGGCGGCCGAGGCTCCCGCCATCGCGACGAAGAGGTCCTTCCACTCCTCCGGGGCGTAAGCGGTGCTCACGCCGCGATCGTATGCGGCGCGGCGGCGCGAGGTGCGGGATCGGGGACGCCGTGGTCCGGAGCGCCTGCGGCCGGGGACGGGCGGCGCGATCCGGGGGCCTTGCGACGGGGGACCGGCCGTCCCGGGCGTCTCGGAGGCGACCCGGGCAGGCTGTGGCCGCCTCCGAGACGCCCGGGACGCGACGAGTTCAGGGGGAATGCGCGGCTTCGGTGCGTCTGCGGGGTGATCCTCCGGGGCGCGCACGGCGGTGCGTTCGCAGAAATGGCCGCATAGCGGAGCCAAGTGCGAACGTACGGGGGAATGGGGTGACGGGAGGGTCACGGGCGTGAGGATCTCCTCGCTTGCGTGAGGGAGATGAGGGGGACGACACCAGGGCGTGCACCTTCGCGGGGGATCCGAGCCCGCCTCGGACCTCCGTTCGCTCTTTGTTCGCCATACCCGTACAAGCAGCGAACGGAGCGAGGGGACCTGTGACCGATGTGACGTATTCCCTGAATGAACGTGACGTTCCCGACGCCTTCGTCGCGGACCTCCCCCGGGACCCGCACGGGACGCGCCCCCTCTCCCTCCCCCCGAGGGACGGCCCTCTCATAGGCGGTCACAGCCTGCCCGGACCGCCTATGAGAGGGCCGCGTCCCTTGCCCGTCCCTCGCCCCCCGGCGCCAGCTTCAGGCGCCCCGTCCCTACCTGTCCCGGGCGACCGGCGCTACGCCCGCGAGATGTACTCGCCGGTGCGGGTGTCGACGCGGATCGTCTCGCCCTCCTCGATGAAGAGGGGGACCTGGACGATTGCGCCGGACTCGAGGGTCGCCGGCTTGTTGCCGCCGCCCGAGGCGGTGTCGCCTTTCAGGCCGGGGTCGGTCTGGGTGACTTTCATCTCGACCGCGCTGGGCACCGTGACGTCGCTGGGCTGTTCGTCGACGAAGAGCACCTCGACGTCGGAGTTCGGCAGCACCCACTGCATCGAATCGCCGAGGACCGCGGAGGGGATTTCGATCTGGTCGTAATCGTGGTTGTCCATGAAGACGACCGACTCGCCCTGGTCGTAGAGGTACTGCATCTTTTTCGATTCGGTGCGCACGGAGCGGAACTTCTCCCCGGCGCGGAAGGTTTTGTCGATCACGGCGCCGTCCTCGATACGGCGCAGCTTCGTCCGCACGAAGGCGCCCCCCTTGCCCGGCTTCACGTGCTGGAACTCGATGATCTTCCAGACCTTGCCGTCGATTTCGATGTGGCTGCCGTTGCGAAATTGGTTAGTCGAGACGCTCATGGGCCTGACTTTAGCGACGGTGCGCGGCTCAGTCGTTGCGCTCGCCGGCGGCCGGCGTGAGGGCCTTCGCTGAGCCGCCGCCGAGGACGCGGCGGGTGAGGCTCGGGGCGAGGATCCGCAGGGACGCGGCGATCCCGTACTTGCGCGGCACGTAGCGCTCCGCCTTGCCGCCGGGGCCGACCTCGTGGATCGCCTCGGCGACCTGCTCGGGGGTGCCGAGGATCAGACGGGTCAGCGGTTTGCCGTGCAGTTCGGCCTGCGGGAAGCCCTCGGTCGGGATGAAGCCGGGCAGCACCATGCCGACGTGGACGCCGTGCGGCGCCTCCTCCAAGTGGAGCGCGTCGGTCCAGCCGACCAGGGCGAACTTGCTCGCCGAGTAGGCGCCGGAGTTGGCGCGGCTGACCCGGCCTGCGGTGCTGGCGACGTTCACGATCGCGCTCGGGGCGGAGCGGCGCAGCAGCGGCAGCAGCGCCTCGGTGAGGCGGAGAACCGCGTCGAAGTTCAGCTCCATATGACGGTGGACGTTCGCCCAGCCGGTCTCGCCGAAGGTGCCGCGCCAGGCGGCGCCGGCGTTGTTGACCAGGAGGTCGAGGCGGTCGTGGTGCTGTTCGACGTGGGCCCGGACCAGGTCCGGCGCCTCGGGCCGCGTGAGGTCGGCGGCAAGCCAGGTCGTCGGCACCGGCAGCGAGGCGGCCATCTCGGCCAGCACCTCGCCGCGCCGGGCGACCAGGACGAGCTCGGTGCCGGGATCACGGGCGAGGCGCCGCGCGGTGGCGGCGCCGATCCCGCTCGAGGCGCCGGTGACCAGCGCCACCTTCTTCGTCGCGGGCATGACGCAAATCTACGTCACGATTCGCCGCACCGGTAGAGAGAGCCACTGCTGGTGGCCGTACCGTTGCTCCCACCCGCCGATTCAGCGGTTTCGGATTCGCCCGTAGAGCTGTAGGCAGACGCGGAGACCGCGGTGCACTTTTCGACCACCGTGTCGATCGCCGATTCCGAGCCGGTGCGGGTGTCGCCGCCGGGACCGCCGGACATGCCGCCGAACCCGCTGCCGCCGAGACCGCTGGTGTAGATCCAGGTGATGTCACCGTTCGCGATTCGTTCTTCCAACCATTCGACACTGACCGATGACTCTTTGCCGGAGAAGCCACCGATCCCGGCAACTTCGGCGCCCGATTCGATGATCGACGCGGACGCGCCGGACTGGCTGTCGACGGCGATCGTGCCGCCGCCCTCGGCTTCCGTGTAGGCGAGGATCGAGCTCAGGTCTTCGCCGCCGAACATCCCCCCGGGACCGCCGCCGGCAATGCCGCCCGCACCCGTCGACGGCGGGCCGCCGATGACGGATCCCGAGGAGCCCGATGAGGTTTCGCCGAAGAGCTGCCCGACCGCGCCCCCTCCCGATTCGGTCGATTCGGAACCGCTCAGGCCTGGCATGGCGGACATCGCGCTCCCTTCGGTCCCGAGGCCGGGAAGTTCGCCGGCTTCCCCGCCGCTCATCGACGGCGGGCCGGTCATGCCGCCGGATTCGGAGCCGCCGAAGCTCGGCGGGCCGCCGTTGCCGGGACCGCCGAAGCCGCCCCCTCCCCCGCCGGGGCCACCCATCGTCGAGGCCGATTCCGGGCCGCCGGCAGGGAAGGTGCCGCTGGTCGGGTGGCCGAGGGTCTCGACCGACCAGATCGCCGGGCCGACCAGGAGGATCGCGATGCCGCAGAGGAGTGCCGCCAAGCGGACGTGCGCCGCCTTCATCCGACCGCGCAGACGCGCCGCGAGGGCGCCGGCGAACAGCAGCGCCGCGACTGCCGCGACCGAGACGATCACCAGCGGGGCGACAAGCCAGTCGAGGTCCGGGGCGCTGTGGTCGACGACGACGAGCTCGACTATGGCCCCGAGGCCGATCGCGACCGCGCCGACGATCCGCGCGAGCGCCGGGCTCGAATCGCCGAGGCCGTCGCTATTCGCGTCCCCAGCGGCCGTCGTGGCACTGTGGCCGAGTTCGCCTCCGTGCGCCGCCTTCGAGCCGCCGCCACTCACGGCGCCGGCCGCCGGCCCACCCCGCTCGACCGCCAGGACCTGTCCCACGGTCGCCCCGACCAGGGCAGCGGCGAAGGGCGCCAGCAGCGAGGTGTAGTACGGGTGGAAGATGCCGCCGGCGAAGCTGAAGGCCACCGCGGTGACCGCGAAGGCGCCGCCGACGGCGAGGATCCAGCCGGTGCGCGGATCGGTCCGCCGCAGGCGGCTCAGGGCGGCGATCCCGAGACCGCCCGCGAGGGCCGCGCCGAGCAACCAGCCCGCCTGCCCGCCGAGCGCTTCGTTCAGCAGGCGGAACACCCCGGTCGGGCCGCCGAAGGTCCCTCCCGCTCCCAGGTTCCCGGGCCCGCCGGTCTGGCCTTCGAGGCGGCCGAAGCCGTTGTATTCCCAGATCAGCGACCAGATGCTGTTGTCGCTGGTGCCGGAGATCCAGGGCCTGCTCGAGGCCGGGGTGAGCCAGACGAGGACCGGCCAGGCGAGCGCCACCGCGAGCATCGCCGCCCCTGCCCAGGCGAGCTGCCGGATCGCCACCCAGCGGCCACGCGGCGCCACCCAGAGCCAGGCGAGCGCCATCCCCGGAAGGACCATCAGCGCCGCGCCCATCTTCGCCTCGAAGCCGAGCCCCACGCAGACGCCGGCGAGCACGAGCCACTTGGTAGCCCCGTGCTCCAGCGCCCGGACGAAGCACCAGAGCGCGCCGACGCTGCAGAGGACGAGCAGCGCGTCCGGGTTGTTGTGGCGGGAGACGGCGACGATGACCGGGGTCAGCGCCAGCGCCAGCCCGGCGACGGTCCCGGCGATCCGCCCCCAGCGCCGCCGCGTCAGGTCGTAGAGCAGCCCGACCGAGGCGACGCCCATCAGCGCCTGCGGCACCAGGATCGCCGGCGAGTTGAAGCCGAAGAGTTTGACCGAGAGCGCCTCCACCCAGAGCGCCAGCGGCGGCTTGTCCACGGTCATCAGCCCCTTCGCGTCGAAGGAGCCGTAGAGGAAGTCGTGCCAGCTGCCCGCCATCGAGCGGACCGCGGCGCTGTAGTAGTCGTTCGCCCAGCCGTTCCTGCTCAGCGCCCAGAGGTAGAGCAGCGCGGCGAGGCCGAGCAGGACAGCCAGCTCCGGCCGGGGCAGCGGCAGCGCCCGCAGGCGCTCCGGCATCCGGTCGCGCAACCGGGTCGAGTTCCAGGGCTTGCGATGGGGGTGGGTTGCTGACTCCATGCAACCCAAGGTGGCGGTCGACCCTAGGAGGATCCTGGGACGCCGCTGGGACTCCGCAGCGGCAACTGGACCGTGAACAGCGCTCCGCCGCCGGCGGGGTTCTCGGCATCGACCCGCCCGCCGTGGGCGCTCACCAGGGCGGCGACGATCGCCAGGCCGAGGCCGGCCCCGCCGTCGTCGCGCCCGCGCGAGTCGGAGTCACGCCAGAAGCGCTCGAAGACCGCGTTCGGGTCCCCGGGCGGCAGCCCCGGGCCGTGGTCGCGCACGCCGACCGTCGCCCAGGCCTCGGTCGTCTCCAGCGAGAGCTCGATCGGCGTCCCCTCGGGGGTGTGGACGATCGCGTTGCGCAGCAGGTTGGCGAAGACGCGGCGCAGGGCGTCGCCGTCGGCCTCGATCGCCACCGGCCCGGTCGGGCTCAGCGTGATGGCGCGCCCCGGCGCCGCCGCCCGGGCGTCGTCGCGGGCGTCCTCGAGCAGCTCGCGGAGGTCCAGCGGTTCGCGCTCCGGCTCGCGCACCTCGTCCACCCGCGCCAGCGTCAGCAGGTCGTCGACCAGCCCGCCCATGCGCGTCGACTCGGCCTCGATCCGGGACATGGCCCGCTCCACCTCGACGGGCTCGCGCGCCGCCCCGATCCGGTAGAGCTCCGAGTAGCCGCGGATCGAGGCCAGCGGCGTGCGCAGCTCGTGCGAGGCGTCGGCGAGGAAGCGCCGCAATCGCCTCTCCCCCGCCGCCCGCTCGGCGAAGGCCTTCTCGATCTGCACCAGCATCGCGTTCAGGGACCGTCCCAGGCGACCGACCTCGGTGCGTTCGTTGTCGGGCTCGACCCGGCGGCTGAGGTCCCCGGCGGCGATCTGCCCCGCCACCTCGCCCATCCGTCGCAGTGGCCGCAGCCCGACCCCGACCAGCCACCAGGCGAGCAGGCCGAGCGCGATCAGGATCACCGCGCTGACGACGATCTCGATCAGGGTCAGCTGGTGGAGCGTGGCGTTGGTGTCGCCGAGCGGGACCGCGACGATCGAGATCCCTTCGCCGACCCGCACCGCGGCGGCGCGAAATTCTTCCGACCCGCCTCCCTGCTCGCCGACCGTGATCGGCTTGATCGCCATCGGCGAGGTCGGTTCGAGGTCGGTCGGGATCGCCGGCGTCGGCACTTCTTCGCCGAAGAAGGTCGAGCCCGTGGTCCCCACCACTTCGCCTTCGGCGTCGCGCAGTTCCCCGAACGCCGACCCGGGCAGGTCGCCGCTCGGCGGGCCACCGGTAGGCCCGCCCGCTTCGCCGCCGCCCTGGATCGCCACGCCTTCGCTCGGCATCGGCCCGAAGGTCTGGTTCGTTTCGTCCCCCGCTTCGTGCAGCAGGCGGGTGGTGACCGGCGCGACCGCCGTTTCCAGCTGCTGGTCGACGCGGTCGAAGAGGTAGTTGTGGAGCGCCCGGTAGGAGGCGAAGTCGGCCACCGCGAGGCCGACCACCGAGAGGGCGACCAGCAGGACGACGAGCCGCGTCCGCAGCGACCAGTCAGGCAGGCGGAAGGCGGAGCGCATAGCCGACTCCACGCACCGTGTAGATCAGGCGCGGGCCCCGCGCCTCGAGCTTCTTGCGCAGGTAGCTGACGTAGGTCTCCAGGACCCGGGCGTCGCCGCCGAAGTCGTAGTCCCAGACGTGGTCGAGGATCTGCGCGCGGGTGAGCACGCGCCGCGGATGCGACATCAGGTAGCGGAGCAGCCGGTACTCCGTGTCGGTGAGCTCGAGCGCGGTCCCGGCGCGAAAGACCTCGCGGGTGTCGTCGTCGAGCTCGAGGTCGCCGAAGCGCAGCACCGACTCGCCGCCGCCTGAGTTGCCGAAACGCCGCAGCACCGAGCCGACGCGGGCGAGCAGCTCCTCGACCGAGAACGGCTTGGTGACGTAATCATCGCCGCCGATGGTCAGGCCACGCACTTTGTCCTCGGTGGTGTCGCGGGCGGTGAGGAAGAGGATCGGGGTGTCGTCGGCGCGCTCGCGCATCCGCTTCGCCACCTCGAAGCCGTCGAGGTCGGGCAGCATCACGTCGAGCAGGACGAGGTCGGGGCGGAACTCGGTCACCGCCTGCAGGGCGGCCTGCCCGTCGGCCGCGGTCTCCACCTCGTAGTTGTTGAAGCGCAGGGCGATCGAGAGCACGTCGGCGATGTTCTCCTCGTCGTCGACGACGAGGACCCTGCCGGCGGAGTTGGTCGGGGCGGCGTTCATGCGATCCATGTTCTCGGAACTTGCTGTGCGTTTCCTGAGAGACACCCTCCCAGGAAACCGTGAGCCTGCACCCACGCTGCGCTGACGGACGGGGCGCACTCTCGGCGCATGAGGCCCACGGTCGAGATCGCAATCCCCGTCCACAACGAGGAGGTCGCGCTGGAGGGCAGCGTCCGCCGCCTCCACGACTTCTGCCGCGCGCAGCTCCCCTACTCGTTCCGCATCGTGATCGCCGACAACGCAAGCGAGGACGGGACCGCGGCGATCGGCGCCCGGCTCGCCGACGAACTGGAGCCGGTCGCCTACCTGCGGCTCTCCGAGAAGGGCCGCGGGCGGGCGCTCCGCCGGGTCTGGTCGCGCAGCGACGCCGAGGTCGTGGCCTACATGGACGTCGACCTCTCGACCGGGCTCGAGGCCCTTCTGCCGCTGGTCGCGCCGCTGATCTCCGGCCACTCCGACCTGGCGATCGGCACCCGGCTGGCGCGCGGCTCGCGCGTCATTCGCGGACCGAAGCGCGAGGTGATCTCGCGGATCTACAACCGCATCCTCCACCTCACCCTGCGCAGCCGCTTCTCCGACGCCCAGTGCGGCTTCAAGGCCGGTCGCGCGGCGGTGGTGAAGGCGCTCCTGCCGCGGGTAGAGGACCAGGCCTGGTTCTTCGACACCGAGCTGCTGGTGCTCGCCGAGCGCTCCGGCCTGCGCATCCACGAGGTGCCGGTCGACTGGGTCGACGACCCCGACTCGCGCGTCGACATCGTCCACACCGCGATCGAGGACCTGCGCGGGGTCGCCCGGCTGGGCGGCGAACTGAGCCGCTTCGCCCTCGTCGGCATCGCCAGCACGGTGCTCTACCTGCTGCTCTTCGTCGGGCTGCGGGCGGCCACGCCGCCGCTCGCCGCGAACGCCGTCGCGCTCGCGCTCAGCGCCGTCTTCAACACTGCCGCCAACCGCCGCTTCACCTTCGGCCGCCGCGGTCGCGACGGGCTCGTCACCCACCACTTCCAGGGGCTGATCGTCTTCGGCCTCTGCCTCGGCCTGACGACGCTGGCGCTGGCCGGGCTCGGCGCGCTCGCCCCGGACGCCTCGCGGGCCGTCGAGGTCGCCGTCCTCGTCGCCGCCAACGCGGCCGCCACCCTGCTCCGCTACTGGCTCCTGCGCCTCTGGGTCTTCGGCCCGCGCGGCACCGCCCCTGGGCAGCCGGGACGCGAGTTGCAAGGATTGGCCGCGTGTCCGACGCCTCGTCCCCGGCCTCAGGCGACCGCCAGCGCCGCCGCCACGCGCCGCATGCCCCGCACCTGAGCGCGATCCGCCGCGAGGGCGAGCGGGTCACCCCGCTGGAGCTCTTCTTCGACCTCGTCTTCGTCCTCGCGATCACCGAGTGCACGACGCTGATGGCCCACCACCCGACCTGGTCGGGGCTGGGGCAGGGCCTCCTCGTGCTCGGCGTGCTCTGGTGGGCATGGGCCTCCTACGCCTGGCTGACCAGCGTGATCGACCCCGAGGCCGGCGCCGTCCGCCTCGTCTTCTTCGCCGCGATCGCCTCGATGCTGATCGCGGCGATCGCCGTGCCGGAGGCCTTCGGGGACCTGGCGCTGGTCTTCGCCCTCGCGATCGGCTTCTTCCGGGTCGCCCACATCGCCCTCTTCTGGATCGCCGGCGAAGACGCACCCGACCTGCGCCGCTCGACCGTCGCGCTCGGCATCTCCACCGCGGTCGCGGTCTCGCTCCTCGCCGCCGCCTCGGCCTTCGACGGCGTTCCGCAGGCGGCGCTCTGGGTGCTGGCGCTGGTACTCGACTTCGGCGGCCCGTACTTCTTCGGCGAGGAGGGCTGGGAGCTCGTCCCCGGCCACTTCGCCGAGCGCCACGGGCTGATCATCA
>MKSH01000097.1:8775-9497 GCA_001898095.1 Solirubrobacterales bacterium 70-9 | reverse complement strand
GGGGTCGCCGTCGCGGCGGCGATGTGGTGGGTGTACTTCGACGTCGTCGCGCTGGTCTCGGCGCGACGCCTCGCCGAGGCCGAGCGCGGCCGGGCCCAGAACGCGCTCGCCCGCGACTCCTACACCTACATCCACCTGTTTCTGGTCGCCGGGATCGTCCTCACCGCCTTCGGCCTCGAGGAGGTCCTGGCCCACACCGACGAGCACCTCCACTGGGAGACCGCCTTCGGGCTGTGCGGCGGGATCGCGCTCTACCTGCTCGGCCTGGTCGCCTTTCGCTACCGCCAGAAAGGCGACTGGAACCATTACAAACCGATCTGCGCGGCGGCGATCCTGGTCCTGATCCCGGTCGCGACGACGATCCCGGCGCTGGCGACGCTGGCGATCGCGACCGCCCTGCTCGCCGTGCTGGTCGCGGCCGAGCACGCGAACTACGACGAGCGCCGCGACGAGCTCCGTTCCCGCAACACGATGACCGAGGCGGAGGCCGAGCTGATCGCAAAAGAGGAGGCGTGAGCGTGACTGTCCGCCTTCACGCCTGGAGCGACGCTCAGGGTACTTTCGTGTTTAACGCGGACGAACGATCGACTTCGACATACTGGCGGATCTATGACCACTTCTAACGAGGTTCCCAAGTTTCTCGACGAACTGCTGCGGGCCGGCGCACCGTCCGGCTACGAGGGACCCGCGGCCGAGGTCTGGCGCAAGGCCGCGTCCGATTT
>MKSH01000097.1:7282-8744 GCA_001898095.1 Solirubrobacterales bacterium 70-9 | reverse complement strand
TCGACGAGATCGGGCTGATCATCACCCACATCGACGAGAAGGGATTCCTCTGGTTCGAGCCGATCGGCGGCTGGGACCCGCAGATCCTGGTCGGCCAGCGGGTCGAGGTGACCGGGCGCGACGGGCTCGTCCCCGGCGTCGCCGGGCGCAAGCCGATCCACCTGCTGGAGCCCGACCAGCGCAAAAAGGTCGTCGAACTGAAATCGATGCACATCGACATCGGCGCCGCCGACCGCGAGGAAGCGGAGACCATGGTCCGGGTCGGCGACCCGGTGGTGATCCGCACCGAACCGCTGCAGGTGGCGGGCTCGCGCCTCGTCTCCAAGTCGATGGACAACCGCCTCGGCGCCTTCGTCGCGCTCGAATCGACCCGGCGCTGCGCCGCGGGCAAGGGCCCGGGCGGCTCGATGGCGGGGGTCGCCGCGGTGCAGGAGGAGATCGGCCTGTTCGGCGCCCGTACCTCGGCGTTCGAGTTGCGCCCCGACATCGCCGTCGCCGTCGACGTCACCCACGCGACCGACGCGCCCGGGGTCGACGAGAAGGAGGTCGGCGTCCACCCGCTCGGCTCCGGCCCGGTGCTGGGCCGTGGCTCCACCCTCTCGCCGAAGGTCTTCGAGCTGCTGGCCGAGACCGCCGAGGCGGAGGGCATCGAGTACTCGGTCAGCGCCAGTGGCCGCAGCACCGGCACCGACGCCGACGCGATCCAGATCGCCCGCTCGGGCATCCCGACCGGCCTCGTCTCGATCCCGCTCCGCTACATGCACTCGCCGGTCGAGATGGTCGACCTGCAGGACGTCGAGGCGGCGATCGAACTCCTCGCCGCCTTCGGCTCCCGCATCAAAGCCGGCGTCGACCTCAGTCGCTAGCGCCACCATCGCTCAGCTGTTCCTTAACCCTCATATGCGGGGATAAGGAACAGCTGACGGAGGTCAGTCGACGACGGTCAGGTCCTTGGGCAGCGAGGAGAGGTTACGCAGCCCTGACTCTTGGACGACGACCAGGTCCTCGATCCGCACGCCGAGGTCGCCGGCCAGGTAGATCCCCGGCTCGACCGTGACGACTTCGTTCGCCGCCAGCACGTCATCGGAGCGCAGCGAGAGGCGCGGGCCCTCGTGGATGTCGAGGCCGACGCCGTGGCCGAGCCCGTGGCCGAAGTGCTCGCCGTGGCCCGCCTCCTCGATCACCTTGCGAGCCGCCTTGTCGACGTCTTCGCCGGTCTCACCCGGGCGGATCGCCTCCAGTGCCGCCTGCTGGGCGGCGAGTACGGTCTCGTACACGCGCCGCCCTTCCTCGCCGGGGTCGCCGGTGGCGTAGGTGCGGGTGCCGTCGGAGCAGTAGCCGTCGAGCTTCGCGCCCATGTCGAAGACGATCAGTTCGCCCTCCCCGATCACCCGCTCGCCGGGCTCGGCGTGCGGCTGGGCGCCGTTCGGGCCGGCGGCGACGATCGTGTCGAAGGAGAGCG
>MKSH01000097.1:3565-7265 GCA_001898095.1 Solirubrobacterales bacterium 70-9 | reverse complement strand
GGTCTGCTTCAGCGCTGCGTCGGCGAGCTTCGAGGCCTCGGCGATCGCCGCCAGCTCCTCGGCATCCTTCACCCGCCGCAGCGCCTCGACCGCCCCGCCCGCCGGGACCGCCTCCACCCCGTCGGCGAGTTTCTCCTCGAGTTTGGTCAGCGAGCGGACCGAGACGTGGTCGTCCTCGAAGCCGGCCTTGCCGGCGAGGCGCTCGCCGATCCCACCCAGCCAGTCCCCGGTCAGGGTCACGCACTCCCACTCGGAGACCTCGGCGGCGGCGCGCTCGGTGTAGCGGAAGTCGGTGAGGAAGAGGCGGACGCCGGGGCCGCAGATCGCCGCCCCGTTGGTGCCGGTGAAGCCGGTCAGGTAACGGACGTTGGTGAGGTCGGTGACCAGCATCCGGTCGAGGCCCTTCTCGACCAGCGCCGCCTCCAGTCGGTCGCCGCGCCCGCGCATCAGTTGCTCACCCCGAGCGCGCGGGCCAGCACCCCGAGCGCCTCCCTGTAGCCGTCGGCGCCCTTGCCGGAGATCTTCTCCACCACCAGCCCGTCGAAGACCGAGACCTTGCGCCAGTCCTCGCGCGCCTCGACGTCGGAGAGGTGGACCTCGACCGCGGGCAGCGCCGCGACGCCGAGCGCGTCGGCGATCGCGCGGCTGTAATGGGTCCAGGCGCCGGCGTTGATCAGCGAGCCGTCGGCCAGGTCCGGCAGCCGGTGCAGGTACTCGACGAACTCGCCCTCGTGATTGGTCTGGAAGAAGATCGGTTCGAGCCCCGCCTCGCGCGCCCACCCCTCGATCTGGTGTTCCAGCTCGCTCAGCGAGCGGCCACCGTAGAAGGACGGGTCACGGCGCTCGAGGATGTCGAAGTTGACGCCGTGCAGCACGGCTACCCGATTGCGGGTGGTGGCGGGGGTCACCCGGGCCACAATAGAGAAACTGCGGGGATTACCAGGAAGGGATGGGGCGCGGTCGAGCTGGCGCCCGGGGCAAGGGACGCGGGGAGATGCCGGGAGCGTCACGCTTTCTCATGGGTTCTTGCGACGTTACGAACACGTGACCAGGGTTTGACCCTGCCACAGAAGGGCGAAAGTCGACAGCGCGTCCCGGGACGTGGAAAAGGAACACCTCCGGCCCGGCCGCCCCGCCCGGAACCCTCAGAGCATCAGCTCGCGGATCGCGGACTCGACCTTGTCGGGGTCGACCAACTGGCCGATCTCGGGCTCCCCCGGCTCGCGCAGGAGGACGAAGCCCACTCCGGCGGCGGTCCGCTTCTTGTCGCGGCCGAGCGAGTCGAGGATGTCGGCGACCTCGATCGGCACCTCCAGCCGGGTCGGCAGGTCGTGGCGGGCGAGGATCTCCTTCACCTCGGCGCGCAGGGCCTCGGCCTCGGAGAGGCGCAGCGCCGCCAGCAATCCCAGGCCGACCGCCTCGCCGTGGCGGTAGGCGGTGTAGCCGGTGGCCGACTCGATCGCGTGGCCGACCGTATGGCCGAGGTTGAGGACGTTGCGCAGGCCGAGGTCGAGCTCGTCGGCGGCGACGATCGCACACTTGTAGCGGGCGCAGGCGAAGACGACGTCGTCGAGCTCGGTGGGGACGATCTTCTCGATCGCGCGCACCCGCTCCCAGAGCGAGCCGCCCGCCAGCAGGCCGGTCTTCAGCACCTCGACGAAGCCCGCCGCGAGCTCCTCCGGCGGCAGCGTCTCCAGCACCTCGGTGTCGGCGATCACCGCGGCCGGCTGCTGGAAGGCGCCAGCGTAGTTCTTGCCCTCGGGGAGGTCGACGCCGACCTTGCCGCCGTAGGCCGAGTCGACCTGGGAGACGAGCGTGGTCGGCACCTGGACCACCGGGACGCCGCGCTGGTAGAGGTGGGCGACGAGCCCGGCGAGGTCGCCGACGACGCCGCCGCCGAGGGCGACGACGTGGTCTTCGCGGGTCATCCCCTCGCCGGTCAGCGCGCGCAGCACCTTCTCCGTGTTGGCGAGGGTCTTGGCGCTCTCCCCCGCTTCGATCTCGGCGCCGCCGGCGACCGGGACGAGGCGCTCGCGGTAGAGCGGCGCGACGGAGCGGTCGGAGACGACGAAGCGGCGGCTCGCCAGCGGCCACCAGCCGCAGTCGATAAGCCCGCGGCCGACCAGCACCGGGTACTCGCCGCCGGGGGCGCTGGCCCAGAGCAGCTTCGTCCCGGCCGGAAGCTCGTGCAGCTTGCGCAGCATCGGCAGGGCGCGGCGGACCATCGACCGGTCCCCCATCGGCACCACCGCGTCGGCCAGCTGTTCGTAGAGCGGCAGGCGGGTGGCGAGCAGCGTCCCCACCGTCTCCGCGTCGCTGGCCAGCGGGCGGTCGGAGTGGGCGATGCGGCGCCAGGCCTCGGCGGCGTCGACCTGCAGCCAGACGACCGTGTGGCGGGCCATCGCCGCGCGGATCCGCGGCGAGAGCACGCTGCCCCCGCCGAGCGCGATCGCGCCGCCGTCGTCGGCCCGCTCGAGCAACGAGCCGACCACCTCCGACTCGCGTGCGCGGAAGCCCTCCTCGCCGTGGTTCTCGAAGGCCTGCGGGATGGTCGAGCCGAACGACTCTTCCATCAGCTCGTCGATCTCCGTGGTCGAGAGCCCTTCGGCGCGCGCCGCCGCCAGCGCGGTCGACTTGCCCGCGCCCATGAAGCCGACGAAGACGAGCGACGGCTTCACCGCGGCCCCCTCGCGCTCCCCGGGCCGGACCGGCTCACCGCGAGTCGATCCGCGCCAGGTAGGCGGCGATCGCGGCGCGCACGTCGTCGATGTGGTCGCCGCCGAACTTCTCCCGGTAGGCGCGCGCCATCGTCAGGCAGACCATCGCCTCGGCGACCACGGCGGCGGCCGGGACGACGGTCGAGTCGGTCCGCTCGCGCAGCGCCTGGGCGGGCTGGTGGGTCTCGGTGTCGACCGAGCGCAGCGGTTTGGTCAGCGTCGAGATCGGCTTGATCGCGGCCCGCACGGAGAGCGGCTGGCCGTTCGTCATCCCGCCCTCGAGGCCGCCGGCGCGGTTCGTTTCGCGGAAGTAGCCGTCCTTCTCCGACCAGAAGATCTCGTCGTGCGCTTCCGAGCCGGGGCGGCTCGCCACGTCCCACGCTTCGCCGATCGAGACGCCCTTGATCGACTGGATCGAGCAGACCGCCTGGGCGAGGCGGCCGTCGAGCCGGTCTTCCCAGGAGATGTGCGAGCCGAGCCCGGGGACGAGCCCGAAGGCGATCACCTCGAAGGTGCCGCCGAGGCTCTCGTTCGCCTTGCGCAGGCGGTTGATCTCCTCGACCATCGCTTTCGAGGCGTCTCTGTCGAGGGTGCGGACCGGGTCGTCGTCGACGCCGACGAAATCCGCCGGGGTGAGGTTCTCGCGCTCCTCCGCGACCACCGAGGCGATCCGGGTGACGTGGCTGTGGACCTCGACCCCGAGCGCGGTGAGGAAGCCGCGGGCGATCGACCCCGCGGCGACGCGGGCGGCGGTCTCACGGGCGCTCGCCCGCTCGAGGATGTTGCGGATGTCGGTGTGGCCGTATTTCTGCGCGCCGACGAGATCGGCGTGGCCAGGGCGCGGCAGGTGGACTTCTTCGGGCTCGAAGCCCTCCACCGGCCAGGGGTTCATCCGGTCTTCCCAGTTCTTGTAGTCGCGGTTGGCGACCAGCAGGGCGATCGGGCCACCGAGCGTCTTGCCGTGGCGGACGCCGGAGCGGACC
>MKSH01000097.1:3076-3461 GCA_001898095.1 Solirubrobacterales bacterium 70-9 | reverse complement strand
GGGCATTCCCTCGACGATCGCGGTCAGGCCCGGGCCGTGGGACTCTCCGGCGGTGGTGAAGCGGAATTCGGTCATGAACCGTCCAGCCTATAGGCGAACCGCGGCGCGCATCGCCTCGAGGGAGGGTTCCTCCCCGGTCCAGATCTGCAGCGAAAGCGCTCCTTGCTGCACCAGCATCTCCAGCCCGTCAACCGTGGTGGCTCCCGCTGCCGCAGCGGCGGTGAGGAGCGGACTGGGCTCGTCCCCGTAGACCATGTCGACCACCACCTGCTCGGCGTTGAACGAGTCGGCGCTCAGCGGCAGGTGCTCGAAGGGATCCTCGCCGCCGAGCCCGACGGCGGTGGTATTGACGATCAAGGAGTAGTCGGCGGGGTCGGGATCGGCG
>MKSH01000097.1:0-3060 GCA_001898095.1 Solirubrobacterales bacterium 70-9 | reverse complement strand
CGCGCCGGCATCCGCCAGTCCCCAGATGGCGGCACGAGCAGCGCCACCTGCCCCGAGAACCAACGCGTTCGCCCCCTCGGGCAGGTGGGGCAGCGACCGCAGCAGGCCGCCCGCGTCGGTGTTGTCAGCGGCGATCTGGCCGTCGCGGAAGCTCAGCGTGTTGGCGGCGCCGATCGCGCGGGCGGCTTCGCTCGCCGCGTCGGCCATCGCCAGCGCCGCCTCCTTGTGCGGCACGGTCACGTTGACGCCCGCGTACTCCCCCGCCGCGGCCAGTTCGGCGACCTCGGCCTCGAAGTCCTCCGGCGCCACCTCGAGCGCCCCATAGGTCCACTCGCCCGCGAGCTTCATCTCGGTCAGCGCCGCGGTCTGCATCGTCGGCGAGCGCGAGTGCCCGACCGGATAGCCGATCACCGCCAGGTTCGGCATCGCTGCGCCCCCCGGCTCACTTGCAGGTGCTCGGCTGGTTGCCGCCGTTCTTTTCGCGCTCCTTCTGGTACTTCGCTTCGTTTTCGAAGAATTCTTCTTCGGTCTTCGAGAACGACAGTTCGTTGCACGAGTTCGGGTTGTTCACGAAGAAGAGGTATCGGGTCTTCGCCGGGTGGGCGGCGGCCTGGATCGCGCCGAGGCCGGGGCTGTTGATCGGGCCCGGCGGCAGGCCCGGGGTCTTGCGCGTGTTGTACGGCGATTCGCTTTCCAGTTCGGACTGGGTCAGCGGCTTGGCGTAGTTGCCGGTGGCGAAGCGGATCGTCGAGTCCATCCCCAACGTCATCCCTTCGTGCAGCCGGTTGTAGATCACCGAAGCGACCAGTTTGCGCTGCTTCGGCACCCCCGCCTCGCGTTCGATGATCGAGGCGATCGTGACCACGTCGTACACGGTCAGATTTTTCGACTTCGCGTACTTCATGTTGACCTTCTTGATCTGCTTCTTGAAGTCTTCGAGCTGCAGGCGGACCAGGTAGCCGACCGGCACCTTCGTCTTGATTTCCCAGGTGTCGGGGAAGAGGAAGCCCTCGAGGTCCTTGGCGTGCTTGCCGCCGTATTCGGCCGGGTCCAGGTACTTGGACTTCTTCGTCTTCTTCAGGTAGCTGCCCTTGATCCCGTCTTCCTTCACCAGCTTGGCGGTGATCGGCCGGCTCTGGCCCTCGGGGATCGTCACCGTGACGACGTTGGATTTCGCCTGTTGCTTCGGTTCCGATTCAGTCGAGAGCTCGTCGATCGCTTCGCCGTAGCTCATGTCCTTGGCCAGGACGTGCTTGCCCGAGATGAGTTCGGAGCGCTTGCCCGCGAGGGTGACGCGCGCCTGGAACAGGGTCGACGCCGGGATGATGAAGCCGCCCGAGATCACTCCCTTCTTTTCCAGCAGGTCGCCGACTTCGCTGACGCTCGAGCCTTTCGGGATGTTGACGACCACCCGGCCGTGGCCGTCACCGTGGAACGGCTGGAAGAGGGAGTTGAGGAAGAGGAGGACGACGATCAGGACGACCACGCCGAGGATCCGGAACGGGTGGCGCAGCAATGCCCCGAGGATCCCGCCGCGCCTGCCGCCGCCGTCGCCGTGGCGGCGGCCGCTGCGGGCGGCGCCGGCCATGTTCGGATCGCCCTCGTCGTGGAAGTCTTCGTCGTCGAACCAGTCGTCGTCGCGCGGTGGCGGCGGCTCCCAGTCCCCGGCCCCGGTCTCCTCCGGCGGACGCGGCGGCAGCGCCAGTCGCTTGCCGCCGCCCTGACCGGACTCCCCGGCGACGGCGTTGCCGGCGACCGGCTGGTTCGGGTCGCGTCGCGGCTCCCCCGCGGTGCCGCGCCCCGGATCCGGCTGCGGCGAGTCCGCAGTCGGCCCGTGCTGCGCTTCCGTCTGCGGCGGGATCGGCCGCACGCTGGTCGGCGGTTCGGCATCCGGGCGCGGCTGCCCACGGGTGGGGTCGAGCGGCTGCCCCGAGCCGGCGGCGGCGGCCTGGTCCGGCCGCGGCCCTCCCCCGGTCGGCGGTCCGGACTGCTGCGATTTGTCCGGCTGTCCGGGCTCTTTCGGCATCGGTTGTTCGGCGGTCGGCGGACCCGGCGATACGACCGGCTGCTCCCCGGTCGCCGGCGCGGCCCCTTGCGGCTGCGCGGATTCTTTCGTCCTCGGCGGCGGCGGTTTCGCCGTCGGCGTTTCCGCGGTCGGCGGCGCCTCTTTTGCTGCGGCTGCTCCGGCCGCGCCGGCGCCGGCGGCAGCAGCCCGTCGCTGACGCTCCGCGCCGGGCGGCGGGGCTTTGGCGGCGGGTTTCGCGCCCGCCGGGGGTGCGGCAGCGGCCTCGGCGTTGCTCGCGGTCACGGCTCCACCGGCGGCGGCGCCTGCGGCGGCGGCCTTTTTGCGCCGCCCGAAGAGTCGCTTCCGGCCTTTCTCGGCTTTCTCGGGATCGGCCTTCGGCAGGCCTCCCGGCTCCTGACCGGGGACCGGCGGGGCGGGCTCGGCGGGCTCGTCCCAGAACTCCTGCTCGGGGGTGCGGGGCACGGTCGGCGGTGCCGCTTGCGGCGGCGGGGGCGCCGGGGCCTCTTTTTTCTTCTTCGCCGCCTTCTGGGCGCGCTTTTCTTCGCGTTCGCGGCGCCGTTCGGCACGCTCGACCGCATCGGGGTCGTTCTGGTCGACGAACGGGTCGTCGCCGGGGTAACCGCGTCCGGAGTCCTCGCTCACGACTCTCCCCCTTTCCGCGCCAGGCTGGTCAGGTAAGCCTCCAGAAGGTGCGCCGCGGCAAGCGAGTCCCGCGCCGCCCCCGCGCCCGCCCGCCTGCTGGCGTCGGCCATCTGGCTGGTCAGACGCTCGTCGTAGGTGTCGACCGGAACGTCAAGCAAGACGCTCAGTTCGTCGGCGAAGGTGCGCGCGAGAGCCGCTTGACTGCCCTCCTCGCCGCTCAGGTGGACCGGCAGGCCGACGACCACCCGCTCGACCTCGCGCTCCTCGACGAGCGCCGCCACCGAGCTCGGCTCAGGCGGTTCGATCACCGCGAGCGGCGTGCAGAGGGTCCCGGTCGGGTCACAGATCGCGGCGCCGATACGAACGGTGCCGTGGTCGAGGGCGAGCACGCG
>MKSH01000096.1 GCA_001898095.1 Solirubrobacterales bacterium 70-9 | reverse complement strand
CGCTGGACATCCCCCGCGCGGAGAAGAAGCTGGATTCGATCCGCGACAGCCTGGTGTTCTACCAGTCCTACCCCGAGACCCAGCAGCTGCTGAGCAGCGGCAGCGTCGCCATCGCCGTGACCGTCACGGGCCAGTTCCGCGCGCTGCAGAACGCCGGTCAGGATGTCACGGTGCAGTGGAACCAGGCCTTCGCGATCCCGTCCGGCATGGTCTCGCCGAAGTCGTCGAAGAACCCGGATGCCGTGGCCGCCCTCGCCTCGTGGATGAACGACCCCGCCCGTCAGGCCGTGTTCACCACCCGCACCGGCTACGGTCCCGTGAACCCCGCGGTGTTCGACGAGCTGCCCGAGGACGTCGCCTCGCAGGTCGTGAACGCGCCCTCGCACACCAACCTCTTGAGCTACGGCGAGGAGTGGCGCGCGGAGAACGCGGACCTGCTGCTGAACTCCTACACGGCGTGGCTCGCGGGCTGAGTTCCCCGCACCCTCGCGAAGGGCGTCTCCCCCAGGGGAGGCGCCCTTCCGCTGTTTCCGGGGGCGCTGTTACCCGCCGGAAACACAGCTTGTTTACAATCGGATCCACAAGAGCTAACTTTGGATCCACGACGCCGACTCACCCGGCCGGTGCGGATCCCTCCCGGGGGAAACTCCCCCGCAATCTCAACCGAGGAGCATGGGCCCGTGAGTAGTGCGACCTTAGCCACGAGGGTGCCGCGGGTGCGGCCCGCCGGCGGACTCCGCGGCGGGATCAGCCGGGCCGAGGTCCGCTGGCTCGTGTGGCCACCCCTGGCCTTCTTCGCCATCGCCCTCGGCGTCCCGATGATCGCCCTGATCGCGATGTCGTTCGAGGGCGGGGGAGCCGCGTACCCCGAGGCGTTCGCCGTGCCGGCCTTCCTGGGGTCGCTCGTCCGCACCGTCGTGATCGCCGTGGTCACGATGGTGCTGACCATGATCCTCGGGGCCGCCTACGCCCTCGCGATCGTCACGTCGCCGAGCTGGCTCCGCATCGCCCTCCTGGCGGCCCTCATGCTGTCGCTCTGGACGTCGGTCATGGTGCGCTCGTTCGGCTGGGTGCTGCTGGAACTCCCCAAGGGTGCGATCCACTGGTTCCTGGGGGTCATCGGTCTCGGCGACCAGCCTGTCGAGATCTACCAGACGGTCGCCGGCATGTACCCGGCCATGATCGCGGTCATGCTCCCCTTCGCGGTGCTGCCCGTGATGAGCGCCCTGCAGTCGATCGACAAAGAGCAGTTGAACGCCGCGACGATCTTCGGTGCGGGGCCTCTGCTGACCTTCCGAACCGTGACGTGGCCGCACATCGTCCCCTCGATCATCAGCGGAGGCGTGCTGGTGTTCGTCATGTCGCTCGGCTTCTACGTGACGCCGCTGCTGCTCGGCGGGCCCGCCAACATGACGGTCTCGGGCGTCATCAATGCGCAGATGAGCAAGGCCGACCGCCCCGACCTCGCGGCGGCCATGAGCATCCTGCTGGTCGGCGGGACGATGCTCATCTACCTCGTCGCCGATCGTCTGTTCAAGGTGAGCGAGAAGTGGGGCTGACATGACGACCACCGTTG
>MKSH01000095.1:9317-17960 GCA_001898095.1 Solirubrobacterales bacterium 70-9 | reverse complement strand
ACGGGTACCTGCTGACCCGCCGGCTCGAGCGGGCGGCGACGCTGCTGCGCAACACCGATCGCTCGGTCGCCGAGATCTGCTTCGACGTCGGGCTGACCAGCGTCGGCTCCTTCACCACGAGCTTCAAACGGACGTTCGGCAAGACGCCTACCGAGTACCGCGCCTCCTTCCTGCCGGCCGCCGCCTTCGCGATGGTCCCCGGCTGCGTGGTGCGCGCCTACGGGCGCCCGCAGAAGCGCACGTTTCGAGAAGACAGACCGGCGGACGGTTCCTAGAGTCGATCCATCGCTGCTGAACGAAACGAACGGAGAACAAGATGAAGATCTCAGTCGCGCAGTTGTGGGTGCAGGACCAGGAGGAGGCACTGGCCTTCTGGACGGAGAAGGTCGGCTTCGAGGTGCGCAAAGACGTGACGATGCCGGAGCTGGGCAACTTCCGCTGGCTGACCGTCGGCCCGCCCGAGCAGGAGGACATCGCCGTGGTGCTGATGGCGATCCCGGGCGAGCCGATCATCGACAAGGCGACGCAGGCGCAGATCCGCGACCTCGCCGCCAAGGGGTTCGCCGGCACGGTGTTCCTGACCACCGAGGACTGCCGCGCCGACTACGAGCGGCTGGTCGCCCGCGGGGTCGAGTTCACCGAAGCGCCGGAAGAGCGGCCCTACGGGATCGACGCCGGCTTCCGCGACCCGTCAGGGAACGCGATCCGGCTCACCCAGGTGACCTGGGCACTGAGCGCCTGAGGGAAGCGCCCGGCGGAGCGGGTCAGCTGCCTTCTCCGCCGGGCGATTTCTTCTGCTTCGCCTTGTCTGACTTGCCCTTCGCGGACTTGCCGCCCTTGGACGACTTGGCGCCCTTCGCCTGCTTTTCCAGAGTCTTCAGTTGCTTTTCGAGCGACTTCTTCTCGGCCTTCGGCAAGTTCTTGTTCTTCAGCTGCTTCTTCAGCGCCTTGATCTCCTGCCGCGTGACGGCGGCCTGGCCGGCGGCCGGGTTCGTCCCGGCGGGCTGAGCGGCGTTGCCGTTTTCGTCGGAGCCGCCGGAGACGAGGATCGCGACGACGACGATCGCCAGCACCAGGCCGCCGAGCACGAGGCCGACGCCTTTGGCGCCGCGCCGGCGGATCGATTCGCGCAGCTTCACCAGCTCCGGGGGCGGCGCTTCGCGCTCACCTTCGCCCTCGCCGGCGCCGCTCGCGGCAGCCGCGGACTCGGCGGTGTGGACGTGTTCGGTCCACTGCTCGCCATCCCACCAACGGAGGCCCTGGCCGCTTGGATCGTCGTACCAGCCGGCCGGGATGCCCGACCCGCCCGGCGTTCCGGTCGAGTTCACGCGGCGATTATGGCGATTTGCGGAGACGAAGTTGTGAACTGTCGTTACAACTTCTTTGCAAGCGCATAAACAAGGTCAAGATCTACGAGAGAGAGCGCGGCGCCGGTTTTCAAGATCGACCGAGGGCGAGGGCCTCGATTTCCCTGATCACCCCTTCCTTGCCCGCCATGTAGGCGACGCGATCCTCCGGGTGCAGGCGGGCCGACTCTCGCTTCACCGCCTCGTAGCGCGCCGCCGCGGCCGGATCTGCGCGCAGCAGGTCGCGAAAGGCGAGATGGCGATGCTCCTCGAAGCTGCCCGCGACGCAGACGTGCAGGTGGTGAGTGCGCGGCCGCTCCGACGGTCTGCCGAAGAAGAGGTATTCGGGCGAGGTGGCGAAGGGGACGAAGAGGTAGCCCAGCGCCTCCAACGGCTCGACGTAGGAACTCTGCGGCTGGAGCGCCGCGACCGAGACCTGGAGGTCGACGATCGGCTTCGCCGCCAGACCGGGCACCGCGGTCGAGCCGACGTGGTCGAGCCGCACGGCGACGTCCTCGAGCACCGCCCCCACCCGCTCCAGCTCCCGCGCCGCCTCCGCGGGCCAGCCGGGCTCGTACTCGACGATCCGGATCGCCGGATCCCGCTCGACCGGCGCCTGCCCGGCTCCCTGCTCCTCTCCCATACCTTGACCATAAGCCCCCTGCTAGATTGCTCCGCCCCGGGCGTTTAGCTCAGTTGGGAGAGCGCCAGCTCGACAAGCTGGAGGTCACTGGTTCGAGCCCAGTAACGCCCACTTTCCGTCCTCACCGGGAAATCCTAGTTTTCTCGATAGTGGTGGCGGCCGTCCCGTGCAAGGTTCCCGAAGTCTTCGTCCCCCTCCCGGAAGGAACCGAATGCACCGCATCCGCAGCAGTCTCACCTACTCCAATGTCATGGTCACGGTCTTGGCTCTGGTCGTCCTCGGCGGGGGCACCGCCTATGCCGCCGCACACCTGGGCAAAGAAAGCGTCGGCGCCCGGCAGTTGAAGAAAGGCGCGGTGACGCCCGCGAAACTCAGCCAAGCCTCGGTGGCGACGCTGTCCGGACCGAAGGGCGCCACCGGGCCGCAGGGACCGAAGGGCGAGGCGGGGTCGCAAGGACCGGCCGGGATCGTGCGTGCCTTCCGCGTCAGCAACTCGATCTCCCCGGCGTCGAAACTCGGGACCTCCCTCTTCGGCACCTCGGTGCTCAGCCTCGCGGTGCCGCCCGGCCGGTACTTCGTCACCACGGACCTCGAGCTTCGTTCCGGCGCCGCCGACACCGTGAACTGCCGGTTGATCAACGGGCACGGCGGGCCGGAATCGGAAGGTCCGCAGCGGACCCAGACGGTGCCGGCGAACGGGTTCGAAAACCTGACGATGTCTGACCTCTTCGTCGTCCGCTCCGGCCAGGAACTGAACGTCGAGTGTTCGCACAGCGCGGTGACGACCGCCACGGTCGACGACGTCGACATCGTCGCCGTTCAGGTCCAGGAAACCGTCGGCACCTTCGAGTGAGCGATCGGCGCGGCGGCCTCGGTCGCCGCGCCCGACGCGCGGTTGACGCGGAGCTCGCCGCCGACGTAGGTTTGCGAAGGCGCCTCGATCCAAACGGAGGGAGAGACATGAAGTTCGTCGTCATCTACCGGCCCCAGGAACCCGCGCCTCGCGATCAACAGCCGCAGTTGCTCTCCGAAATGGGAGCGTGGATGGAGAAATTCGGCGACCGGGTGACCGGGGTCGAGTTCTTCGTCGACGGCGGTGGCCTCGGCTTCGTCGAGACCGACGACGCGGAGGACCTGACCAGGTTGGTGGCCGAGAATCCGTTCAGCCCCTACTCGGAGATCGAGATCAAGCCCGTCGTCGCCCCCGAGCGGGCGATGGCGATCCTCGCCGAGTCGCTGGGCTGAGCATGAGCGGAGCCGGGCTCCCGCTCGGCTCCGCCTCGTAGGCGGGCGGCGCCGGTGACTCTGCCTCAGATGTGGTCGCTGGGCAGGTGCCAGCGACGCGGCGCGATCAGCTCGTCGATCTCCCGCGGGCCCCAACTACCGGGCTCGTAGGGGATCGCGGGCGGCGGATCGTCCAGCACCGGCTGCGAGATCGCCCAGAGGCGCTCGATCGCGTCGGAGCTGGTGAAGAGGGTGCGGTCGCCGTTCATCACGTCGTGGATCAGGCGCTCGTAGGGATCGAGCGCCGCCTGGTTGCTGTCGAAGGCGTCGGCGTAGGTGAATTGCATGTGGGCTTCGCCGAGGCGCATCGTCGGCCCCGGCACCTTGGCCAGGAAGGAGGCCGAGATGCTGCCCGGATCACCGAGCTCGAAGGTGAGGTGGTCCCGTCCGAAGCCCTCCGGGATCAGTTCGGCGTCGAGCGGGAACATGCGCCGCGGCGGCGGCTTGAAGGCGACGGTGAGGACGTGGTGGCTCTCCGCCATCCGCTTGCCCGAGCGCAGGTAGAACGGCACCCCCTCCCAGCGCCAGTTGTCGACGTAGGTCCTCACCGCGACGAAGGTCTCGGTATCGGAGTTGGGGTCCACCCCGTCCTCTTCACGGTAGCCGACGTACTGGCCGCGGACGACGTCCTCGGGGCGCAGCGGCAGCATCGAGTCGAAGACCTTCTCGCGCTCCAGCCCGAGCGGCTTCGGCTCCAGGGTGGTCGGCGGCTCCATCGCGACGAAGCCGAGCAACTGGAACAGATGCGTAACGAGCATGTCGCGGAATGCGCCCGTGCCCTCGTAGAAGCTCCCCCGCATTTCGATCGAGAGCGTCTCCGGGATGTCGATCTGGACGTGGTCGATGTGGTTGCGGTTCCAGACCGGCTCGAACATGCCGTTGGCGAAGCGGAGGGCGAGCAGGTTCTGCACCGCCTCGCGGCCGAGGTAGTGGTCGATGCGGTAGATCCGGTCCTCCTGGAAGACCGAGTGGAGGCGTTCGTTCAGCTCGTGGGCGGAGGCGAGGTCGGTGCCGAAGGGCTTCTCGGTGATCACCCGGGCCTCGCCGCAAAGCCCCAGCTTGCCGATCTCCCCGACCGTGCCCTCGGCCGCCTTCGGCGGCAGCGAGAGGTAGATCAGGGTGTCGGCGTCGCCGCCCAATTCGGCGCGGGCGGCTTCGATCGCCTCGCCGAGCGGGCCGAATCCGTCGCCGACGCCGACGAAGCTGAGCGACCTGCCGAACTCCTCCCAGGCGTCGTCGACGCGCGACTTCCGTCCCGAACCGGCGACCGATTCGCGCGCCAGCGTGCGGAATTCGTCGGTCGAGATCGGATGGCGGGCGGCGCCGATGATCCGGAACCCGTCCGGCATCAGCCCCACCTGGGCGAGGTGGAACATCCCCGGCAGCAGCTTGCGCTTGGCGAGGTCCCCGGTGGCGCCGAAGAGGACGATGACCTGGTTCTTCGTCACCGGTTCGGCGGCGCGATCCAGCTGGGCGCTTGCGGTGGTGACGCTCACCCCCGCCAGGCTACAGCGCGGGGTGTGCCGCGCCGGCGGGTGCGCCTCCGCGGCCCATATCCTGGCCGGATGGCGCCGGCGACCAAAGGGGGAGCGAAGTTCGATCCGGTCGCGGTCGAGCAGGTCGAGTGGCGCGCCCAGCGCGACCTGGGCGCCCGCGTCCCGGCCGCCGAGCCGACGGACGCCGACGGAGCGCGGGCGAGCGACGGCGAGCCATCGGGCGGCGAGGCGGCCTGGGGGCTGGGTGGTTTCGATCCCCCCGGCCGTTGGCGCCGCTGGCTCCGCGACGGCCATCCACCGCGCTTTCGCGTGCCGGGGGACGTCGCGATCACCGTGGTCGAGGCCGGCGACACCGGGTCCTTCGCCGCCACGGCGGCCTTCGGCCTCCATCTTCCGGCGCGCGCCGAGGCCGGCTTCGCGACGCTTCCCGGCAAGCCCGGCTGGCGCTGCTACCTGACCAGCGTCGGGGAGTCCCCGGCCGCGCTCGCCACCTTCGCCGACGGGCCGATCGTCCTCATCGCGCTCGACGCGACCGCCGAGGCCGGCCGCCGCTCCCCCGCCCACATGGCCCTCCTGCACCGCGCGATCAGCGACGCGACCCGGGGCGGGGCAGGCGTGATCGGCGCACGGCTCGACGAGGAGAGCGGCGAGCGTGAGGCCGCCGCGCCCCTCCTCCTCGCCGGCTTCGAGAAGGCCTACCGCTGTCCGAGCTGGGTCGATGCGGGACTTCCTGCGAGCTGAAGCGGCGGGCGGCCTCGCCCTCTTGCTCGGCAGCGTCGCCGCCCTGCTCTGGGTGAACGTCGTCGACCCGAGCTCCTACGTCTCCTTCTGGGGGACTCACGTGAACATCGGCATCGGCGATGCCTCGGTCGACGAGAGCCTCGGCCACTGGGTCAACGACGGCCTGATGACGCTCTTCTTCTTCCTCATCTCGCTGGAGATCAAGCGCGAGCTGGTCACCGGGGAGCTCCGCCACCCGAAACGGGCGGCGCTGCCGATCATCGCCGCGCTCGGCGGCATCGTCGTGCCGATCGCGATCTTCCTCGCCGTCACGGGCGGCCACGACGCGAGCGGCTGGGGGATCCCGATGGCGACCGACGCGGCCTTCGCGATCGGCGTGCTGGCGCTGCTCGGCGACCGGGTGAGCGAAGGGGTGAAGCTGTTGCTGCTGACGATCGCCGTGGTCGACGACGTCGCCGCGATCGCCGTGATCGCGGTCGCCTACACCGATCACCTCAGCATCGGCTGGCTGGAGATCGCGATCGCGGGCCTGCTCGGCGTGGTCGCGATCCGGGCACTTGGCGTCCGGCGGATCCTCGTCTACGTCCCGCTCGGCATCTTCGTCTGGGTGGCGACCCTCGAGTCGGGGGTCCACGCCACGCTGGCCGGGGTCATGCTGGCCCTGATCACGCCCGCGAAACCGGTCGGCAGCCGCGACGTCCTCGGCGAGCTCGAGCACCGCCTCCATCCCTGGGTCAACCTCGGGATCCTGCCCCTCTTCGCGCTCGCCAATGCCGGGGTGAAGCTGGGCGGCGGCGAGCTTTCCGATGCCGACGGGCGACGGATCGCCCTCGCGGTGGCGCTCGGCCTGGTGGTCGGCAAGTTCCTCGGCATCGCCGGAGCGACGCTGGCCGCCCTGCGCCTGCGCCTCGGCGCCCTTCCCTCCGGGGTCGACCGCCGCAGCCTGCTCGGCGCCGCCGCCCTCGGCGGGATCGGCTTTACCGTCTCCCTCTTCATCACCCCCCTCGCCTACGACGACCCGCTGCTGATCGGCGCCGCCAAGCTCGGCATCCTCGGCGGCTCGATCGTCAGCGCCGCGATCGGCACGACGATCTTCTTCACCGCACAGCGGCGCTAGTTCGGCGTCTTTGCTTCGGCAAAGAAGTAGCCCGCGCAGCCCGCCCGATCGGCGCCGCCGAGATCCTTGGCGGCCTGGGCCAGCGGCAAGGTACGTTCGAGCGCTTCAGTGGCCGCGCTGCCGCTCCCGTGCAGGACGATGTCCTCACGACCGATCGTGAAGGCGAAGGCGTTCTCGATCACCGGCACGGTCCGCCCGGCCGCCCCGCCGAGCTTCACGACCCTCATCGTGGTGATGCCGTCGGGAACGAGGCCGATGACCCGGAAGTGCCGCGGCGGCCCCTTGCCGCAGGAGCTGATGTCGAGGATCCCGAATTCGCGTGCCGCGGCAGGGGTGGTGCAGGAGCTGCCGCCGTCGAGTTCGTCGCTCCTTGCCTCGCCCACGCAGACCCAGCGATGGTTTCCGCCGACGTAGACCGTCCCCTTCGGTCGCTGCACTTCGCCGAACCAGACCGGACCGTGGCCGTGGTGGGGGAATCCGGCGCCCTTGACGCCCGGGACGCCGCCGAAGCTGAACCGGAGGGTTTCCGGCAGGTCCTTGATCGCGACCTTGCGGTCGGCGACGCTGAACCCTGGGAGGTGCCCCCTCCCGGACGCCGCCGACGCCCCGGACGCACCGAGCACCGCCAGGACCAGTCCCGCGATCGCCGCCCGTCGCCAACTCCGCTTGTTCGATCCTCCGCTCAAGATTCTCCGTGTCGAGTTTCGGTTGCTGAGCAACCGAAACTCGACACACACCATTTTGAACGGTGGGAGCGGTGCGTCAGCACGCCCGGCGGCGATCAGTAGGCGCGGGCGACTATCGCCTGGAGGTCGGGCTCGTCCTCGGCGGCGGGGACGGTGCCGTCGGCGCGCTGGATGCAGCGGACGCTGACGCCGTCGGCGAGGAGCGCACGCTCGCCCTCGGCGCCGAGCTTCGCCCACTCGATCCGACCGACGCCCTCGCGACCGGCCTCGAGGGCCTCCTCGACCGTCGAGACGTCGGTGGTCGCGGCGTCGCGGAAGGCGGTCGCCTCGGTGAGCATCGCCGCCTGGATGTCGTCGAGGAGGTCGCCCACCTGGTGCTCGACCCCCGCCAGCGGCAGCTGGGACTTCTCGCCGCTGTCGCGGCGCAGCAGGGTGACCTGGCCCTCGGCGAGGTCGCGCGGGCCGAGGTCGATCCGCAGCGGCACTCCTTTCAGCTCCCAGTCGACGGCGCGGCGGCCGAAACCGGTGTGGACGTCGGCGTCGACCTTCACGCGGAAGCCGGCGGCGGCGATCGCGTCGCCCAACTCGCGCGCCTTCTCCACCGCCCCGTCCTCGTCGCGGACGACCACGATCGCCACCTGGGTCGGGGCGATCCGCGGCGGCAGCCGCAGCCCGCCGGCGTCCCCATGTCCCATGATCAGCCCGCCGACGAGCCGGGTCGAGGCGCCCCAGGAGGTGGTCCAGGCGGTCTGTACCTCTCCGCCCTCGTCGGTGTAGGTGATGTCGAAGGCGCGGGCGAAGTTCTGGCCGAGCTCGTGGCTGGTCGCCAGCTGCAGCGCTTTGCGGTCGCGGGTGATGCCCTCGCAGGTCATCGTGTTGATCGCCCCGGCGAAGCGCTCCTCGGCGGTCTTGCGGCCGAGCAGCACCGGCAGCGCCAGCGTCTCGACGAGGAAGTCGCGGTAGACGTCGTGGTGGATGCGGAGGGCGTAGGCGGCGGCGTCGGCGGCGCTCGCGTGGACGGTGTGGCCCTCCTGCCAGAGGAACTCGCTGGTGCGCAGGAAGAGGCGCGGGCGCAGCTCCCAGCGGACCACGTTCGCCCACTGGTTCAGCAGCAGCGGCAGGTCACGGTAGGAGTTCACCCATTTCGCCATCTGCTCGCCGAACACCGTCTCCGAGGTCGGCCGCACGACCACCGGTTCGGTCAGCTCCTTGCCCCCCGCGATCGTCACCACCGCGAGCTCGGGGCTGAAGCCCTCGACGTGCTCGGCCTCGCGGTGCAGGTAGCTCTCCGGGATGAAGAGCGGGAAGTAGACGTTGTCGGCGCCCGCCG
>MKSH01000095.1:7554-9274 GCA_001898095.1 Solirubrobacterales bacterium 70-9 | reverse complement strand
CCAGCCCCGCTTTCGCGATCACGTCCTGGTACCAGCGCGGGTAGTCCTCGTTCGGGTCGGCGATCGGCGATTTCAGCATCGCCGCATCCTAGGGGCGCGAGAAATTGCAAGAGCTCCCCTCCCCTTGCCGTACCCAATTTATAGCGCATGTGGCCCTTGTAACAAGGCCCCGTCGTGCCCCATACTGCCGCCCGCAAACGAGCAGGAGGGTGTGCATGACAGAGCATTCGGTGGTGATCGCGGGCGGCGGCCCGACCGGGTTGATGCTGGCGGCGGAGCTGGCGCTGGCGCAGGTGGACTGCGTGGTGCTGGAGCGGCGGCCGAGCCAGGAGCTGGCCGGGTCGCGGGCGGGCGGCCTGCACGCGCGGACGATCGAGATCCTCGACCAGCGCGGCGTCGCCGAGCGCTTCCTCGCCGCGGGCGAGACGGCGCAGGCGGCGGGCTTCGCGCTGAACATCCTTGACCTCAGCGACTTTCCCACCCGCCACCCTTACGCGCTGGGGCTCTTCCAGAACAAGATCGAGCGGATCCTCGCCGACTGGGTGCTCGAGCTGGGCGTGCCGATCCGCTACGGCGCCGAGGCCGTCGACTTCTCCCAGGACGAGGGCGGCGTCGAGGTCGAGCTGGCCGACGGGGAGCGCCTGCGCGCGGGCCGGCTGGTCGGCTGCGACGGCGGCCGCAGCCGCGTCCGCAGGGCGGTCGGGATCGACTTCCCCGGCTGGGACGCCACCACCAGCGCCCTGATCGCCGAAGTCGAGATGAGCGAGGAGCCGCAGGTCGGCAGCATCAACGACGAGCTCGGGGTGCGGGGGATGAACGTGCTCGAGGACGGCAAGACGGTGCGGGTGATCGTCACCGAGCAGCAGCTCGGCGCGGCGGGCGACGTCTCCCTCGAAGAGCTGCGCGCGGCGCTCCGCGTCGGCTACGACACCGACTTCGGCGTCCACGACCCGATCTGGGTCTCGCGCTTCACCGACTCGACCCGCCAGGCCGCCGCCTACCGCGAGGGCCGCGTCCTGCTTGCGGGGGACTCCGCCCACATCCACTATCCGACCGGCGGCCAGGGGATCCAGAACGGCATCCAGGACGCGGTCAACCTCGGCTGGAAGCTCGCCCAGGTCGTCCACGGCACCGCGCCAGACGGGCTCCTCGACACCTACGAGGAGGAGCGCCATCCGGTCACCGCGCGCATCCTCAGGCAGACGATGGCGCAGACCGCCCTGATGCGCCCCGACTCCAGCGGCCGGCTCGAGGCCCTGCGCGAGGCGATCGCCGAAACCCTGCTCATGGACGAACCGCGCAAGCACTTCGCCGGGCTCCTCTCCCAGCTCGACATCCAGTACGGCGACGGCGAGGGCCACCCGCTGCGCGGCCGCCGCATGCCCGACCTCGACCTCACCACCCCCGACGGTCCCCTGCGCGTCTACTCCCTGCTCCACGAGGCGCGGCCCACCCTGATCAACCTCGGCGAACCGCGTGCGCTCGACATCAGCCTCTGGTCCGACCGGGTGCAGTCGGTCGACGCCACCTATGGCGGCCCCTGGGAGCTGCCGGTGATCGGCGAGGTGGACGCCCCGTCGGCCGTCCTCGTCCGCCCCGACGGCCACGTCGCCTGGGTCGGCAGCGGCACCGACGAGGGCCTCCCCACCGCCCTAGCCACCTGGTTCGGCGAGCCGGTCGCGGCCTGACGCGAACCGCACGTCGATCCGCGAGCGCCCTC
>MKSH01000095.1:524-7468 GCA_001898095.1 Solirubrobacterales bacterium 70-9 | reverse complement strand
CCGCCGCCCGTGTAGGCGAGGAACGACTTCGCCTTGCCTTCGCCGTTCGCCCCCGTGTACCAGGCCTCGACCCTGGTGAACATCGTCGTCGCCGCGACCTCGTCGACGTGTCGGGCCCCCCCCCGGTCCGCCTCGTCCGTCGACTCGATCGAGTCGTAGCCGTTCGTCCTCACGTGCGCGATCGCGTCCGCGATCCAGTCGACGTTCTGTTCGATCGAAGCGACCATGTTGTAGAGCACGGAGACGCTGCCGGGGCCGTTCACCATGAACATGTTGGGGAATCCGGAGCTCATCACGCCGAAGACGGCGGCGGGCCCGTCGGCCCACTTTTCGCTCAGCGAGAGGCCGCCGCGGCCCTGCGGGTCGATTGCAAGGAGCGCTCCGGTCAGCGCATCGAAGCCGGTCGCGAGCACCAGTACGTCGAGCTCGACCAGCCCGGACGCGGTTTCGACCCCGGTCTCGACGATCCGTTCGATCGGCTCCTCACGCAGGTCCACCAAGGTGACGTTGGGACGATTGAAGGTCTCGAAGTATTCGGTGTCGACGCAGAGGCGCTTGGCGCCGAAGGGGTAGCTCGGCATCAGCCTCTCCGCCACCGCCGGGTCGTCGATGCGCTCGCGGATCCGCCGCTTGACCCACTCGCCGACGATCTCGCTGGTCTCGTCGTTGGTGAGGATGTCGGGGTAGGAAAGGATCATCGGATAGCCGCCGCGCGCCCAGGTCTGCTCCAGCCAGCCGTCGACCACGTGGGCGGGCGCCGTCGGCGCATCGTGATCGGGTTCCTCGTAGGGGACGCCGCCGATCGCCGCCGCCGCCTCCCGCCTCAGGTCCGCATACCCCGCCCGGATCTGCTCGTACTCATCGTCGCCGAGCGGGCGGTTCCAGGCCGGGATCGAGAATTGGGGGGTTCGCTGGAAGACGTGAAGATGCTCGGCTTCGGCGGCGATCAACGGCGCTGCTTGGATGCCTGAGGAGCCGGTACCGATGATGCCGACGCGTTTGCCGCGCAGGTCGACCCCCTCCTCGGGCCAGTCGCTGGTGTGGAAGATGGCGCCCCCGAAATCCTCGACGCCCTCGATCCCGGGCAACACGGCCCGCGAAAGGCACCCGCTCGCCATCACCAGGTGGCGGCCCCAGACCTTCTCGCCCGCCACCGTCACCTCCCAGCGTCCCGACGCCTCGTCGAATCGCGCGGCTTCGACGGTCGCATTCAGCTGGATGTCGCGCCGCAGGTGGAACTTGTCGGCAACCCGCTCCAGGTAGGCCTGGATCTCGCCCGCCCCGGCGTAGCGGCTCGACCACCGCCACTCCTGCTGCCGCTCTTCGGAGAACTTGTAGGAATAAAGGACGCTCTCCACGTCGCACCGGCAGCCCGGGTAGCGGTTCCAGTACCAGGTCCCGCCGACCTTGGGACCACGCTCGAACGCCCTCACCGAGAGACCGTCCTCGCGTAGGCGATGGACCGCGTAGAGCCCGGCCATGCCGGCCCCGACGACCACTGCGTCGAACTGCGGAGCGCGCGAACGCGAATCGACCTTCAACTTTCTTCCTCCTTCTCTTTTGACCCGAGCGAGACCTGGAGCCGGTCGAAGTAGGTGTGCAGAGAGGTGATGTGGACGCCGTCACCGGTCATCACGTTGACGCCGTCGAACCGATGGCGGCCACCGTCGGGATCGACCAGCACACCCCTCCACTGCAGCGCCGCCGAGCGCTCGTCGCCGAACACTCCGATCACCTCCAGCTCGAGCCCGGGAAAGGCACGCGCGGCCTCCTCGTAGAAACCGCCGATCTCCTCGCGACCGTGCAACTCCAAGGCTCCCGGGCCGCGCCAGACGGCGTCCGCGGCGAAGTGCTCGACGATCGCCGCGATATCGCGCCTCTGCTCGGCCTCCCAATAGGAGCGGGCGAGCTCGTCGACGCTCGTCATCTTCGCGTCCGTCTCCCCGCCGTGGGTCTCCGTCGATCCCACCGCGCTCAGCCGCCCGACACCGCTGCCGCCGCCGAGGAGAGCTCGAAGCCCGACAAGCCGTTGCCCAGGCTGGACCGCAGCTCGTCCCGGTAAGCCTCGACTCCGCTGAAGTAGAAGAGGACGTTGGTCCGTCCGTCCGGAAGCCTGGAGAGGAACCACGGTCGATCGTCGAGCCCGCCTGGGATCACCGTCGCCTCGAGGCCGGCGCGACACTCCGCACTCCAGGCCTCGACCGCATCGGCCGTCGCCTCGATCCGCGCCGCCCCCTCGTCGCGCATCCGCCGGATCGCGCCGCCGATGAACTCCACCTGGCGCTCGATCATCGGCGGCATGTTGGAGAACGGGCTCTGCGGCCCGAGGATCGCGAACAGGTTGGGGAACCCGTCGGTGGCAAGCCCCAGGTAGGCGGCGGCGCCGTCAGCCCACCGGTCGGAAAGGTCGCGGCCGCCTCGTCCCCGGATGTCGATCGCGGCCAGCGCCCCGGTGACCGCCTCGAACCCGATCGCGAAGACGATCACGTCGACCTCGTGCTCGCTCCCGTCGTGGAGCCGGATCCCGCCCGGCGTGACCGCCTCGATCGGGTTGTCGCGCACGCCCACCAGCTCGACGTTCTCGCGATTGTAGGTCTCGTAGTAGAAGTGACCGAGCGGCACCCGCTTGCCGCCCAGCGGGTGGGTGGTCGGACAGAGGAGCTCGGCCGTCTCCGGATCCTTGACGATCGTGCGGATCTTGTCCCGCACGAACTCCGCGGCCTCCTCGTTGATCGCCTCGTCGACGAACAGATCGTCGAAGGTTTCGAACACGTAGCGGAAACCGCCCGCCTCCCAGCCGGCCTCGAACACGCGACGCCGCTCGGCGGGGTCCGTGATCTCGGTCGAGACCCGGCCGGCGGAGTCCATCGGGAAGGCGAACGCCTGCGTGCCGACCTGCTCCCAGATCTCACCGTAGGTTCGCTTGATCTCCTCCATCTGGGCCGGACGCAGCGGATGGTTGCGGGCCGGCATCACGAAATTGGGAGTGCGTTGGAATACGGTCAGGTGCTTCGCCTGACAGGCGACCTCCGGGATGACCTGGACCGCGGTGGCGCCCGTGCCGACCACGGCGACCCGCTTGCCGCCGAAGTCGACCGGCTCCTGTGGCCAGAGCGAGGTCTGGTACCACTCGCCGGCGAATTCCTCGATCCCCGGGAAGGGCGGATCGCTGGTGATCGAGAGCACGCCTGCAGCGCTGATCAGAAACCGACAGCCGAGCGTCTCACCGGCATCGGTGAAGACCCGCCAGGCGTCGGCGTCCTCGTCGAACGCCGCCTCGGTGACGCGGGTCCCGAACTGGATGTCCTTGCGCAGGTCGAAGCGGTCGCTGAGCGCCTGGAAGTACTGCTCCATCTCCGGCTGAGTGGTGAACCGCTCGCTCCAGTTCCACTCGTCGAGCAGTTCCTCGTCGAAGGAGAGGCAGTAGGCCCAGCTCTCCGTGTCGGTGCGGGCCCCGGGATAGCGGTTCCAGTACCAGGTGCCACCGACGTCCTCGCCTGCCTCCAACACCTTCACCGACAGCCCGCTCTTGTCGCGAAGCTCCAGCAACGTACGCAGGCCGCCGAAGCCGGCTCCGATCACGATCGCGTCGAAGTCCAGGCTGGACCCGCCGCCGGTGGTGTGTTTGTCGGCCGCTTGGGCCATCTCCGGTCCTCCTGGATTTCGGGGTTGATTCTTTTTCGAGCGTCGAAGCGTTGGGACTGCCGGCCTAGGTCAGACTCGCGAAGCCGGCGTCGACCCCGCCGTCGACGATCAGTTCGGAGCCGGTGATGTAGCTGGACTCGTCGGAGGCGAGGAAGAGGGCAGCCGCCGCCACGTCCTCGGGCTCGCCGATCCGGCCAAGCGGATAGACGGCACCCAGCTCCTCCACGCTGGCCCCGGCTGCCGCCGCGCCGTATCTGGCCATCGCGGTGTTGACGAAGCTCGGGTGGATCGAGTTGACCCGCACCTTCGCCGCCGCGAGCTCGAGCGCCACGTCTTTGGTCATCACGCAGACGGCACCCTTCGAGGCGCCATAAAGGGTGTGGTCGGGGGCGCCCATGCGGGCGGCGATCGACGACATGTTGATGATCGAGCCGCCCCCCGCGGCGACCATCGGCGCCGAGCCGTGCTTCATCCCCAGGAAGACCCCGGTGACATTGACCGCCATCAACCGATTCCAGTCGTCGAGCGTGGTCTCGGACAGGGCCGAGATGATGTAGATGCCGGCGTTGTTCACCAGCACGTCGAGCTTCCCGTGCGCGGAGAGCGCCGTCTCGACCGCGTCTTCCCATCCCGGCTCGGAGGTGACGTCCTGGGCGATCGCCGTGGCGGTTCCCCCGCTCGCCTCGATCAGCGCCGCGGTCGCCGTGGCAGCGGTGCCATCGATGTCGGTCGTGACGACCGTCGCCCCCTCCGCGGCGAGCGCGATCGAGATCGCCCGCCCGATTCCCGAGCCGCCGCCCGTCACCAACGCGACTTTGCCTTCGACCCTTCCCGGCATCCCGTTTCCTCTCCTCGGAGCCTCCCCCGAGGCACCATCCGCAGATCGACCCATTTCGACAGTTCGTCTGACGATCTGTTAGCCAGGCCGTAAGATAACAAAAGCCGACGGCGATGCCGTTCCGAACGGCGACGCGTCGCCCGGCCCCTCAGAGGCCAGGACGGCGCGGGGGAGAACGCGTCGCGGTCTCCATGGGCGAGGAATGCGTCAGCAAACCAGTTGCATCGCGACTCGCAGTTGATCCGGATCCCTGCCGGACGAAAAGGCGCCTACCGGAATCGAACCGGTGTAAACGGCTTTGCAGGCCGCTGCGTAGCCACTCCGCCAAGGCGCCAGGCGTGGCTTATAGAGCCGAATCCTCCGCGCCCTCAACCTCACTCGCTACCGCCTCCGCGTCGTCTGTGCCCATTTGTGCCCAAACGTTGCCTTTCGAGGTCGGCAGCTTCGCCCAGTCGAGTGCCCGGTCGAACTCTGTCCGATAAGCGTCGGACAGCTTAGAGCGTCTCTTGACGGCGCGGCTGTAGACGTTGAGCGTGAACCGCACGTCTTTGTGGCCCATCTGTTCGGAGACATAGAGCGGGTCATCGCCGAGGGCCGCCCGGATGCTCGCGTAGGTGCGCCTGCAGCTATAGGGCGTCACCTTGTCGCTGATCGGGTCGATACCCCGCTCGCCCAGCTTCACGTTTGCCCGTTTGATCGACGTCTTCAGCCTGCGACTGACGTTCGCCTCCGTCTGCCGGCGTAGCTGCCCGGAATAGCGACCGCCTTCGACCTTCGTCAGGAACAGAGGTTCCTCTCCCCCGTGCTCCCGCTTCCACTCCGCCCGGATCTGCTCGCTCTTTCCCCACCACTCGCCAAGAATCTCGACGACTCCCGCCGGTAGGTCGATCTCCCGGTAGCTGCCGGTGTCCGTCTTGGCCCTGCCGACCGTGATCGTCGCCGACCCGAGGCTGACATCGCCCCAGTCGAGCGCGACCAACTCGCCCGGGCGCAGGCCGGTGCCGAGCAGGACCGCAACCACCGGTTTGATGAACGGCTTCGACTCCTCGATCAGGGTCATCACCTGCTCGGGCTCAATCCACGTCTTGCGGACCGCAGGCTCCTTCGCCTTGCGTTTCTTCCCCCGTGCCACATTGCGCGGGACGATGTCGTATTCCTCCGCGACGCCAAGGATCTGCGAGACCCTCTTAATGCACTTATTGATCTGCGCCGCCGCCAACTTCTTTTCGCTCAGCTTCTTCGTGCGGAACCGGTCGACGGTTTCGATCGTGATCTCACCGAGGCGCATCTCGCCAAAGAACGGGAGGACGTGCAACTCCAGCGTCTGCTGGTAATCGCGGATCGTCCGCTCCGACCATTCCTGCCGGCCCGCCTCGAACCAGGATTCCGCGAACTCGTGAAAGGTCTGTTCGTCGGTCGGTAGCTCGATAGCCGACGCTGCCTTTGGCGGTTTCCAGAGCCCCAGCCGGACAGCCGCTAGTTCTTCCTCAAGCTGATGCTCGGCTTTGCGCCGGGTCCAGCCGTCCTCGCTCCGGCCGAGCGTGATGTTCTGCCGAACTCCGTTGACCCGAAACCTGATCGCCCAGCTCTTGCGGGGGCCCCTCGGTTCGACGACGGAGCCGGTTGCGGGCCTACCCACGACTGACCTCCTCTTGCTCCGTCACAGGTCCGGTGTAGGGCATCATCTCCTCGGTCGCGAAGCGGACCTTGTCTCCAAGGACGTGTCGGCAATAGTGCGCCCACCCGGGGTGAAAGGTCAGTGGATTTGCGATCTCGCCATCGGCGTCGACTGGGACGTAGCCGACCCACACATACTCGTCGTCGAGGATCTCGATCATCGGCTTCATCCCGGCGACCTCGCAGGTCTCTTCGAGCGCCTCGACGTTCTCCGGTCGAATAAATCCCTTGTGACGGAGCCAATAACGCTCGAAGGGAGTCATTGCGTCGTGCAATTTCTGACGCAGGGCATCTACCGCCTCCGCGTAGTCGAAAAGCTCGGCTGGATCCTTCGCTTCGAGCGTCGCCCGATTCACCGGACCATCCAGGCCTAGTTTGATCGCCTCTTTGACAACGGCCTCAACCACCGGGTCGATGCCACTCTTGATTTCCGCTTTCGGAGGAGGAGCAAGTTGTTTCAGCGCGCCCCGAACTGAAACCGCGCTTTCAATTTGGGCAGCCGGTGCCTTGGCCACCCGCATCAGGCTCGCCGCCCACTGTTGGGAGAAGTCGACGTTCTCCGACAGCCAAGAACCCCACTCGCCGTGAGCGACCGCGGCTTTGGCCTCGATCAACAGCTCACCGGCGCGGCGGGCGTGGGCTACGGCTGAAAGCGCATCCCTTTCGGCGGCTGAATTCTCGTCGCGGATCTCTTTCGCGAGCGACGAAAGCTCTCGTCCCTCCCGGCTATTCTGCGGCAACGGCATCGGAGTACACCCTCCTTTGTCCAGGCCCTCGGTCGGCG
>MKSH01000095.1:0-424 GCA_001898095.1 Solirubrobacterales bacterium 70-9 | reverse complement strand
GCCGCTCGATCCGGCGAATCACCGGATCGGTCTCTTCCGGTGATTTACCGGAAGAGATCAACGTCGCCGGGTCGAACACCCAGCGCGCTTTCGGCGAGTCGGTGAGTTTGCGGCCACCGAGCGCCGCCGCGTGCTGTCGGCAGAAGTCCTCGCTTTTCCCGAGCAGCGCCGCCGCCTCCGAGGTCGAGAGCAGGCGGTGACCGTCTGTCACCGCTTCGACGCTCAGTTGCTCGCGCAGATCGTCGACCTCCTCTGGGGCCAGGTCGAAGACGCCTCCTCGCACCGAGATCCTCATCGCGGCACCGCCGATCCGAACCCGAGCACCGAGAGGGCGGCGACCTTGTCATCGACGACGATCGCGGCACCAAGCTCCTCCTCGACCTGCTCGAAAGCCCGACCGTCCAAATTGGACAGTCCGTAGGCG
>MKSH01000094.1:15677-18554 GCA_001898095.1 Solirubrobacterales bacterium 70-9 | reverse complement strand
ACGTGATCGCGATCAAGCAGACCGTGTACCGGACGAGCGACGACTCGCCGCTGGTGCCGTCCCTGATCCGCGCGTCCGAACGCGGCAAGCAGGCGGTCTGCATGGTGGAGCTGAAAGCGCGCTTCGACGAGGAGGCGAACATCCACTGGGCGAAAGCGCTGGAGGAGGCGGGCGTCCACGTCGTCTACGGGATCCCGGGGTTGAAGACGCACGTGAAGGCGATCCTGGTGGCGCGGCGCGAGGGCCAGCAGGTGCGCGAGTACGTCCACATCGGGACTGGCAACTATCACGCCAAGACCGCGCGTCTCTACACCGATTTCGGGCTTTTCACCGCCGATCCGGACATCGGCGCGGACGTCGCCGAGATGTTCAACTTCCTCACCGGCTACGGGCGCCCGGGGAGCTACCGCAAAGTGCTGGTGGCGCCGACGACGATGCGCGACCGGCTGGTCGCCGAGATCGACGCGACGATCGCCGCCCACGAGGCGGGCGAAGAGGCGCGGATCGCGCTGAAGATGAACTCGCTGGTCGACGCAGGCTGCATCCAGGCGCTCTACCGGGCTTCGCAGGCGGGCGTGCCGGTCGACCTCAACGTGCGCGGGATCTGCTGTCTGAAGCCGCGCGTGCCGGGGGTGTCGGAGAACATCCGGGTGGTCTCGATCGTCGGCCGCTTCCTCGAGCACTCGCGCGTCTACACCTTCCGTCGCGGCGAGGAGACCCGGGTGCTGATGGGCTCTGCCGACATGATGCCGCGCAACCTCGACAACCGGGTCGAGCTGGTCGCGCCGGTCGAAGACCCGCTGCTGCGCGAGGAGATGATGGAAGTGCTGGAGCGCTGCTTCGCCGACAACGCGAACGCCTGGGAGCTCGGCGCGGACGGCGGCTGGACGCGGATCGTGCGGGCCGAGGGCGAGCCGCGGCGGGTCGTGCAGGCGGAGCTGCGGGAGCGGGCGGCGACGCGCGCGGCCGAGCAGTTGACGGCGGCGGGCTGACCCCGAGGATCTGGGATGGCCACTAGGATGACCCAGGTGGCGCGCTTCTCGCTCCTCCCCCACGATCAGACCTTCTTCGATCTCTTCGTGGAGGCGGGGAAGAACAGCGTGCATTCGGCGCACCTGCTCGACCAGCTGATGCGCGAGTGGCCCGACGCCGGGACGCTCCAGCAGGACATCGTCGAAGCCGAGCACGTGGGCGACAAAGTCACCCACGAAATCATCAAAAGGCTGAACACCACGTTCGTCACGCCGATCGACCGCGAGGACATCTACGGCCTCGCGACCCAGCTCGACGACATCGTCGACTTCACCGAGGAGGCGGCGGATTTCCTCGGCCTCTACCAGGTGGAGGCGCCGATGGACCAGGCCGGAGCGCTGACCGGCGTCTTGGTGAAGTCCTGTGAGGCGCTCGCCGAGGGACTGGAGAACCTGCCCTCGTTCAAGGATCTCGACCAGTACTGGATCGAGGTGCACCGACTCGAGAACGAAGGCGACCGGATCTCGCGCGACGCCGTCGCGGCCCTGTTCACGGACGCGATCGACCCGATGGCCGTGATCCGCTGGAAGGACATCTTCGCCGTACTCGAGGAGGCGATCGACGCGACCGAGAAGGCGGCGCAGATTCTCGAGGGCATCGTCATCAAGAACTCTTAGCGGCGCCCAGGAACCGCCTGGCGGTGTCCTCGGTCGCTCGCCTTCGGGTCACGCACTGGAGTGCGCTCCCCTCGGCTCGCTCCCTGCGTCCTTGCCAGTCGGCCCCTGGGCGCCGCTAAGGCGCTTGGGAATGGGGGATTTGGGGGCGTGTAACAAGTATGTAAACGGACCGGATAGGTTCCCCGGCAGTGACCTCCGACGTGATCTTGGTGCTGGTCATCGGCACCGCCCTCGCCTTCGACTTCACCAACGGCTTCCACGACACGGCAAACGTCGTCGCCACCTCGATCTCGACCGGGGCGGCGCGGCCGCAGGTGGCGATCGCGGTCGCCTCGCTGCTGAACTTCGTCGGCGCGTTCATCTCGATCTCGGTCGCGGCGACGGTCGCCAACGACGTCGTCGACGCCGCCGCGATCACGCCGACGATCGTCTTCGCCGGGCTGATCGGGGCGATCGCCTGGAACCTCGTCACCTGGTACTTCGGCCTGCCCTCGAGCTCCTCGCACGCGCTGATCGGCGGCGTGGTCGGCTCGGCGGTGGCGGCGGACGGCTTCCACGTGGTGATCGCCGAAGGGCTGCTGGGCAAGGTGTTGGTGCCGGCGGTGGTCGCGCCGCTCTTGGCGTTCGTCGTCGCCGGGGCGTCGATCGGGCTCGCCTACCGGATCATCGGCAAGCAGCGGCCGGGGCTCGTCAGCCGCGGCTACAAGTACGGGCAGGTGATCTCCGGCGGGCTCTTGGCGCTGGCGCACGGGACCAACGACGCGCAGAAGACGATGGGGGTCATCACCCTGGCGCTGATCGCCAACGGCACGCTCGGGGCGGGCGCCGACCCGCCGATCTGGGTGATCGCCTCCTCGGCGCTGGCGATCGCGCTCGGCACCTATAGCGGCGGCTGGCGGATCATCAAGACGACCGGCACGCGGATCATCAAGATGGACGCGGCGCAGGGATTCACCTCGCAGGGGGCGGGGGCGGCGGTGATCCTCACCTCGACCCACTTCGGCTTCCCGCTGTCGACGACGCACGTGATCAACGGCGGCGTGATGGGGGCGGGGGCGGCGAAACGGCTCTCCGCGGTGCGCTGGGGCGTGGCCGGGAACATCATCACCGCCTGGGTGCTGACGCTGCCCGCGGCGGCGGCGATCGGGGCGCTCGCCTATGGCTTCACCAGCATCTTCGGCAACGGCGCGGTCGGGCCGGTGGTGGTGACGGTGCTGGCCCTGGCGGC
>MKSH01000094.1:6379-15642 GCA_001898095.1 Solirubrobacterales bacterium 70-9 | reverse complement strand
AAGGAGCTGGTGCAGACGGTCGTCTTCGCCACCGTGGCGGGGATCGGGGTGACGGCGATCTTCTCGGTCGCGATCTGGGGCGCGGCCCGTTTCACCGATCTGAGCCAGGAAGAACGGCGCGTCGCGGCGGGGGCGGCGGTGGGTGTCGCCGCGGTCGCCCTGCTGGCGGTTCTGGCGGCGGTGGTCATCGGCGTCGTCGTGATGACCAGCAAGTGACATCGGAGTACGATTTGTGAGATGAAAGCCGCGCGAAACGTCGCGATCATCATGCTCCTGGCGCTCGGGGTCGCCTTCCTGCCGGGCGGGGGCAACGCGGTCGACGCCGTGATCACCGCGATCGCGATGGCCTTCCTCGCCGGGATCAGCTGGATGCTCTACACGCTGAGCCGTCAGAACCAGCTGACGCTGGCGACGCTGAGCGACGGGCGGCGGGCGATCTTCTACGGGGCGTTCGGGATGCTGGCGCTGCTGGTGGCGGGTCAGGACAAGCTCTGGTCGACCGGACCGGGGACGCTGCTGTGGGTGGTTCTGCTGGCCGGCTCGATCGTCGCCATCTGGCGGATCTGGAGCGACGCGAGCGCCTATTAGGGCGCGGCGGCGGGAGCGTTTCGCTTCCGTCACACAATTGATCCTGAATTGATCCGTTGCGCGCACCACGGGCGCGCATTTCCCGTTCAGGGTGGTCCTCGTGCCACCCCAGAGCGCTGACAACACGGGTCACGGGGAAGAGGGGACCGCCTCGGTAGAGCTGGTCGCGGCGATCCCCTTTCTGTTGTTGGCGCTCGCCGTCGCGGCCCAGATAGCGCTCGCCGGCCAGGCTCTCTGGTCGGCGAGCGTGGCCGCGCGGGCCGGAGCTCGGGCGGCGCTGGTGGGCGCCGACCCGAAGTCCGCCGCGCGGCAGGCGCTGCCGAGCTCGATGCGCGACGGCGCCGAGGTCGAGGAAGAAGACGACGGCGCGGGCGGCATCGAGGTGAAGGTCCCGGTCCCGACGCTGTTGCCGCAGCTGCCCGAGGTGAAGGTCGGGGCGCGAAGCGGGCTGGGGGACGGCGATGGATGAGCGGCTCCTCCGCAGCGAGGAGGGCCAGGCGACCGTCGAACTCGTCGCCGCGGTCCCGGCGCTGCTGCTCGCCGCGCTGATCTGCCTCCAGCTGCTGGCGGCGGGATACGCGCTGACGCTTGCCGACGGCGCCGCCGAGGCCGGGGCGCTGGCCCTTGCCGAGGGCGGTTCGGCCGCGGAAGCTGCCCGACAGGCCCTGCCAGGCTGGGCGGAGGACGACGTCTCGGTCTCGGTTGCGGGCGAGGAGGTCTCGGTCCGCCTGCGCCCGCCGTCGCCGTTCGGCTCGATCGCCGATCGCCTGGCGGTGACCAGCAGCGCCAGCGCGAGGTCGGCCGAATGAGCGCCCGACGCTCGCCCGAACCTGCATCGCAGACGGGTCCCGGTGACCTGGTGAGGGCCGCCTGGACGCGTCCGGAGGCGCCAGAGCGCATGGACGAGGCGCCTGAGGAGTTCGGCCCCGTCGTCCTTCAGCCCCGTGGTCGGGAGGGCCAGAACGGGGCCTCGGGAGGATCGCCCGGCGTCTTCGAGGCGCCGCGCCGGGGGAGCGTGGTCGTGGTCGCGGCGGTCGGTGGGGCGGAGGGGTCCCGGGGTGCTGCCGCGGCACTCTCCTGCGCCGGCTCCGGGGTCGAGACGGCGGCGCTGCTGGTCGACGTCGGCGGCCGGGTGCCGCGGCCGACCCTGATCGCCTCCGCCTCCGCGCACCGGCTCGAGGAACGGCTCGCGGCCCGCCTGCCGCGCCTGCGTCCGGCCGCGCGGGGGGAGGTCTGTCACCTCTCGGTCGCCGCCGACGAGGACGGTCTCGCCGCGGCGGGGATCGCGGTCACGGTGGCCCGCGGCGGCGTCGCCGTGGTCCACGTGGCCCCAGGGCACCTCCAATCGATGCTCGACACGCCCGCCGCTCCGCGTCCCGACGCCGCCCTCCTACGGGCCGACCTGACCGCCGACCGGGCGCTGGTCGCGCTGGCCGTCGGGGACCTGCTCGAGCGCGGCCTCCGCGTCGCCGTGCTGAAGCGCCGGCTCGGCTGGGTGGCCGAGCGGCGGGCCGGCTTCGGCGCCCTCGGCAGCGACTCCGGCGGGCTGCCGGAGTCGCTGGTCAGGCGTCTCCTCGACGTTGGGTCTAGATGATCAATTCCGCGACAACGCACGCCCGGCTGGCACACCCGGCACCGCGCGGCTCGGCGTCCTCGGGCTTGCCTTTGCCACCGGCAAAGGCGCACCCTGCGTCCTTGATCCGCTTGGCCGGGCGCACCCCCGGTCGCACGCTGTCGCGCAATCGACCATCAGGGGGTGACGGCGTGCCAGACGCCGACGTCCTTCAGCCCCTCGCCGTTCGCTTCGCCCTTCTTGCTGTCGCCGGCGAAGGTGTAGAGCGGTGCGCCTTTGTAGGTGACCTGGATCTTTCCTTCCGGGCGCTTGATCGTGCCGAGCGCGACCGGGCCCTTCGGCGTGGTGCCGGCGGCGACCAGCAGCGGCGGCCAGGACTTCAGGCAGGAGCCGGTGCAGATGAACCTGCCGTTCTTCTCGCCGCTCAAGGTGTAGAGGGTGAGGCCCTTGGTGTTGGTGAGGACGCTCTTGTGAAGGCTGGGGGCGGTGGCCTCGCCGGCGACCGTCTTGCTGCCCCGGGCGAGCGCCATCGGCACGGCCATCGCGCTGATCGCGAGGACGGCGGCGAGCATGAGGGCGACGACGTTGCGCCCGCGGCGCGACTTGCTGCTGGTCTGGTGCATCGGATCGACTCCTTCGTCAGGAATGGCTGCTCGGGTTACGGACGGGGCGTCGGGAAGGTTCGGAGGCTCCGCGCCGTCGGGGGTGGGGAGGACGGCCAGGCGCTGGTGCTGGCGATCGGCGCCTGCTTCGCCCTGATCGCCGCGGCGCTGGCGTTGGTCGCGATCGCCGGCGCGGTCACCGGCAAGGGGCGCGCCCAGCGGGCCGCCGACCTGGCGGCGATCTCCGCGGTGCGCTCGATGCGCGACGACCTGCCGAAGCTGCTCTCGCCGCCGCGCCTGCCGAACGGGGCGCCGAACCCGTCCCACCTCGGCAAGTCCACCTACCTCGCGCGTGCCCGCGATGCCGCCGCGGCAGCCGCCGATCACAACGACGTCGACCCGCGGCGGGTGCGGATCTCCTTCCCCGACCGCTCCTCCTTCGCCCCGTTGCGGGCGCGGGCCACGGTGGTCGCGAAGCTCGATGTCGGAGCCGGGCGGCGTCGGGTCGAAGCGAGCGCCGAAGCCGAAGCGGCGCCGCCGGTCACCGCAGCCGGTGGCGGCGGCCCGGCGATCGCCAGTGGTGGCGGCTACAGCGGCCCACTCGTCTACCGCGACGGCAAGGGGATGCGCCCCGATGTGGCGGCGGCGTACGACCAGATGGCCGCAGCGGCGGCGGCGGCCGGGATCGACCTGATCGTCGTCTCGGGATTCCGCTCCGACGCCGAACAGGCCGAACTCTTCGCTGCCCATCCCGACCCGAAATGGGTGGCCCCGCCCGGGACCTCGCTGCACCGCTGCGCGACCGAGCTCGACCTCGGCCCCGAATCCGCCTACGCCTGGATCGACGCCAACGGTAGCCGCTTCGGCTTCACCCAGAGATATAGCTGGGAGGCCTGGCACATGGGCTTCGATCGCCCGCCCGCGCCCTGCTCGAATGCCGGGAACGCGGTGAGCGGTGCAGGTTCGGATGTCGCCTCGACGGGCGCCGCGGCGCTGCCGGGCTTCGTCCCGCCGCGCTTTCGCGACACCCTGGTCGAGGCGGCGGCCAAGTGGAACGTCTCGCCGGCGCTGCTCGCCGCGCAGCTGATGGCGGAGAGCAACTTCAACCCGTTCGCGGTCTCGCCCGCGGGCGCCGTGGGGATTGCGCAATTCATGCCCGGCACCGCGGCCTCCTACGGCCTGGAGGATCCCTTCGACCCGGTCGAAGCGATCGGCGCCCAGGCCCACCTGATGTCGGACCTGATGAACCAGTTCGGCTCCCCCGAGCTCGCCCTCGCCGCCTACAACGCAGGCCCGGCCCCGGTCGAAGCCTGCTCCTGCGTACCCGCGATCCCGGAGACCAGCGCCTACGTCGCCCGCATCATGGCCCTGCTCGGGGGCGCCGGCGTCATCCCCGCCCCGACCTTCGAAGTGAGGCTGATCTCGTGACGGAGACCCTATGTATCACTGGTAATACCCTGCGTCACATGGCCGACGTGACGATCCGAGAATTACGCAACGAAGGCGGAGAGGTGGTCGATCGAGCCGCCCGCGGTGAGCGGATCATCATCACCCGGTCCGGCACGCCGGTGGCGGAACTGCAGCCGCTGCGGCCACCGCTCTCGGCAGATGCTTTGCTGGAGCGCGCACGGCGACTGCCGCCCGTGGACGCCGTTGCGCTGCGGGAAGACATCGACGAGCTGTTCCCCGACGACCTCGACGAGATGCTTGGGTTGAGCTGATCGGCGCGCGCTCGCGCCCCTTCGAGCGGGGGATCCTCGATACCTCGACTTTCGTGCACCTGTCGCGCCTTCCCGACGCGAAGGCACTGCCGGCCGAGCCGGTGATGTCGAGGCCGCTCGCGTATTTGGCGCGGTCGCGACCTCGTTGCGCAAGGCCGGCATCGCGCCGCCTCGTCCACCGACCCCGCGGAGGGGATCCGGGCGTCGAGGACCGGCGACCCGAGCCTCCGATCGTCGCGACGCCGACGTTGAGGGGCACCTCCTGTCGCCGCGGCCGAGGCGTCGTAGGGAGGGGGACCAGTTCTGACGTCCTTGGGTCTCCATCGCTAACCCGGGATTCCGCGTTGCAGCTTGCCTGGCGAGTTTCGCGCAAGCCTCCTAGGGATCACTGGCAGTGGGCGCCGGTCGCGATCAGGTTCAGAGTCGGCGGGTCCTTTTGAGCGCGCCTGCCGACATTGCGCGCCCCCTACGATTGACCGATGCAGGGGCGCAAGCTCGTCGCTCTCATCCTCGGTGTGTGCGTCGTGAGCGCGGCCATAGGGTCGGGGGTGACGCTGCTGGCCCGGGAAGGGCCCGCCGGACCCCGCGGGAGAGACGGCCTGATCGGGCGCCGAGGTCTTCGGGGTCATCCGGGCGCCCCGGGACCACGGGGTCCGAAGGCAGAGCCCGATCCACGCGGACCCGAAGGCCAGTCCGGCAGGGCGATGGGCCGCTCGTTCCTCAGTCCGTCTGGCTTTGGAGGCCGCATCTTCTCGAACCCCTCATCCGGCTCCTCCGTCGACATCTCGGAACCGGTGACGACGCCGCAGGACGCGAGTGGCGGGGAATCCTCTGCCTCGAGGAGCGCCCCGATCCCGACCGCCCAGGCCACGGGGATGGGTTTCAGCCCCGCGATCAGCAGCTTCTGGCTCAACCAGTCCGCCCCCGGCGCGGTGACCGAAGTGCCGGACCCGGCCGGCGGCCCGGAAAAAGTGATCAAGATGACGGTCTCCGACCAGGACGTCGCGCCGATCACGCCGACCGAAAACCCGCGCGCCCAGCTGCTCAGCCCCGACACGATCGAACCGGGTCAGGAATTCTGGTGGAGCGGCAGATTCTTCCTCCCGGTCGAAGGGTTCCCGGCCTTCATCCCGCAGTGGCTGAACATCGTCGAGGGCGCCTACGGGCCGCCCTGGAACGGCACCCCGCCGTTCGAGATCGAAGCGGTCGGCAGCACCCTTCGCTGGCAGCGCAACGGCACCTACGACTGGGACATCCCCTGGGAAATGCCGCTCGAACGAGGCAGGTGGATCACCTACCTGGTGCACGAGAAGCTCGCCGCCGAAGGCTTCATCGAACTCTGGATCAACGGCAGCCAGGTCGACTTCTTCGCCCGGTCGAGCCACAACCCCGACCGTCTCGGGCCGACCACCCGGCTGAACATGAAGACGCTCGACGGGAGCAACGACGGCGGACCGAACTTCGTCGTCATCCAGAACTACCGCAAGGTCGGCATGTTCCAGTCGGTGACCCTGTACCACGGCGGGATGAAGCTCGGCAGCACCCGCGCCTCGGTCGAATAGGGGGCCGACCGGGGCGATTCGCCGGAGAAGTCCAGAACGAACGACAGGAAGAAGATCCTCTTCTTACTGACCCATGAGCCGGACAGAGCCCGCGGGCATCGACGATCCATCGTTGCCTGAAGATCCCTGCGCCGCCCAGGTCCTGCGCCCTGCTCCGACGCCGGCAACGCGGTGACGGCGCCGGACGCGGACGTCGCCCCTTCGCGGAGAGCAACTTCAACCCGTTCGCGGTCTCGCCCGCGGGCGCCGTCGGGATTGCGCAATTCATGCCGGGGACGGCCGCTTCATACGGCCTGGAGGACCCCTTCGACCCGGCCGAAGCGATCGGCGCCCAGGCCCGCCTGATGTCCGACCTGATGAACCAGTTCCTCGAACAGCAGCGAGCGCAGCGTTTCCCGCTCGACCGCGACATAGCGCATCGGCTCGGTGACCACCGCGGTGAGGAAGACGGTCTGGCCGGAGAGCAGGTTCATCTCGCCGAGGAAGCCGAGCGCCCCGTGGCGGACGATCTCGTGGCCGTTGGCGTCGAGGATCGCCGCCTCGCCCGCACGGATCGCGATGAACGGGTAGACCTCGTCGCCGACTTCGAAGAGGACCTCGCCGACCTCCGCGGTCCGCTCCTCGCCATGTTTGGCGAGCATGTCGATCTGGGATCGGGAGAGGATTCGACCGACGGGGACGGGCATGCCTCGTAGGCTACGGAACGAGTCAACAGGGACCCGAGAGAGAGGAACGGAAATGGCTGCTTATACGCACAAGAACCTCAGCGAGGTGAAAGACGTCGCGCCGGACTTCGGCTTCGGTGAGATGGGCGAAGTCCGCTTCGCCAAGGACGAGCTCAACGCCGAGCGCACCGGCCTCAGCCACCTGAAGCTGAATCCCGGCGTGCGGATGCCGTTCGCCCACAAACACGACGAGGCGGAGGAGATCTACGTGGTGATCGCCGGCTCGGGGCTGATGAAAATGGACGACGAGATCGTCGAAATCGTCGAGCTCGACGCGATCCGCATCTCGCCCGAGGTCGCCCGCAGCTTCGAGGCCGGGCCCGACGGGATCTCCCTGCTCGCGGTCGGCGCCCGGCATGACGGCGACGGCGAAGTCCTCAACGATTGGTGGACCGACTGATGGCAGGAGTCGAGGCCGACGGCGTCGAGGGGATGAAGGGGATCGTCGGCCAGGAGATCGGGCCGAGCGCCTCGCGCGCCGTCACCCAGGAGTTGATCGACAGTTTTGCCGACGTCTCCGGCGACCATCAGTGGATCCACGTCGACCCGGAGCGATCGAAGAACGAGAGTCCCTACGGGACGACGATCGCCCACGGCAATCTGACCCTCTCGCTCGCCGACGGCTTCCGCAAAGAATTGATGCAGGCGACCGGCTTCTCCCTCGCCGTCAACTACGGCTGGAACAAGGTCCGCTTCCCGGCCCCGGTGCCGGTCGACAGCCAGATCAGCGCGACCGCCGAACTGGTCTCGTTCGACGAGCTCGAGGGCGGCTGGTGGCAGGCGGTGACCAAGTTCACGATCACCGTCGAAGGGGCGCCGAAGCCGAGTTTCGTCGGCGAATCGGTGACCCGCCTGATGGCCCCTCCGGGCTGAGCCCGGAGGTCGTCCGGGGGCGGGGGCGCAGTGGACGGCAGGGTCGCGGTGGTCACCGGCGTCGGGCGGGTCGAGGGCATCGGCTTCGCGACCGCCCGCCGCCTGCTCGACGACGGCTATCGCGTCCTCGCCCACACCTACTCGACGCCTGACGGCGAGCGGACGGCCGGCGATCCGGCGCCCGCCGTCGTGTTCGACGGGTTCGGCGAGGACTCGGGGCGGTTGTGCTCGATCGACGCCGATCTCGCCGATCCCGACGCGCCGCGGCGGGTGATCGAGGCGGCGCTCGACGCCTTCGGGGCCGTCGACGCGCTGGTCGTCAACCACGCCCACAGCTCCGACCAGTCGCTGGCGACGTTGACCGCCGCGGAGCTCGATCGCGCCTGGGCGGTCAACGCGCGGGCCGCCATCCTCCTCGTCCAGGCCTTCGCCGCGAGCCACGACGACGCGCGCGCTGACGGTCGCGTCGTCCTCCTCACCTCCGGCCAACACCTCGGCCCGATGCCCGGCGAGCTGCCCTACGTGCTCAGTAAGGGCGCGGTGCACCAGGCCACCCGCACGCTCGCCGACGAACTCGCCGACCGCGGGATCACCGTCAACGCGTTGAACCCGGGCCCGGTCGACACCGGCTGGCCCTCCGAGGAGCTGCGCGAGGCGCTCGCGTCGCGCTTTCCCGCCGGTCGATGGGGCCGACCCGGCGATATCGTCCCGGTACTCGCATGGCTCCTATCCGCTGACAGCGCGTGGGTCACCGGGCAGGTGATCGACGCCGAGGGAGGCTTCCGACGATGATCGATCGGACTGCGACCCTCGACCGTCTCGATCCCGCCCACGCCGGCCAGGCCGTCTACACCCGAAGCTTCCTCGCCGCCGCCTCCCGGCGCCTCGCCCGCTACGCGCCCCGCACCCACCGCGCCGACGTGCTCGAGGACTGGCGCCTCGAACCGGGCACCTGCGACTCGGTCGCGATGACCCACCTCCTCCACTGCCTGCCCGGCCCGATGGCCGCCAAGGCCGTCGCCTTCGAGCACGCCCACCGCGCCCTCGCCCCCGGCGGCACCCTCTTCGGCGCCACGATCCTCGCCAAGGACGTCCACCTCAACCCGCCCGCCCACCTGGCGACCGCGATCAGCAACGCCCGCGGCATCCTCGACAACCGCACCGACGGCCCCGCCGAGCTGGACGCCGCCCTGTCGGCGATCTTCCCCGACCGCACCGTGGCTATCCACGGCACCGTCGCGCTTTTCACCGCCCGGCGGGAGTAGGGCGCGGGGCGTGGCGAGGGACGGGCGTGGGTGGGGGGCGGGGAAGGACGAGCAAGGGACGGGGAAGGGACCCGGCCCTCTCGTAGGCGGTCCGGGCAGGCTGTGACCGCCTACGAGAGGGCCGGGTCACGGGGAGAGGGGCGAGGGTGCGCCTCCCGTGCGGGTCACGCCGGAGGTCCGTGACGATCTGCGCGGGTCCGGTGCGGAACTCCGCGTCCCTTGAGGAGTCCCGGACGCGCACTCGACTTTCACCCTGCCCTGGCAAGGTGAAAGTCGAGAGCGCGACGAGCTCGGTGGATCCCGTCCCCGTAGGGGCCCGGATCCACCGAGCTCGACCTTTTCCACCCTCCGGCC
>MKSH01000094.1:0-6331 GCA_001898095.1 Solirubrobacterales bacterium 70-9 | reverse complement strand
CCAGGACCGCCACGAGACGCCCAGGACGCGACCGTCCCCGGCCGCACGGGCCTCGAAGTGACCCGTCCCCGCCGCGGGGGCCACGAAGCCCGCCGTCCCCGGCCGCGGGCGTCTCGAAGTGCCCGTCCCCTCGGATGCGTTCGCAGTTCCCCGTACCGGCTACGGGAAAGTGCGAACGCCGACGGCGGGGGGCTCCGAAGTGCGCCGTCCCTACTACCGCCCGTGAAACTCCGGCTTCTCGCCGCCGAAGAAGGCGACTACGCCGTTCTGGGCGTCCTCGGTGGCCATGCTGTCGGCGATGCCGTGGCGTTCCAGTTGGAGGTGCTCGGTGATCGAGTTGTCGAGGCTGACGCCGACCAGGCGCTTCGCCATCTTCACGTAGTGGGGGGACATCTGGCCGAGCTTGGTGGCGCGCTCGCGGGCGTGGGTCATCAGGTCGTCGGCGGGGACGACCTCGGTGACGAGGCCCATGGCGAGGGCGTCGGCGGCGGGGAGGTTGGGGTCTTCGAGGAGGAGCTCCAGGGCTTTGGCGGGGCCGATGACGCGGGGGAGGAAGTAGGTCATGCCGCCGTCCGGGGAGGCGCCGATGCGGCCGTAGGCGGGGGCGAAGAAGGCGTTGTCGGCGGCGATGCGGATGTCGCAGGCGAGGGCGAGCGAGAAGCCCGCGCCGGCCGCCGGGCCGTTGATCGCGCCGATCACCGGGACCTCGATCCGGCGCAGGTCGACGATCGCGGTGTGGAGGGACTCGGCGCCGCGGCGGACGTTGGCGGAGATGTCGATCTCCGGGTCCTCCATGCCTTTGCGGAACCAGTTGATGTCGCCGCCGGCGCAGAAGGCGGCGCCCGCGCCGGTGATGATCAGGGCGCGGATCCGGGCCTCGTCGGCGAGCCAGGCCGTCGCCGTCATCAGCTCGCCGATCAGCTCCGGGCTCATCGCGTTGAACGCGTCGGGCCGGTTCAAGGTGAGCGTGGCGAGGTCCCCCTCGACCTCGATCAGCAGCGTGTTCAGCTCCGGTGGGGTGGTCATCTGGCTCCTCCTGGTCTCCCTGTCTTACCCGGCCTCGGAAGCCGCGCTGGGCGGGAGCCTACCCTTTGAGGTGATGCCGACCGAGAACGGAAGCGGGGCGCTCAGCCGCGCCGAGCGGATCGCCGAGCAGCGCCGCCAACTGCCCGACCAGCCGGGCGTCTACCTCTTCTACGGAGAGGACGACGAGCTCCTCTACGTCGGCAAGGCGCGGTCGATCAAAAAACGGATCGCCTCCCACTTCTCCGGCGGCGAGCCGCGGCTGACCAGCCGGATCGACCGGATCGACACCTTGGTGACGGCGAACGAGGCCGAGGCGCTGCTCGCCGAGCAGAGCTTCATCAAGCGCCACCGACCGCGCTTCAACATCCGCCTGCGCGACGACAAGTCCTACCCCTACGTCGCCGTCAGCCTCGACGAGGACTACCCGCGCGTCTACTTCACCCGCGAGAAACACCGCGCCCACCGCGCCTACTTCGGCCCCTTCAGCAGTGCCAAGAGGCTGCGCGAGACGCTCGACTTGCTCGGCAAACTGTTCCAGTTCCGCACCTGCGAGGGCGCCGAGCCGGGGCGCCGCTCCGGCAGCCCCTGCCTCGATTACTACATCAAGCGCTGCGGGGCCCCCTGCGTCGGTCACGTCACCGAGGAGGAGTACCGCCGCAACATCGAGGCGATCATCGACTTCCTCTCCGGCCGCTACCGCCAGGTGGAAAAAGAGCAGGAAGCGAAAATGGCGGAGGCCGCGGGGGCGGAGGAATTCGAGCGGGCGGCGATCTACCGCGACCGGCTGAAAGCGATCCGCTCGCTGTTCGAGCGCCAGCGCGTCGCTGGCGGCACGGTCGGGACCGCCGACCTGATCGGCGTCGCGGCCGAGGGCGCCGACGCCAACGCCCAGGTCTTCCAGGTCCGCGACGGGATCCTCGCCGAGCGCCAGAGCTTCTACCTCGAGAACGAAGGCGAACGCGACCTCGCCGAGGTCACCGAGGAGTTCATCGGCCAGTACTACTCGGCCTCGCCCTCGATGCCGCGGACGATCATCGTCGGCCCCTACCTGCGCGAGCGGGCGCCGCTGATCGCCGAGGCGCTGAGCGAGCGCCGCGGGTCCCCGGTCGAGGTGCGCGCCGCCGAGCGCGGCGACAAACGCCGGCTGCGCGAGCTGGCCGAGCGCAACGCCCAGCTCGCCCTCGACCAGGACCGGCTGCGCCGCGAGCACCGCCGCGCCCGCCGGGTCGAGAGCCTCAGCTCGCTCGCCGAGGCACTGGACCTGGAGGAGCTGCCGGTCCGCATCGAGGGCTTCGACATCTCGACGATCGGCGGCGAGCACACGGTCGCCTCGATGGTCGTCTTCGAGGGCGGCGCGCCGAAGAAGTCCGACTACCGGCGCTTCAAAGTGCGCGGCGACTTTCGTGTCGGGGCCGGTGTGGGCCCCGACGACTTCGCCTCGATGGAGGAGGTGCTGACCCGGCGGCTGAACCGCTACCTCGAACAGGTCGACCTCTCCCCGCACGACGGCAAACGCGACGCCAGCTTCTCCTCGCTGCCCGCGGTGATCATGATCGACGGCGGCAAAGGCCAGCTGGCGGCGGGGATGCGGGCGCTGCAGCCGTTCGCCGAGCTCGGCGTGACGATCCTCAGCCTCGCCAAGCGCGAGGAGGAAGTCTTCGTCCCCGGCCGCGCCGACCCGATCGAGCTGCCGCGCGAGTCGGAGGCGAACCAGCTCCTGCAGCGGGTCCGCGACGAGGCGCACCGGTTCGCGATCGAACACCACCGTGGCCGCCGCGACCGGGCGATGACCGGCTCGGTGCTCGACGAGCTGAAGGGGATCGGCCCGGTCAGGAAGCGTGCCTTGCTGCAACATTTCGGCTCGCCGGAGCGGCTGCTCGCCGCCACCCGGGAGGAACTGGAGTCGGTGCCCGGCCTACCTGGCAAAGTTGGGCGTGAGATCCACGAGCAGCTGAACCGAATTGGCTAGCGAGACCGACACCGCACAGGAGGCGAAAGCCCGCCGCGAGATGACCCTGGTGATCATCACCGGGCACTCCGGGGCGGGGAAGTCGGAAGCGATCGCGGCCTTCGAGGATGGCGGCTACTTCTGCGTCGACAACCTGCCGCCGCGGATGATCGCCGGGCTGGGGGAGCTCTTCATCCACGAGGGCTCCGGGGTGGAGTGCGCGGCGATCGTCTCCGACGTGCGCGGCGGCGAGTACTTCGACGAGCTGCTCCAGGTGCTGGACGACCTCGAACGCGACGGCCCGGAGCCGAAGCTGCTCTTCCTCGAGGCCGACGAGGCGACCCTGCTCGACCGCTACAAGGAGACCCGCCGCCGCCACCCGCTGGCGCCGGAAGGGCGGATCGTCGACGGCATCCGGGCCGAGCGCGAGCTGCTGGCGCCGCTGCGCGAGCGCGCCGACATCGTCGTCGACACCACCGACCTGACCGGCGGCGAACTGCGCAGGCGCCTTGCCGAGGAACTGCTCGGTACCGAGCGGGCCGGGAAACTCGCCCTCACCCTGCTCACCTTCGGCTTCAAGAACGGCCCGCCGCGCGACGCCGACCTCACCCTCGACGTCCGCTTCCTGCCGAACCCGCACTACGACCTCGAGCTGCGGCCACTGACCGGCCAGGACGAGGCGGTGCGCCGCTACGTCGAGTCGGGGACCCAGGCGGGCGAGTTCTACGGCCGGCTGATGCCGCTGCTCGAGTTCCTCGTCCCCGCCTACGTCGCCGAGGGCAAGAGCCACCTGACGATCGCGATCGGCTGCACCGGCGGCCGGCACCGCTCGGTCACCGTCGCCGACCGCATCCGGCGCGACCTCGAGAACCGCGACGACGTCGTCGTCCGGGTCAAGCACCGCGACGTCCCGCTCGACTAGCGACGTTCTCCGCCGACGCCATGCGGGGCGGGCGCGATGGACGTCCCAAATCTTATTGCCTTTTAAGATAAGCTAAGAACGGATGGTGACCAAGCGCGACGAGACCAGGGTGGCCGGCGGCCTGCCGATCCACCAGGTGAAGGCGGAGTTCTTCCGCAGTCTCGGTCACCCGATCCGGGTGCGCGCGATCGGGCTTCTGAGGGACGGCGAGATGACCGTCGGCCAGTTGCAGACCGAGCTCGGGATCGACTCGAGCAGCGCCTCCCAGCACCTCGCCGCGATGCGCCGGGCGGGGATCCTCGAGGCGCGCAAGGAAGGCACGAGCGTCCACTACAGCGTCCGCGACCCGCGCATCTTCCAGCTGATGGAGAGCGCACGGCAAGTGATCGGGTCGCATCTGGAGGAAGCGAACGCGCTCCTGGGGGAGCTGGGGGAGGAGGCGTCCGGGGAAGGCGCCTCGCCGACGAAGAGCCGGTCGCGGTAGGTCCGCGAGTTGGGCGCGGCCGAAGCGGCGGCGGTCCTCGGGGCCGTCGCTCTCCTCGCGGGGACGGGCGGGCCGCTGCTGCGCCTTCCGACCGGCGCCGCCCTGGGTCTGCAGGCCATCGGCATCGGCCTGGTCGGCGCCGCCGGCGCCGCGGTGCTCTGCGGCGCGGCGCCCCTCGGCGCGGGCTTCCACGACCGGCTCGCGCCGGCGCTCGGCGTCGACGGCCTCAGCGGCTTCTTCCTCGCCACGATCGCGCTCGTCGCGCTGCCGGCCCTCGTCTACGGCCGGGAATACCTCCGCGGCGCCCCCCGCGAACGGTGGCTGGTCGCGCTCGGCGGCCTCTTTCTGCTCGCGCTCGGCGGTGTCGTCACCGCCCGTGACCCGGCGACCTTCCTCGCCGCCTGGGAGCTGATGACGCTGGCGCCGGCGGCGGCGATCCTCGTCCGCCGTCCCGACGCCGAGGTCCGCCACGTCGTCTTCGTCTACCTCGCCGTCACCCATCTCGGCGGCACCGGGGTCTGGATCTGCATGCTGGCGCTCGCCCACTACGGCGCCCTCACCGACCCCGGAGGACTTACCGCGCAGGGGGCGCCGGTGCAGACCCTGGTGCTCGTCGCGGCGCTGGTCGGCTTCGGCACCAAGGCGGGGTTGATGCCGCTCCACGCCTGGCTGCCCCGCGCCCACCCGGTCGCGCCGAGCAACTTCTCGGCGTTGATGTCGGGGGTGATGGTGAAGGTCGCGATCTACGGCCTGATCCGGGTCCTGTTCGAGTGGGCGGCGCCGGTGCCGCTCTGGGTCGGCATGGTGCTGCTGGCGGCCGGTCTGCTGTCGGCGCTCGGCGGGGTCCTTTTCGCCCTCGTCCAGCGCGACCTGAAGCGCCTGCTCGCCTTCAGCTCGATCGAGAACGTCGGCATCGTCGCGCTCGGGCTCGGCGCCGCGCTTGTCTTCCTCTGGGAGGGCGACCGCACCTGGGCGGCGCTCGCCTTCGCCGCGGCGCTTCTCCACGTCTTGAACCACGCCGTCTTCAAGAGCCTCCTCTTCCTCGCCGCGGGCTCCTTCGAGCGCGCCGTCGGCTCGCTCGAGCTCGACCGCCTCGGCGGCCTCCTGCGGCGGATGCCGTGGACCGGCGCCGCCTTCCTCCTCGGCGCCGCCGCGATCGCCGGGGTGCCGCCGCTGAACGGGTTCGTCTCCGAGTGGCTGACGCTGCAGGCGCTCGTCCACGTCGCCCTCGGTCCGGCGCTGGGGACGGGACTGGCAGGCGGGGTGGCCGCCGCGGGACTCGCCGCCACCGCGGCGCTCGCCCTCTTCTGCTTCGTCAAGGCGGTCGGACAGGTGCTGCTGGGCGCGCCGCGACGCCCGCGGGTGGCGGACGCGGTCGAGCCGGGCCCGGCGATGCGGCTCGCGCCGCTCTTCCTGGCGGGCGTCTGCGTCGTCCTCGCCGCGGTGCCGGGGCTGCTGCTGCCGGCGCTGGCGAAGCTGGCCCCGGGAGCGCCGTCCTTCGCCGCCCACCCGAGCCTCGAGCTGCCGGGGACCGGCTCGCTGCCCGCGCCCTGGCTCCTGCTCGGCATCGTCGCCCTGACCGCGGTCGCCTGGCGGCTGCGCGGCGAGCGCCGCGCGGCGCCGGTCCCCGCCTGGGCCTGCGGCCAGCGGGTCGAGCCGGCGCTGCAGTGGACCTCGGCCGGGTTCACGAAGCCGCTCGTCCTCGTCCTGCAGGCGCTGCTGCGGCCGCGGCGCGAGGTCGAGGTCACTCGCCGCGGCGGGCTCGTCGCCGCGGTCTCCTACCGGGGCGAGATCCCGCACCGCTTCGACACCCACCTCTACCGGCCGCTGCGATCCCGCGCCCTCGCCGCCGCCGCGGTCGTGCGCCGGATCCAATCGGGGAGCGTCCGCGCCTACGCCGCCTACCTCCTGGCGCTGGTCCTGACGATGCTGGTCCTGTTGCGGGTGGGGG
>MKSH01000093.1:31541-32106 GCA_001898095.1 Solirubrobacterales bacterium 70-9 | reverse complement strand
CCCGAGCGCAGCTCGCCGATCGCATGCTCCATGCGTCGCTCGGAGTAGTCGAGCCACTCCCGCACGAACTCCTCGATCAGCTCCGGCCCATACATCTCGACCAGGTCGACCAGACGCCGCTCGCCCGTCCGCGCCGCGCCGAGCGTGGCGAGGTAGTCGCCGTACCATTGCTGCGGCACGCGGATCCGTCGCCGGCACATTTCGATGATGTCGCGGACGTCCTCGCCGTCGCGCTGGATCTGGACGCAGGGGAAGCTGAGCGCGCCCTCCTCGTAGATGTCCTTGGCGGCGGCGGCGTAGGTGGTCGGGGTGCTGTTGCCGATGTCGGCCTGGTGGGCCTTGGCGACCGCGGTGAACATGTGCTTGTCGCCGACGAACACCGGGACGAGGATCGTGTGGTCGGCGTGGTGGGAGTTGCCGGTATAGGGATCGTTGTCGAGGAACGCGTCGCCCGGGCGCAGGTCGGGGTGGCGCCGACGCATCTCGGCGGTCTGCAGCTGCGAGCCGAAGATATGGACCGGGAGGCCCTCGGCCGCCGCCAGCAGCTCGTCGTCGGCGGTCACGA
>MKSH01000093.1:27617-31528 GCA_001898095.1 Solirubrobacterales bacterium 70-9 | reverse complement strand
GCCGGGTCGAGGCCGGTCGGCGCCTTCACTGTGCTGCCGGTTTGCGTTGACGAAGACATTCAGACCTCCACCATGTAGTTGCCGAGAGGGGTTACGCGAAGGGCGGCGCCGGGCGGCACTACCAAGGTGCTCGTCGCCTCCTCGATGATCAGCGGGCCGGTGAGCTCCGCCCCGGTCGGGATCGAGCCGCCCATGTAGATGTCGGTGTCGTGCCAGGCACCGTCGAAGAAGGCCGAGCGCGAAGTGCGCGGATTCGCCTCCCCGCCGGCGGCGGAGGAGGCGGAGCGCGCCGTCGCCTCGATCGCCTCGCGTCCGACCGGGGCCCGCAGGCGCGCCTTCCAGGTCAGGCATTCGACCCGCGCCCCCGGCTCGCTGACCGCGAACACGCGGTGGTGGGTGGCGTCGAAAGCGTCGTTGACGCCGGTCACGTCTTCGGGCGTCTCGAAGCGGTCGCCCGCCAGTGGGATCTCCAGTTCCCACACCTGGTAGGCGTAGCGCGCGTCGACGAAGTAGTCGACCGAGGTTTCGGCGATCCCTTTCTCGCCCAGCTGCTCGCCGAACTCACGGGCCCGCGAACGCACCCGCTCGAGCGCCCCGTTGACGGCCTCGAAGTCCCAGTGCCCGGTGTCGGCGGGCTGGCTGGCGGAGAACTCGGCGACCACGTCGGAGAACTGGCCACCGGTCGCGCTGAGGGCGCCGGCGGCGCGCGGGATCAGCACGTTCCTGGCCCCCAGTTCCTTCACGATCGGCACGACCCCGAGCCCGGCGGCGCCGCCGCCGGCGACCACCAACGTCTGGCGCGGATCGACGCCCTCGTTCACGGTGATGTCCTGGATCGCGCCGACCATGTGCTGGTTGGCGATCGAGAGCACCGCGGCGGCGGTCTCCGGCAGGCCGAGGCCGAGCTCCTCGGCAAGGCCGGTGAGAGCCCGCTCGGCGGCCTCCACGTCGAGGTTCATGCGCCCGCCGAGGAACGTCTCCGGGTCGAGGTAGCCCAGCACCAGGGCGGCGTCGCTGACGGTCGGCAGCTCGCCGCCGCGGCCGTAGCAGGCGGGGCCGGGGTCGGCACCGGCGCTCTGCGGGCCGACCCGCAGGAGCCCGCCCGGATCGACCCAGGCGATCGAGCCGCCGCCGGAGCCGATCGAGCGGATGTCGACCGACGGGGCGCCGGTCAGGTGGCCGGTGAAGCGCGGCCCGAGCCAGGTCTCCGAGGAGTAGGTGACGGCGCCGCCGCGGACCATCGAGACGTCGAAGCTGGTGCCGCCGGTGTCGCAGACGATCAGGTCGCGGCCGTCGGACTCGGCCTCGGCCTCGGCGAAGACCTTGCAGGCGACCGGCGCCATCGACGGGCCGGAGCGGACGGTCTCGATCGGCCGCGCGGCGACGTCCACCAGGTGCAGCACCCCTCCCAGCGAGGTGGCGACCATCAGCTCGCCGTTGAAGCCGGCCTCGCGCAGGTCGCTTTCGATCTGCCGCAGGTGGGCTCCCATCAGCGGCTTCAGCGAGGCATCGATCGCGGTCGCCGACGCCCGCCGGTACTCCCTGACGATCGGATTCAGCTCGTGCGAGAGGGAGAACGGGATCCCCGGGAGGCGCTCTTCGATCAGCTCGCCGACCCGCCGCTCGTGCGCGCCGTTGGCGATCGACCAGATCAGCGAGACGGCGACCGCCTCGACCCCGCGCCGGCCCAGCGTCTCCAGCACCTCCCGCGTCCGCGCCTCGTCCAGCGGCTTCACCACGTCGCCCTCGGCGCCGATCCGGCCGGGCAGCTCGAAGGTGAGGTGGCGCGGCACGTAGGGTTCCGGGTAGCTCTGGCGCAGGTCGAACGGATTCGCCTTGCCGCCCTCGCGCAGGACCAGGGTGTCGGGGAAGCCCTCCGTGGTGAGGAAGGCAGTGCGCGCGGTCGTCCCCTCGAGGATCGCGTTGGTCGCGCGGGTGGTCGAGTAGACGAAGAGGCTGGTCTGGTCAAGCACCTCGGCCAGCGTCGTCCCGAGCTCGGCGGCGACCACCTCGAGCGCCTCCTTGACCCCGTCGAAGGCCTGCTCGCGGGTCGGCGCCTTGCCGATCAGGAGCTGCCCGTCGGCGTCGCCGACGACCACGTCGGTGAAGGTGCCGCCGGTATCGACGGTGATCCGGAACGGTGCTTTGGCGTTGCCCATCGCTTCCTCCTTCGCCGCGCTCAAGGCGCGGTCTGCTCGTGGCCGGCGGGCAGATCCGCGACGCCGGCCTCCAGTGCTTTCGGCCTCGGCCGACGCGCCGGCAGGCGCGGTTCGCGGCCCTGCGAGAGCCCGCGTGGCCGCCAGATCAAGACCAAGATGACCGCCGCCGCGAGGACCCCGGTGCTCCCCCCCGCCCCGAGGACGCCGGCGCTTTCCAGGTGCTGCATCGCTTCGGTCAGCGCGGTGACGGCGACGACGCCGAGCACGGCCCCGGCGAGGCTGTAGCTGCCCCCGACGACCAGCATCGCGATCACCAGGAAGGTGGTCTGAAACGAGAAGGATTCGGCGCTGATCGAGCCCAGGTAGTGCGCGTATAGCCAGCCACCCGCCGCCATCACGGCGGCGCTGACGACGAAGGCGGCAAGCCGCACGGGGACATGCCGGACGCCCAGGGCACGGGCCGCGACCAGGTCTTCGCGGGTCGCCCGCAGGCGCCGGCCGGTCGGCGAGGAGCGGAACAGGAAGGCGACCACGATCGCCCCCGCCGCGGTGATGAAGGCGGTGGTGACGTCGGTGGTCACCGGAATCCCGGTCAGCGTGCCGCCACCCCCGGTCAGCGCGCTCCAGCTCGAGAGCACGTTGGTGACGATCACCAGCAGCGACAGGGTGGCGATCCCGGCGCCGATCCCCGACATCCGCATCAGCGCCAGGCCGACGAGGAAGGCGAAGGCGGCCGTGACCGCGATTGCGATCAGGAGGGCCGCGGCGGCGCCCGGATCGGCGCCGGAGAGGATGCCCGGCAGTTCGGGTAGGAGGAAGTCCCGCGTCGTCACCGGGATCGTCAGGATCGAGGCGAGGTAGGCGCCGATCGCCATGAAGGCGATGTGGCCGAAGGAGAGGATCCCGGAGTTGCCGACGAAGATCCAGAGGCCGACCACGAGGACGACGTTGATGAGCATCGCGGTGACCGTGTCCTTCTGACCGAGGCCGGCGGCGAGGAAGCTGACGATGCCGAGGGCGACGATCGTCGCGGCCGGGGCGAAGGCGGCTCCGAATCGTCGGGCGGCCATCAGATCCGCTCCCCGGAGATCGCGTTGCCGACCAGGCCCTGCGGCCGGACCAGCAGGATCAGGATCACGATCGTGAAGATCATCGCGTTGCGGTAAGGCTGGGCGCCGACCGGCAGCGCGGCGGGCAGGGCGACCGAGAGGATGCCGAGGACGGCACCGCCGAGGGCCGCGCCGTAGAGGCTGCCCATGCCGCCGATCACGGTCGCGACGAAGGCGATCAGCACCGGGGTCAGGCCCATGCTCGGCGTCAGCGTGCCGGTCTGCGCGACCAGGAGGACCGCGGCGGTGCCGGCGAACACACCGCTGGCGGCGAACGCCGCGGCGATCACCCGGTTCGCGCGGACGCCGAGCAGGCGCGCCATGCGGAAGTCCTCCGAGGCCGCCCGCACCTGCATCCCCAGCGGGCTGAACCGGAGGAAGGCGGAGAAGGCGACCATCAGGGCGACCGCGCAGACGATCGTCGCGATGTCGATCCAGGCGATGCTGCTGCCAAGCAGCCCGACCGAGCCCGAGAGCGAAGGAAGGATGTTGACGCTCTTCGCCCGCGATCCGAGGAGGATGCTCGCCAGGGCTTCCAGCCCGATCACGAGGGCAAAGGAGGTGACCAGCAGGGTTGAGGCGTCGGCGCCCCGCAGCGGCCGGAAGGCGATCCGCTCCATCGCCAGCGCGGCGAGGCAGACGC
>MKSH01000093.1:27097-27562 GCA_001898095.1 Solirubrobacterales bacterium 70-9 | reverse complement strand
CCGATCATGATCAGCGCCCCGTAGGCGAAGTTCATCAGCCGCATCACGCCGAAGACGAGCGCCACCCCGAGGGCCATCACCGCGTAGAGGGCACCGAGGCTGGCGGCGTCGAAGACATGCTGGATCACCGCGCCACCGCCCCCGCGCCGAGGTACATCTCGGCGAAGCGCTCGTCGTCGAGCAGCTTCGCGCCGTCCCCTTCCATCTCGATCAGCCCGTTGCGGAACACGTAGGCACGGTCCGCCATCTCGATGCTCTGGGCGGCGTTCTGCTCGACCAGCAGCACCGTGGTCCCCGCCGCCTGCAGGGACTTCAGCGTCTCGAACACGATCGTGACGTTGTGCGGGTCGAGGCCGAGCGAAGGCTCGTCGAGGACGAGCAGGCGCGGTCTGCAGAGCAGCGCCCGGGCGATCACCAGCTGTTGCTGCTGGCCGCCGGAGAGCGTGCACGCGGGCCGGCTCCGCA
>MKSH01000093.1:22800-27065 GCA_001898095.1 Solirubrobacterales bacterium 70-9 | reverse complement strand
CAGGTTTTCGCGCACGGTGAGCGAGGAGAAGACGTGGCGTGCCTCGGGCACCAGCGCGATGCCGAGCCGGACGATGTCCTCGGGGCGCCGCCCGAGGATCGAGTCGCCCGCGAAGGCGATCTCCCCCACCGCCGGCTTCAGATCGCCGGCGATCGACCACAGCAAGGTCGACTTGCCCGCGCCGTTGGGGCCGACGACGGCGACCAGCCCACCCTCCTCGACGCGCAGCGACACCCCGCGCAGTGCGCTGATCGGACCGTAGGAGACGTGCAGATCGGTGACCTCAAGCACGGGCGGCCCGCTCCCCCAGGTAGGCGTCGACGACGCGCGGATCGGCCTGCACTTCGGCGGGCGTCCCGACCGCGATCGTGCGCCCCTGGTCGAGCACCTGGACGCGGTCGCAGAGGCGCATGATCAGGTGCATGTCGTGCTCGATCACGACCAAGCAGCAGGCCCGCTCCTGCCGCACCCGCAGGAGCATCTGCATCAAGCTCTCCGACTCCGACTCGCTGAGGCCGGCGGCCGGCTCGTCGAGCAGCAGGAAGACCGGATCGCCGGCGACCGCGCGGGCGATGCCGAGCCGGCGCGTCATCCCGTAGGGCAGCGCCTCGGCATCGCGACCGGCAACCTCGTCGAGCTCGAACTCGGCAAGCAGCAGGTCGGTCCGCCGGCGGGCGGCGAGCGGCCTCATCCCGGTCGCCAGCGAGGCGACTTCGACGTTCTCGCGGACGGTCAGCCGACCGAAGGCGCGGACGCCCTGGAAGGTCCGCGCGACGCCCGCCTTGACGTGCGCCCGCGGACCGCTGCCGGTCAGGTCGCGCCCGTCGCAGACGACGCGACCCCGGCGCGGCGGCTGGAAGCCGCTGAGCACGTTCAGGAGCGTCGTCTTCCCGGCCCCGTTGGGACCGATCAGCCCGAGGATCTCCCCCTTGGTCGCCGTCAGGCCGACGTCCTGCAGGGCGTAGAGCCCTTCGAACCGCACCTCCAGTCCCTCACCGGCGAGGGACTGGAGGTCCTTCTCTTCGACTCGTGCGGACAACGCTTCCGCCCGTCAGCCGACCTTGTAGGGCGCCGGTTCCGACGCGGTCAGCGTTTCGAGATATTTCGGCTGTCCGTCAGTCACGCCGATGAACACGAAGGGACGGTCGAGCGCGATGTGGATTTCTTCGGTGTAGGTGGTGGCCCCGACCAGGGTCGGTACCTTGCTGAACCCGTTCAGCGCTTCGGCGACCGCCGCCGCTTCGGTGCTTCCGGCTTCTTCCACCGCCGTCGCATACAGTTCGAACAGGGTCGGCCCGAAGAGGACGTAGGCCGTCGCGGGCGGTTCCCCGGTCGCTTTTTCGTAGCTCTTGACGAACGCATTCACCTGCGGATCCGGGTCGTCCCCGTAGATCGAGCCGACCGCCGAGTAGTAGACGTCGCTGAGGTTGGGGATGCCTTTCATCCAGTACGTCCCGTCAAGCGAGTCGGGACCGACGATCGGCAGGTTGATGCCCGCCGCGCGGATCTGCTTGATCGCCGTGGCGGCCCCCGGCGGCACCGAGCAGATGCGGATGAATTCCGGCTGCGGTGAGGCCGCCTTGATTTTCGCGATCTGACTCGCCACCGAGGCGTCTTCCTGCTGGAAGGTCGCTTCGCCGACGATTTCGCCACCGCGCTCGGTGAACCGTTCGTTGAACCCGGTGCAACTTTCTTCGTCGTAGGCGAGGGTCGAGTCTTCGAGGACGAAGCCCTTGTCCCAGTGTTTTTTGTCCAGCACCCACTCGGCGGTGGTGGCACCCTGGTCGACCGCCGCGGCGGCCGGCGTGTAGGCGTACGGACCGATGCCCTGGGCGCCGAACTTGACCGACTGCGCGCACAGCGAGAAGGAGATCTTGCCTTCCTGCTGGGCGACCTGAGCGGCCGGCGCGCCGTAGTCGAAGTCGCAGCTGACGACCAGCATTTCCACGCCTTCCGACATCAGTTCGTCGGCCGCGGTTTTCGCCGTCGCTTTGTCGCTGTGGGTGTCCTTGACGAGGAGTTCGACCGGCCGGCCGTCGATCCCGCCTTCCGCGTTCCTTTCCTTGATCGCCAGTTTCAGCGCTTCCAGCGGGGCGCCGTCGTAGGCGGCCATGAAGCCGGTCTCGCCGACCGCGGCACCGAGCACGATCGGTTCGCCGCTTGCTTCACCGCCACTCGATTCGCCGCCGCTCGCGGTCGGTTCCCCGCCCGAGGTCGATTCACTGACCGAGGTCGAGCTGTCGCCGCTGCTGCCGCAGCCGGCCACGATCGCCCCGAGCAAGCCCAAACACATCGCCAATGCGAACCACTTCCGCACGCTTTCTCCTCCTTACGCCGAACCGTTTGACCCAACGTCAGAGACCGTAGCGGGTTAATGGAATAAAGACAAGCCCATTTGTCCGATTGGTGGAAGCATTTCTGACAATGGTCAGAGCAGCATGGCTCTATAGAGAGGAATTAGAGCCCTATTTGGTCAGATTGTCTAGAAATCAGACCAATTAGCTGGCGCTGACGGCCGCATCGATGCGCGCCAGGGCGTACTCTTCGGCCACCTCGAGCGGCAGCCTGCCCGTCTCACGGGCGCGCAGCAAGATGTGCTCGGAGCGATCGCCGGCCGCGGCCAGCAGATCCTCGACCTCTTGCTCGGCGAGCGTCAGCACCTCGGCCCCGACGTGGATGATGCCGCCGCAGTTGGCGATGAAGTCGGGGACGTAGAGGATGTCGCGCTCGGCCAGACTGCGCGCAACCTCGCGGTCGGAAAGCGGGTTGTTGGCGGCGCCGGCGACGATCGCCGCGGTGAGGCCCGCCGCCTCGGCCGGCCCGATCGCCCCACCGAGGGCGCAGGGCGCGAAGACGTCGAACTCGCGCAAGGCGAAGCCGTCGAGCGGCTGGGCGACGACGCCGAGCTGCTCGACCAGCACCTCCGCGCGCGCCGGATCGGCGTCGGTGACGCTCACCTCGGCGCCCGCGGCGCTGAGCAGGCGGACGAGCGCGGAGCCGACGTTGCCGACGCCTTGCACGCCGACCCGCAGGCCCTCCAGCGAGGGGCGGCCGAGGCGGACGCGGGCCGCCCCCTCGATCGAGGCGAAGACCGTCCGGGCGGTGAACGGCGAGGGGTCGCCGCTGCCCCCGTGGCTGGGACTGGCCCCGGCCACGTGCCGGGTGACCTCGCCGATCGCATCCATGTCGAGCGGCGTCGTGCCGACGTCCTCGGCGGTCACGTAGCGGCCCTCCAGCTCCTCGATCGCCCGGCCGACGACCCGCATCCGCTCGTGACGGGCCCCGTTCCAGCGCCCGTCGTCGACCAGCACCGCCTTGCCGCCGCCGAGGTCGAGCCCGGCCGCGGCGCTCTTGAACGACATCGCCCGCGAGAGGCGCAGGACGTCGACGATCGCCTCTTCCAGGCCGGGATAGGCGAAGAGCCGCAGGCCTCCCATCGCCGGTCCGAGCGCGGTCGAGTGGATCCCGATCGCCCCGGTCACCCCGGTCTCGGGATCGCGGAAGACCTTCAGCTGCTCGTGTACGAACTCTTGCTCCAACATCGTGATAACTCGCCTTCCAGGCTAGGTGTGGGCTCGCTTGCCTGCGAGCGATGACTGTCGCGCGGTCCGGCGTCGCGGCTCGACATCCGTCGGCCGCCGCCGGGCCACGGCTCAGGCCTGCTCGAAGTACCGCGCGATCTCCCACTCGCCGACGACCGCCATGAACTGCTGCCACTCGAACTCGGCGACCGCCGCGTAGTGGTCGACCGCCAGATCGCCGAAGGCGCGGCGCGCCACCTTGCTGCCGCGCAGCGCGGCGGCGGCCTCGCTGAGGTTCTCCGGCAGGCCGACGCGCTCGGTCTCATAAGCGCTGCCGACGACCGGCGGCCCGGGGTCGAGCCGCGATTCGATCCCCTCGATCGCGCTCGCCAGCAGGGCGGCGAAGGCAAGGTAGGGATTGGTGTCGGCACCGGGGATACGGAACTCGAGGTGCAGCGACGCGGGGCTGCTGCCGATCGTGCGCACCGAGGTCGTGCGATTGTCATAGCCCCAGGTCACCCCGGCCCCGGCCACCAGCTCGTCGCGCGAGACGCGGCGGTAGGAGTTGATCGTCGGCGCGTACCAGGCCATGAAGTCGGAGCTGTGGGCGAGTACCCCGCCAACTGCCCAGCGATAGATGTCCGAGAGGTGGTCGCCCGCGTCGGGATCGAAGAACGGGAAGCTGCCGTCGGCCCCGACCAGCGAGAGGTGGATGTGCCCGGAGGAGCCGAGTGCGTCGTTGGT
>MKSH01000093.1:20926-22769 GCA_001898095.1 Solirubrobacterales bacterium 70-9 | reverse complement strand
TGTCGGCGGCGGCGAGGGCCCGCCGGTGGTGCATGTTGATCTCCCACTGACCGAGGCCCCACTCGCCCTGCTCGAGCTCCAGCTCGACGTTGGAGCCTTCGAGCCCGTCGCGCAGGCGGCGGAAGAAGGGCTCGGCGAGGTTGCCCGGCGAGATCAGGTAGTCGGCGTGGTACCCGGTGGTCGGCTGCAGCGACCGGTACTCGCCCGCCCGCGCCTCCTCGTAGCTGCCGCGGTAGAGGTAGAACTCGAGCTCGCCGCCGACCTCGGCCTCGTAGCCGAGCTCGGCGAGCCGGCGGATCTGACCGAACAGCATCGAACGCGGCGAGACCGGCACCTCCTCGCCCGATTTCTCCCGCAGGTCGGCGAAGCAGAGGGCAATGCCCTCATGCCAGGCGAGCGGCCGCAGGGTCGAGAGGTCCGGCACCAGGACCAGGTCGTGCCAGCCGGTGTGGAAGCCCGCGTACTCGAGCGGCAGCCCCAGTTCCTGGTCGACGTCCCAGGCCAGCACGCAGGTGCAGACGTCGAACCCGGCGAGCCGCCCGCGCAGCTGCTCGGGCGACATCCGCCGGCCGAACAGGCGCCCCTGCATGTCGGGCGCCGCGACCACCACCGAGCGGATGCCCTGGCGCTCCAGCTCCTCGAGCGTAAGCGCGCTCATCGGACCAGCCAGCCGCCGTCGACCGGCAGGTGCACGCCGGTGATGTAGGAGGCGTCGTCGGAGAGCAGGAAGGAGACCGCCGCGGCGATGTCCTCGGGCTGACCGAGCCGCTTGATCAGGACCCGCGGCTCCATGAACGCCCAGGCCTCCGGCGCGTGCAGGTCGAGGCCGGTGAGCGGCGTGTCGACGACGCCGGGGGCGATGTCGTTGACCCGGATGCCGCGGTCGCCGAGCTCTGCCGCCAGCGCCTTGGTCAGCATCCGCACCCCGCCCTTGGAGGCGTTGTAGTGGGGCTGACAGTGGCCGGTCGAGCTGACCACGACGTCGGACTCGATGGTCGAGATGTTGACGATGCTGCCGCCGTCGGAGATCGCCTTCGCCGCCTCCTGGGCGACCAGGAAGCAGCCTTTGAGATTGACGTCGATGACCCGGTCCCATTCCTCGTCGTCGAGATCGTCGAAGCCGGTCATCGTCACCAGCCCGGCGGCGCTGACCAGGTGGTCGAGCTTGCCGAAGACACCGACCGTCGCCTCGACCGCGGCCCGGACCTGGGCCCGGTCGCGCACGTCGGCCGTGCAGGAGATCGCCCGCCCGTCGTCGCCAAGGGCCTCGCCGATCCGGCCCATCGTCTCCTCGATCCCGCCCCCGTTGACGTCGAGGCAGGCGACCAGCATGCCCTCCCCGGCCAGCCGCTGGGCGATCCCGCGGCCGATCCCCGAGGCGGCTCCGGTCACCAGGGCGACCTTGCCCTGGTGCCGCTCCGCGTCAATTCGGGAGTCCGGCCTGACTGCAGTGCTCATCGCTTCTCCTCTCCACGGGCCTCAAGGGCCCTTTCATGTTCCTCGAACGGCTCACCAGCCAGTCGAAAGTCGCGTCCGGCTCAGCGAGCATCTCCGGGTGCCACTGGACGCCGATCGCGTCGGCACCATCGACCTCGATCGCCTCGATCGTCCCGTCGTTCGCCGTGGCGGCTGCCGCGACGCCGCGGCCGAGCTCGCCGATCGCCTGGTGGTGGAAGCTGTTGACGCTGATCTCCTCGCCGTAGATCTCGTGGGCCAGGGTCCCGGCCCGGCAGAAGACCTCGTGGGTGGCGAGGTCCGGCGGGTAGATCCAGCGAGCGTGCTCGATCTCCTGCTGGGCGACGAGGTCGATCACCAAGGTGCCGCCGAGCGCCACGTTCATCAG
>MKSH01000093.1:14863-20827 GCA_001898095.1 Solirubrobacterales bacterium 70-9 | reverse complement strand
GCTCCTCCGGTTCCCCCTCGCGGACGAGGTGGACGGGAAGGCCACCCGCCGCGGCGACCGCGGTGGGGTAATAGGTGTAGTGCGAGTCGACGTCGGCGCCGAGCAGGATCTCCGGCGTCGAGCGGATCTGCGCCGCCTGCAACCGCGGACCGGTGATCCCGATCAGCGGCCGATGATGTCCAAAGGTTTGGGCCATTGGATTAAGTATAAGTCCATTGGCCCGAACTTCAACCCGTCAGCTGTCGTGGCTCGCGCTCATTCCTGCGCGAGCATCACGTTGATCTCCTCGATCGTCTTCGATATATGAGAAGCCATCGCCCGTCCGGCGGCGGCAGAGTTCTTCTCGCGGAGCGCGTCGAGGATCTTCCCGTGGCCTTTCACGGTCGATTTGACGATCAGCTCGTAGTCGAGTGCGTCGATCGGCCAGAACATCCGTGCCCGCGCCTCTTCCAGCGAGCTGCGCAGCAGATCGAAGTCGGCGGCCGCGGCGATCCGCAGGTGGAAGGCCGAGTCGGCCTGGCGGAAGCCGCCGAGGTCGGTGCTTTCCTGCAGCGCCCGGATCGTCCCCTCGAGCGCGACGATGCCGGCGGCGTCGATCCGCGTCGCCGCCCGTTCCGCCGCCAGCCGCTCGTTGATGCGGCGGAATTCGAGCAGGGCGTCGATTTCCCCGCGCTGCCCACGCGCCCGCTCCCGCAGGTCGGCGGCCGACATCGACTGCTCTTTGACCGTGACGCCGCCGCTCGCCCCACGGCGGGTGGTCACGTAGCCTTCCGCCTCCAGCACCCGGATCGCCTCGCGCAGGGTGACCCGCGAGACGCCGAGCTGCGGGGCCAGTGTGCGCTCCGGCGGCAGCTTCTCACCAGGGGCGTAGGACCCCAGGTGGATCGCCCGCCGCAGGTAGTCGACCACCACCGCGTACGCGGGCGGCACAAAGAGCGGTCCGGAACCATCGACGCCTCCACTCGCCATTGGGCCGAAGTCTAGGGCTATGGTCGGTTGAGAGGACACCCGGGGTGCCTAGAGCGGGATCGCCGGATCGTCCTCGCCGACGATCCGGCTGCCACGGAAGGCCTCGAAGACCTGGCGCGCGCCGTGGCTGCCGAGGCCGCTCGAGCCCCAGAAGGACTGGGTCGAGTCGCCGACCAGGTCGATCAACTTGGTGCCGCCGATCCGCACCTCTCCCGCGTGCAGGCGGGTGCCGAGGGCGAAGGCGCGCTCGCGGTCGGCCCCGAACACGTAGGCGGCGAGGCCGTCGTCGCCGGCGTTGGCGAGCGCCAGCCCCTCGGCCTCCGCGCCGTAGGGCAGTATGGTGAGGACCGGGCCGAAGATCTCCTCCGTGGCGTGGGCCGGATCGGCGCCGAGGACGATCGTCGGGCTGAAGAAGAGACCTTCCCCGGCGGGCAGCTCGGCCGTCGGCCTGGCCTCGCCGCCGAGCGCCCCGACCTGGGCGCCGACCCGGGCCAGGTGCCCGCGGTTCGCCAGCGGCCCGAACTCGGTCGACTCCGACCGCGCCGGTCCGACCGCCAGTGCCGCCAGCCGCTTCTCCAGCGCGTCGACCAGGTCCGTCTGCAGGGCGGCGGGGACGATCGCCCGCCGCGGCGCCTCGCACCACTGCCCGTTCAGCTTCGTCATCCCTTCGGCCAGCGCCTCGGCGGTGGCCTCGATCTCGGCGTCCGGGGCGACCAGAGCGGGGTTCGAGCCACCCAGCTCGAGCTGCAGCGCCGCCATCCGCGGTGCCGCCGCCGCGGCCACCGCGCGGCCGGTCGCCTGGCCACCGATCAGGGCGATCGCCTTGATCCGCGGATCGCCGGTCAACGCCGCGGCCACCTCGCGATCGCCGTGGACGATCTGGAAGGCGCCCGGTGGCAACCCCGCCTCGAGCGCGGCGGCGGCGAAGGCGGTCGAGAAGGACGGCGCCTGCTCGGAAGGCTTGAGGATCGCCGGGCAGCCGGCCAGCAGGGCGTTCGCGACTTTGCCGATCGCGGCGGCCGCGGGCGCGTTCCAGGGCGTCAAGATCGCCGCCGGTCCCCAGGGGAGGCGGAGCAGCTCGACCCGGCGGCCGTCGACCCCGAGATCGGCCTCCTCACCGAGCCCGCGCGCGGTCGCGATCGCCCCCCGCACGGTGCCGCCGAGCGATTCGCCCATCAGCCGCGTGACGGCGATCGGCACGCCGCTGTCGATCGCGTCGACCCAGGCGATCTCCCCGGCGCGGCGGTCGAGCGCGACGGCGAAGCGCTCCAGCGCCTCGCAGCGCTCGACGAGGGGGAGGTCGCTCCAGTCGCCGACCCGCCAGGCCGCCTCGGCAGCGACCAGCGCCGCCTCGACCGCGTCCGGGGTCGAGGCCCGCTGCGAGCCGAGCGAGGACCCGTCGTCGGGATCGTCGAGGGTCCCGTCCAGCACCACCGCCGCCTCGGCCGTGGTGCCTACGATCAACTCGGTGTGGCGCGTCTGCTCGTCCATGTCTAAAGGACTATAGAGCAGAGCATTGATACATGCCGAGGGCGCGGCTCGCGCCGCGCCCTCGGGTTCGGGGGGTTCTTCCGGGAGGAAGCTCAGTCCCAGAAATCCTCGACCAGCTCGGCAAAGCGGTCGGGGTCTTCCTGGAAGGGCTGGTGACTGCGATCGGGGACCACCTGCAGCCGGCTGCCGGGGATCAGCTCGGCGAGACGCGTGCCGAGGCGCGGCGGGCAAAGGCGGTCCTCGGAGCCGACCAGGACCAAGGTCGGCGCGACGATCTCCCCGAGGCGGGCGCCGGGGTCGTGTTCGACCAGGGCCTCGGTGGTGCGTTCGAAGTCCTCCAGGCTCTGGTCGGGCGAATCGGAGGCGAGCGCGGCGTCGAGCAGGCGCTCGACCGTCCCGTCGGCGTGCGCCTGGCCGCTGTAGGCCCAGAGGGCGACCGCGTCGAAGGCCTCGGCCGGGTCCTCGATCGTCCCGAGGAGATAGCCGATGTGGCGGATCGCGCGGCTCAAGTGCTCATCCCGCTCGCCCCAGGTGCCGACCAGGACGAGCGAGGCGACCGCCTCGGGTGCGGTGAGCGCCAGTTCCTGGGCGATCGCGCCGCCCATCGAAGACCCGACCACGTGGGCCCGCTCGACCCCGAGCGCGCCCATCAGGCCCACCGCGTCGGCGGTCATCGCCGGAATCGTCACCGGTTCCTCGCCGAGCGGCGAGCGGCCGACGCCGCGGTTGTCGAAGGCGGTGACCCGGTGATAGCGGGCCAGCTGGTCGAAGACCGGATCCCAGACGTGATGGTCGTCGCCGATCCCGGCGATCAAGACGACGTCGGGGCCGCTCCCCTCCTGCCGCGCCCAGAGCGTGCGCCCGTGCGGCCCGACCTCGACCGCGCCGCCGATCACAGGCTGACCTCCTCGGCGGGCGCCTCGGAATCGAGCGCCAGGGCGCCCGGCTCGTGCTCGAGCGACTCGCGGTTGAACAACAGGTTGCCGACGAAGATCGCCGCGCCGATCGCGAGGAAGATGCCGACGATCTTCACCGACGTCCAGAAGATGCTCGGCAGGAGCAGCGCCGAGAGCTCGAACAGGAGCCAGACGAAGGCGACGGCGGCGATCGGCGTCGCCCAGCGGCCGAGGTCGAAGTAGCGCGAGCGGGCCGGCAGCTTCGACTTGGTGAGGAGGAACAGGACCATCACCGAGGCGTAGATCAGGGCGGGCAGGATCGCGGTGGCGGTGAACAGGTTGGCCAGCGTTTCCGGGCTCGAGCCGACGATCAGCATCAGCCCGGCGGCGCAGACGAAGATCGCCAGGGTCGCCGGGATCGGGGTCTGCGTCCTGCTGGAGACGCGGCTGAACAGCTGGTGGCCGGGGAACCGGCGGTCGCGCGACATCGCGAAGAGGATGCGGCTGCTGCTGATCATGCAGAGCATGCCGACGGCAAAAATCGAGATGCAGACGAGGACCAGGAAGACCTTCTCGACGAAGCTGCCGAACTGTTCGTGCAGGATGGTCGCGACCGGGGCGGCACTTTCGGAGATAGACGGCACGTCGGGGATCGCGACCGTCAGCGCGATCAGGAACAGCATGCCGAGCACGATCGACATGCCGATCGCGCGCACCAGCGCCCAGGGGACGCTGCGCTCGGCCTCCTCGGTCTCCTCGGAGACGTTCGCCGCCGCCTCGAACCCGGTCAGGGTGAAGGCCGCGAGCAGGATCGAGAGCATGAACGGGCCGTTGTAGTCGTAGTAGCCGGAGCTGGGGATTTCGCCCTTGGAGAAGAGGTTGGAGACGCTGCCGTCGCCGCCGAAGATGACCACCGCAGCCAGCAGCGCGACCGTGATCCCGATCACCCCGGCGATCTCCGCGGTCACCGCGGCGACGTTGATGCCGGCGACCAGCTGGGTCGAGGCGATGCAGACGAGGACCCAGACCGCGATCAGGGCGATCGTCACCGCGGTGATGCCGGAGTTGCTCAGTTCGAGCCCGAAGAGCGGCGAGAAGGCCTGGGTCGTGAAGGAGTAGCCGACCGACGCCACGCCAACGGTGAAGAAGGAGAAGGAGAGCCAGCCGAAGCCCCAGCCGATCTTCGGGTTGGCCAGCCGCGAGCCCCACTGGTAGCTGCTGCCGGAGAGCGGGATGTGGGTCGACAGCTGGGCGAAGATGAGCACGACGAGGAACTGGCCGGCGCCGGCGAGCAGCCACATCCAGATTCCGCGCGGGCCCGAGGTAGCGAGGGTGAACCCATAGGTGGTGGTGATGCCGGTGATGATCGAGACGATCGAGAAGGCGAGCGCGAACGACTCGAACGAGGAGATCGATCGCTTCAGCTTCTGCGAATACCCGAACTGCTGGACCTCGTCCGCCCCGACCGATGGGGCGGCTTGCATCGTGTCGTTCATGTCACTCCTCCTCCGCGCCGGACCCCACGTCCGGCTTAATGGAATAATGCTCTAAACATCAGTGCATTGTCAAGACACCGGATCGCTGGAGAGAAAGATCGTCTTCATCTCTGTGTTGGCCTCCAGCGCCGCCAACCCCGACTCCCGTCCCAGTCCCGACTGGCCGACGCCGCCAAAGGGCGCCTCCGGGTAGACCGAGGTGTTGCTGTTGACGGCCAGCACGCCCGCCCGCACGGCCCGCGAGACACGCAGCGCGCGACCGACGTCAGCCGTCCAGATCGAACCCGAGAGGCCGAATTCGGTGTCGTTGGCGAGCCGCACGGCCTCCTCCTCGGTGCGAAACGTCATCACCGCGACGACCGGCCCGAAGACCTCCGCCTGGGCAAGCTCCGCCGCCGCGTCGACGCCGTCGACAACCGTCGGCCGGTAATAGCTGCCCGCCGCGAGGTCGCCGCCGGGCGCCTCGCCGCCGGCGAGGACGACGCCGCCCTCGGCGCGGCTGCGGGCGACGAAGCCGTCGACACGGTCACGGTGGGCGGTGGAGATCAGCGGCCCCATCTCGGTGTCCGGGTCGAGCGGCGGCCCGAGCCGGATCGCCCGCATCGTTTCGACGTAGCTTTCGAGGAAGGCGTCCTTGACGTCCTCGTGGAGGATCACCCGCGAGCGCGCGCAGCAGTCCTGGCCGGCCATGCCGAAGGCGGCGCCGGGCGCGATCGCCCCGACCTTGACCGGGTCCACATCAGGGAAGACGACGCAGGCGGACTTGCCGCCGAGCTCCAGCGTGATCCGCTTGAAGCTGCCGGCGACGCTTTCGGCGATCGCCCGGCCGACCGCGGTCGAGCCGGTGAAGCTGACCCGGCCGACGGCCTTGTCGCCGACCAGGGCGGCGCCGGTCTCGGCACCGCCGGTGACGACCTCGAAGAGCCCCTCGGGGAGGCCGGCGGCGCGCGCCAGCTCGGCCAGCCGCAACGAGGTCAGCGGGGTCAGCTCGGACGGCTTCAGCACCACCGCGTTGCCGGTGACCAGGGCCGGCGCTGCCTTCAGGACGGCCAGGTACAAGGGCGCGTTCCAGGCGGTGATCGCGGCGCAGACCCCGATCGGCTCCGGCCGGG
>MKSH01000093.1:14131-14733 GCA_001898095.1 Solirubrobacterales bacterium 70-9 | reverse complement strand
GGCCAGCGCTTCCAGCACCGCCCCGCGTTCGGCCGGAGCCCGCCGCGCCCAGTCGACCTGGGCGACGGTGGCGCGCTCGGTCGCCGCGGCGACCGCCTCGGCGCCCATCTCCGGCGCCTGGTCGAGGACCGAGCCGTCGGCCGGGTCGAGGATCTCCCTGGCGCTAGGAGGCAAGGTAGCCCCCGTCCACCACGAAGGTCTGGCCGGTGCAGAAGGAGGAGGCGTCGGAAGCGAGGAAGAGCGCCATGTTCGCGATCTCCTCCGGCCTGCCCCAGCGACCGAGCGGGACCAGCGAGCCGAAAGCGGCGCGGCGGTCCTCGGGGATGCTCTCGACCAGCGGCGTCTCGATCGGGCCGGGGACGATGCAGTTGACCCGGATCTGCGACGGCCCGTACTCGACCGCCAGCGTGCGGGTGATGCCGAGCACGCCGGTCTTCGCCGCCGTGTAGGCGTCCGAGACCCCGGAGCCGACCCGGAAGGCGGCGACCGAGGAGACGTTGACGATCGCGCCGCCACCGCGCTTCTGCATCGCCGGGATGCCGAAGCGGCAGCCGAGGTAGGTGCCCTTCAGGGAGACGTCGATCGTCTCCTCCCAGATCTCC
>MKSH01000093.1:9943-14097 GCA_001898095.1 Solirubrobacterales bacterium 70-9 | reverse complement strand
AGACCGCCGAACTCGCGCTCCGCCGTCTGCACCGCCGCCTCGACGTCGTCGGCCTTGCTCACGTCGGCGGTCACCGCCACGGCCTCGCCGCCCGCGGCCACGACCTCCTCGGCGCAGGCCGCCGCCGCGTCGGCGGAGAGGTCGGCGCAGACGACCTTTGCCCCAACCTCGGCGAACAGCGCCGCGCTCGAACGTCCCATGCCCGAGCCGGCCCCGGTGATCAGCGCGGTCTTACCTTCCAGATTCATCAAACCACCTCCAGGTAGCGGCGTATCTCGAACGGGGGAACCTGCTCGTCACGGAGGCGTTCCCAGGTCTTCTGCTCGATCTCCCGCGAGGCCGCGTACAGTTCGACGATCTCGTCGCCGAGCGCTTCGCGGGCGAGCTTCGAGGCGCGCAGTCGGGCGGCGGCCTCGTTCAGGTCGGCGGCGACGACGCCGCAGGTGCCCTCCTTCAGGGTCACGTCGCCGCGGTCGACGTCGAGGCCGACCGGCGGCGGCGGCGAGAGCTCTTCGCGAATCCCCTGCATGCCGCCGGCGAGGCAGGCGGCGACCGCCAGGTAGGGCTGGACGTCGGCGCCGACGCAACGCAGCTCGAAGCGCGAGGAGCTCCGGTTGAGCGTGATCGCCCGGGTCGTCGTCTGGCGGTTGTCCCAGCCCCAACTGACCTCGGTCGGCGCCCACTGCTCGGGGTCCTGGCGCCGGTAGGAGTTGGGGAAGGGCGCGAGGAAGGCGCCGCACTCGAGCGCCGCCTTCATCAGGCCGGCCGCGTAGGACAGGCCGACCGGGCTGAGCGAGTTCGGTTCGCCGCCCCAGAGCGCGTTGCCGCCCGCGTCGAGAAGGCTCTGGTGGATGTGGCCGGAGGAGCCCTGCTCGCGCATGTTCGGCTTCGCCATGAAGGTCGGCAGGAGGCCGTGGCGGCGGGCGATCTCGCGACAGCCGATCTTGAAGCGGGCGGCGCGGTCGGCCGCCTCCAGCGCGGGCGCCGGCGCCAGCGCCACCTCGAGCATCCCGGCGCCGATCTCGGTCAGCATGCTTTCGATCGGCACCCCGTAGGCGCGCATCGAGGACTCCAGGTCGGCGGCGAAATCCGCGTGGTCGGACCAGCGCTGGACGCTGTAGCCCTGCTGCAGCCGCGAGAGCGGGGTCATCTGCTCGACCTCGCCGCTCTCGATCGCCGCCAGCGTGCGCTCGTCGAGCCGGTAGACGATGAACTCGTACTCGAGCCCGACCACCGATTCGTAGCCCTGCGTGGCGGCCGCGTCGACCACCGAACGGAGCACCGTCCGCGGATGGGAGAGGTGCGGCGTCTCACCGTCCTTCTGCACGCCGTCGCCGATCAGCGCCACCACCCCGGGTTCCCAGGGCACCGGGCGCAGGGTCGACCAGTCGGGGTCGATGAGCAGGTCCGGGTAGCCGACCTCGAGCTGCGTCATCGGCACGTCGATCATCTCCTCGCCGACCGAGAGCGCCAGGATCGCCTCCGGGAAGGCGACCGGCTTGCCCGATTCGAGCTTCTCGAGCGCCATGTACTTGCCGCGCAGGATGCCGTTCAGATCAGGCGTCTCGACCCGCACCCGGGTCGCGTCGTCGACCCCGATCCGCTCCAGCGCCTCGCGCAGGCCGAGGGCCGGGGAAGTCCCCTCGCCCGTGGTCACGGTCTCTCCCTCTTCAGTCAACATATCTCCACTCCTTGCCTTCGAAGGGTGTGCTCACAGTCCGTACCTGGCGGGTGCGAACTGCGGTTGCCAAGTCGCGTTCCCCGAGCCGCTGCCGACTCCGCTGAACAACTCGGCGACGTCGCGGCCGGCGGCCGGGCCGAGCGTGAAACCGAGCATCCCATGGCCGGTCGCGACGACCGCGTTGGACGCCTCGCGCAAACGGCCGACGATCGGCAGGCCGTCCGGCGTGCAGGGCCGCATGCCGGCCCAGGGGACGGCGCCGGGTGCGTCGGCGAAGCGGTCCGCCTCGCGCAGGTAGCTGCGGTTCAGCCGCAGGATCGCGTCGATCCGGCGCTGGTCGATCCGCGGGTCGTCGCCGACGAAGTCCATCCCGCCGGTCAGCCGTATCCCGTCGCCGAGCGGGCCGGCGCCCATCGCGTGCTCGTGGAAGATCATCGGGATCCGCGGCGCCGGAGCGAAGGCGGGCAGGTCGATGTGGTGCCCCTTGCCGGGCTGGACCGGGATCCGCAGGCCGAGCAGGCCGCCGAGCGCCCGCGTCCCCGACCCGGCGGCGAGCACCACGCCGGCGCAGGGGAGGCTCCCGCCGCCGGCGTGGACGATCGACACCGCGCCGTCGGCCGTGCGGGTGAAATCGCTGACCGGCCTGCCCAGGAGGACACTCGCGCCGGCCGCTTCGGCGGCCTCGGCAAGGGCGACGATCGCGCGGTCCGGGGCCATGCTCGCGTCCTCCTCCCAGAAGACCGCGCCCGCCACGTCGTCGCGCAGGGCGGGCTCCATCGCGGCGGCTTCGGCGCCGTTCAGCACCCGCCCGTCGAGGCCCTCGGCGGCCAGCAGCCGAGCCTCCTCGCGCAGCGCCCGCATGCCCTTCGCGGTGGCGCACACGTTCATCAGGCCGGCGCGGCGGAATTCGAGCTCGGGCCTGCCGGCGGCGAGGTCGGCGTACAGCTCCCGGCTCGCTCGCGATTGCTCCAGCAGCGCCCGCATCCCCGCCCGCGCGAGGGGCCCGCGACCGGCCTTCGCGGTCGCGGTGCCGAAGCGGAGCAGGGCCGGGTCGAGCCGCGGCTTGACGCTGATCATCCCGCGGCCGAGCACCATCGAAGGCATCCGTCTGATCACCGCGGGCCCGGCGAGGGGCATGCAGTGGCTGGGGGTGATGTAGCCCGCCGAGCCCGAGGCGGCGTCACCGTTCAGCGCCGAGTTGCGCTCGACCACGACTACCTCGACATCTTGACGGGCGAGGTAGAGGGCGCTGGAGAGGCCGACGCTCCCGGCGCCGATGACGATCACGGGCAGGTCGCTCACGAGGCCTCTCCGGCGCCGATCGCGCGCGCCGCGGCGAAGGCCCGCGCCCGCTCGACCAACCAGCCGAGGATAGGTTCCGCATCCTCGACGAACTCCGGGTGCCACTGCACCCCGATCGCGTCGGCACCCTCGATCTCGATCGCCTCGATCACCTCGTCCTCGGCGTAGGCGCAGGCACGTACCCCCTCACCGAGGCGGTCGACAGCCTGGTGGTGGAAGCTGTTGACCTCGGCGGTTGGCCCGTAGAGCTCACGCAGCTTCGAGTCGGTCGCCGTCTCGACCCGGTGCCCGCGGTCCTGCAGCGGGTAGATGATGCGCCGGTGATGGGGTGAGCTGAGGCCCTCCAGGTGCTCGCGCAGGGTGCCGCCGAAGGCGACGTTCAGCAGCTCGTGGCCGCGGCAGGTGCCGAGGACCGGGACCCCCCGCTCGACCGCGAGCCGGGTCAGCGCGATCTCCCATTCGTCCTGGGCGGGATCGAGCACGGTCGAGTGCTCGGTCGGCTGCGAGCCGTAGAGGCGCGGGTCGACGTCGATGCCGCCGGCCAGGACCACACCGTCGAGACGGGCCAGCAGCGCCGCCGGGTCGGCCTGGCGGGTGACGTAGAGGGGAATCGCCCCGAGCGCCCCGAGCCGCTCCGAGTAGGACGTGTAGAAGGCCTCGATCCAGATGCCCGACATCGCCGCCTGCATCTCGGCGCCGTGGACGATCCCGGCCGGGTAGCGGCGGCCGGTGATGCCGATTACCGGCGGGGTGTCTGCGTGGTCGTCTGCGCTCATCTCTCTTCCCAACAAATGGACAGTTTGGAGACCATATCAGACCATTAGTCAACGGGACCGAAAAGGGGACATCCTCCTCCCTCCCCTATGCTGGCGCGCATGAGCACGGGGGCAAGCGGCTGGCTGCAGGACGACGACGGTGGCGTGACGACGATCCCGGCCTACGAGGTCGTGGCGGCGCGGATGCGCCGGGCGATCCACCTCGGGGAGCTGGCGCCCGGCTCGAAGCTGCCGGCCGAGCGGATCCTCTCCGAGCGCCTCGGGGTCTCCCGCGTGACCTTGCGCGAGGCGATCAGGGTGCTGGAGGGTGAGGGCTACGTCGAGGTCTCGCGCGGCCGCGGCGGCGGCACCACCGTCCACACCGGCTCGATGTCGCCGCAGGAGATCAACGCCTG
>MKSH01000093.1:9317-9824 GCA_001898095.1 Solirubrobacterales bacterium 70-9 | reverse complement strand
CAACGAGTTCCGCACCTGGGACGTCCGCTTCCACCTCTTCATCGCCGACCTCGCCGAGAGCGCCCCGCTGCGCCAGGCGGTGGAGGAGGCCCGGGCGGAGCTCTACGTGCCGTTCCGCGCCGTCCCCCTTGAGCGCCTGCTGAAAGTCTCCGGCCACCAGCACCTGGCGATCGTCACCGCGCTGGAAAAAGGCGACCCCCGCCGGGCCGGCAAAGCGATGGAGAAACACCTCAACGCCGCGACCTCCCAGATGGAAGAGCTGGCCGGCGTCGGCGGCGGCTGAGACGTTGCTATCTCATCGGTAGTTTGGTATTAACTGTGGACCATGAGTCCACAGTTAATACCAAACCCGACGCTGGTGACCGAGTTCGCGCTCCCCGGTCTGCCGTTCGAGATCGAGGCGGTCGCGACCGTGCCGCGGCGCTAGGGCATGAACGGGCTGCAGGAACTGGTCGACGCCCTGGCGGCTGAGCTGGAGCGGCCGGTCGGGGTCGATGACCGCCACTT
>MKSH01000093.1:0-9310 GCA_001898095.1 Solirubrobacterales bacterium 70-9 | reverse complement strand
GCAGGCGGTGATCGATTGGCTGCTCTCGCTGGAAATCGAAGCGGCGCCGGACCAGATCCGCGTCCCGGCCAATCCCGGGCTGGGGGTGGACGCCCGGCTCCGCATCCGCCTGCGCTTCGACGAAGCGCTGCTCGGCTACCTCTGGCTGATCGACGAGCCGCGGCTCGAAGACGCCGAGCAGCTGCGGCTCGCGGCCGCCTACGCCGACCAGATGGCGGCCGAGCTCGCCCGGGCGCGGCGGCTGGAGGACATGGCGCGGAAGCTGCATGGCGACGCCCTCCAACGCCTGCTGTTCGGCGAAGACCCGGAGACCGCCGCCGACCAGTTGAACGGCGACGGCATGCTGACCGGAACCGGGCGCTGCGTCGCCCTGGTCGCCCGGGCCGAGCCCCGGCGCAGTCGCGGGCCGGGCCTGCGGCCGCGGGGCCGCGTCCACCTCTCGTTCGCCGCCGAGGAGGTCCGCCGCAGCATCTCGCCCAACAACGCGATCGTGCTGCCGCACCAGCAGGACGTCGTCCTCGCCTTCGCCTGCGACGACGACGGCGAGCCCGAACGGCGCGCCGACGCGCTGCTCGCCGCCGCCCGCCGGCAGTTCGCCAAGGAGGCGCGCGGGATCAGCACCGAGGTCGAGGTGACGGTCGGGGTCGGCGGCGTCCGCGAAGAACTCGCGGCGCTCCGCGACTCATACCGCGAGGCGCTGCTGGCGGTCGAAGTGGCGCGCCGCGTCCCCGACCTGAACGGTGGCAGCCCGCTCGCCTGGGGGGACCTCGGGCCCTACCGCACGCTCACCTCGATGCTCGACGGCCGCGACCCGCTGGAGCTGATCCCGCCCTCCCTGGCCGACCTGCTGGAGGAGCGCGACGGGATCGGGCTGGTCGAAACGCTCGAGACCTATCTCGAGTCGGGCTGCGACGCGAAGGCCGCCTCCTCGCGTCTCTTCGTCCATCGCTCGAGCCTCTACAAGCGGCTACAGCGGATCGAACGCCTGACCGGCTGCGACCTCCACCGCGGCGACGATCGCCTCGAGCTGCACATGGGCCTGCGCCTGTGGAGGCTCGGCGGCGCCGGCGGCGGTGACGACGCCCACCGTCCGCACCTCTCCGCCCTCAGCTGAGCGTGGCGCGGGATCACGCACCCCGCTCGAGCTCGCCGCCGAATCGACGCAGCACGTTGTGGGTGATCTGGGCGACGTTGTTGTCGTAGTCGTTGTAGGAGAGGCTCGAGGTCCAGTTGATCGAGCCGACCGAGAACACCTCGCCGTCGTTCGGGTTCTCGTAGTAGACGAGGTCGGCGCGCACGTCGGGGTCGTCCTCGCCCCCGTGACCCTTGCTGACGTGGAGCTGTAGAAGCTCCTCGATCGCCCGCTGGTAGAGGTTCGAGTGGCGGCCGCTCGAGGACGCCAGCAGGAGCGCGTGGCGCGGCGTCCCGAGTTCGAAGTCGAGGCGATCGAGCTCTTCGCCCGCGGCGCCGCCCCACTTGTCGCCGAAGGCGCCGATCTCCTCCGAGCGGTTGACGCCGGCAAAGATGAAGGCGGCCCGGTCGTCGTCGCTCGCCTCGGTCCGCACGTAGGAGGAGGAGGCGCCGCCGCCCTGCGAGGAGAAGCCGATGCCGACCAGCCGCTGCGGCGGCCGACCACGGAATTTCCACAGGCCGCCGGGCTCGCCGGTCATGCTGTGGTGGCCCTCGCCGGGATAGCCGCCCCAGGTACGGAGGCCGGCGATCCCGCGGCGCAGTTCCATCACGTCGGGGCGCTCCGGGTCGACGGTCGTCACCCAGTACCAGCCGTTGCCGCCCAGGTACATGAAGTTGCCGCCGCCCTCGAGGTACTCCTCCAGCGCCAGGATCTCGGCTTCGGAATTGTACTCGGGGTGGGTGCCGGAGATGACGACCTCATAGCCGGCGAGCAGGTCGACGCCCTCGCGGTGCACGTCGTGGTCGGTGATCACGTCGTACTCGTAGCCGGAGTGCTCGAGCCAGTCGATCAGGAACATGTCGCTGCTGAACCCCCAGCCGCCGCCCTCGCTGAGCCAGAAGGCGTGCTGCGGGCGGATGTTCAGCATCGGCCGCTGCATCGAGACGAGCCCGATGCCCGAACCGTCGGCGTGAGTGTTGTACATCGAGTGACCGAGCTCAGGATGCTCGTCGATGTAGTAGTCGGCCGGTTCGCGCACGGCCGGGGCCCCGGTCAGCGTTTCGGTGTCGAGGCCGGCGCCGCCGCTGAAGTTGGAGTACGCCATGTAGGTCATCGTCGGCGCCAGGAAGGCGGCCTTCGCGGTCGTCTTGCCCTTCGGCGGCAGGACGAAGAAGGGGATGAACTCCTCACCGTCCTCGCAGGTGAGGTGGATCGCATAGGGGCTGCTGGTGAGGTCGGCCGGGATCTCGACCGAGAGGTCGAGCGGCCAGTCGGCCTCGAGCAGATCGTCGTCGTGAAAGTGGATCGCCCCGTACTGGGCGGGAGCGCGGCGGAAGTCGAGCTCGGTCCCGTCCCAGTCGTGTCCGGTGACGGCCCGGGTGCCGCCGTTCACCAGCGCGGCGTGGTTGCCGCGCGGGGAACTGTCGGTGACGACCTTCGTCTCGGGGCCGACCGAGAGGTCCCATTCGGCGACTGGGACACCGTCGGCGAGGACCGCCGGGCCGTCGATCTTGCCGTTGAAGCCGTCGATCGCGAACGGCCGCGTCCCCTCCGGATCGAAGCCGGCCGCACCGGCGCCGATGCAGAGCCGCCCCGCCGGCGGCAGGTCGACCGCCGCGTCGAGCGTCGTCGTCGTGCTCTCCGCCGAGGGGTCGATGCCCCAGCGCCGCAGGGGCATCTGCTCGAGCGCGACGCTGCCCGCGCCGAGATCGACGGTCGCCGCCACGCGGTACCAGCGCATGGCGTCGCAAGGGGCGGTGACGCGGGCCTGGTGTTCGTCGCCCGCGGCGTCGGTGAAGCGCACCGCGAGCGCCCCGTCGGCGGTGAGATAGAGGCCGATCCCGCGCCCCGCCTCCGGGTCGCGGTAGCTGACAATCCCCTGCGGCCTGCCGCGCTGCGGCAGGGTCGGGTAGATCCAGGCGCTGAGCGAGACCGTGCCGGACTCGCCCAGGTGCGCCCCTTCCTCGGTCACCGCGAAGGAGCCCGGGTGGAGCTCGTGGAGCTTGCCGTCGTAGGAGCCGCTCAGCGGCGTGTCGACGACGTCGAAGGAGAACACGTCCCGCCGGCCGGGCCGGGGGCCGCCGCGGCGGAGGCGGACCAACTCCGCCTCGAACCGCGGGGCCTCGGTGCTGGCCGCCACCCGCAACGTGTCACCTGGCCTGACCGACCACTTGTCGACGTAACCGAGAATCCGCCCGACCTTCACCGTGTCCTCCTTCGTCCGTCGCCGCGCGACTATTTTTCGAGGCCGGTGACGTTGCCGAACAGCTGCAACACGCCGGTCTTTTCCAGGTACTGGTTGCCGACCGTCCCCGATTCGCCGGCGCTGGTCACCGCTTCTTCCTCCGGCTGCAGAGGCGGCAGCCGGTACGGCTGCACCGAGTTCGGTTTGTAATAGGTGCTGATCGGGACGATCCCGGTGCCCTTGATCGTCAGCTTCTTCGTCTCCGTCGCGATCGGCGCGGCCGTCATGTCGGGCGTTTCCTGCCCTTCCATCATCGCCGCGGCCATCGCCATCAGGTACTCGCCCCAGTGGGAGAAGAAGACGTCGCCCTCGGCCACCCAGGCGGGGTTGTTGCGCAGCTGTTCGAGGCCTTCTTCGCTGCCCGCGAGGCCGGTGATCAGCAAGTCGTCCTGACGGCCGGCGCGCTGGACGGCGGTGTAGGCGCCGAGCGAGGATTCGTCGCTGATCGAGTAGACGATCAGGTGTTTGTCTGCGGGGATGCCCTGGAGGGCGTTCTGCACAGCTTCGAAGCTCGGCTGCCGAAGCGCTTCGCCGTTGACCTGCACCACGGAGTCGCCGATCGTCGTCGTTTCAGGACCGATGGATTTGAACGAATCGACCTTCGGCAGGCCCGGGATCAGCTTCGAGAGTTCTTCGTAGTAGAAGCCGATGCTGGAGTTGACCGCCGGCCCGAGACCCGCGCTCTGGACCAGGATCACCTCGATGTCTTCAGCTTTCCAGCCCTTCGCGTCGGCTTCTTTGGCGACGACTTTCGCCATTTCGGTGCCCAGCGCCTGATTGCTGAGATCGATCCAAGGGCAGTAGCCGGAGCCCGGCACGTTGACCGCGATGCAGGGGATGCTTTCCCGTTCGAAGATGTTTTCGGCCGACTGGGTGGTGCCCGCGACCGGGTTCAGGTCCATGATCATGTCGGGGTTCGAGTTGGCCATCAGCTGGGCGTTCTGCAGGGTCTGCTGCGCTTCGCCCTTGTTGTCGTAGGTGCTCAGGTCGACGCCCGTTTCCTGGGCCGCCGCCTCGACGCCCTTTTTCAGTTCGAGGTAGACGGGAGCGGCGTCGGTGTAGTTGGCGAAGGCGACCTTCGCCCCTTCGAGCATGGCCTTTCCTTCTCCGGAGCCGGAATCCGAGGACGTTTCCGTTTCCGAACCACTGCCCGTGCCGGCCGCGGTGGTCGATTCCGACGCCGTCGACGACGAATCGGACCCGGAAGATCCACAGGCGGCGATCGCCACCGCCAGCACACAGGCGAACAACACTCCGAACAGCAGCCTCGCCTTCGTCACACCCGATCTGCTTCCCACTCTCTCCTCTTTTCTTTTCGCGTACTAAGCAACGTTCACCAGTTGGCGGATCCGGCCGAGGCCGACAGCGAGCAGAAGTACGCCCCCGGTCGCCATCTCCTGGTAGAAGGACGAGACGTGCAGGAGCGCCATCCCGTTGGTCAGCACCCCGAGCGCGAGGACGCCGATCACCGTCCCAACGACGCCACCTTCGCCGCCGGTGAGCGAGCCGCCGCCGAGGATCACCGCGGCGATCGAGAGCAGTGCGTAGTTACTGGCCAGCTGACCGTCGGCGGCGAGCAGCTGGCTGGCGATGACGATGCCACCGAGCGCCGCGGTCACCCCACAGATCACGTACACCGAGGTCGAGAGCAGGTTCACTCGCATCCCGGCGAGCCAGCTCGCTTCCCAGTTCCCGCCCAGGGAGTAGAGCGAACGGCCGAAGGTGGTGTAGCGGAGGACGATGAAGGTGAGGCAGGCGACGATCAGCAACACCCACACCTGGTTGGGGATCTCGCCGATGCTCCGTTCCGCGAGGAAGCCCGTCGCCCGATCCTCGTAGATGACCGTCAGGCCCTTGCTGACGACGAAGGCCAGCCCGCCGGTGATCGAGGCGGTGCCGAGCGTCGCGATCAGCGGGTTGAAGCCGGCCCGCGAGATCATCAAGCCGTTGACAAGGCCGACCGCGGCCCCGACGGCAAGCGCGACGATCAGCGCCGGGACGATGCCGCTGCCCTCGTTGGCGATTTTCCCGAAGACGACCGCGGCCAGCGGCGCGGTCCCCGAGACCGAAAGGTCGAAGCCGCCGGAGACGACGACGAAGGTCTGGCCGATCGCGACGATCCCGATCGCCGCGGCGGCACCAAGGATCACCAGGATGTTGGACGTTTCGAGGAATTCCGAGCTCGACGCGGCGAAGTAGACGACCAGCGCGACAAGCAGGATCGTCGTCCCCGAGTAGGGGCTGGCAAGCGCCTTGGCGGCGAACCGTCGGTCGCGGCGCCGCGCCATCCCGTGGGACTCGGCGACGTCCCTGGTCGCGGTGCTCATGCCCCGCCCCCGACCGCGCTGCGCAGCGCCCGCGCCTGGCTGCGCTCGCCGGCCGCCATCTCGTCGACCAGGCGGCCGTCGCGCATGATCAGCAGGCGGTCGGCGATCGCCACCGCCTCTTCGACGTCGGTGGTGATCACCAGCAGCGCCTTCCCGGCCGCCGCCAGCTTGCGCAGGAGCCGGTGGATCTCGATCCGGGCACCGATATCGCCCCCGCGGGTGGGCTCGTGCAGGACGAGGACGGTCGGGTCCGGCGCCAGCCGGCTCGCCAGCAGTACCTTCTGCTGGTTGCCGCCCGACAGCGTCCCCACCGCCTGGCTGACGTTGCGGGCCCTGATGTCGAAATCGCGGATCGCGTCCTCGGCGAGCCTGCGGCGGGCCCGGCCGCGGACGAAGCCCGCCACCGAGAGGCTGTCGATCACCAGGAAGGAGACGTTCGCCTCGATCGACTGGCCGAGGACCAGTCCGTCGCGCTTGCGCTCGGCCGGGACGAAACCGACCTTGGCCCGGCGCGCCGCGCGGGGGTTGCGGAAGATGCCTTCGGCCTTGCCGGAGACCTCGAGCCCGCCCTCGATCCGTCGGCCGCGGCCGGCGAGCCCGTCGGCGACCGTGTCCGCGCCGCACCCGCGGACCCCGAACAGCGAGACCACCTCGCCCTCGGCGACCTCGAAGCTGACATCGCGCAGCTCCGGGATCCCCTCGCTGCGCCAGGCTTCCACCCGCAGCACCGAGGCACCCCGCGGCGCCGTCTCGATGTCCTCGAGCTCCTCCTTCTCGCGCCCGAGCATGTGCCGGATCAGTTCGGCCCGTGGCGTCTGGTCGGGCGAGCCGCTGAACACGCGTTCGCCGTTGCGGAAGACGTCGGCGCGGCCGAAGAACTTGTAGACCTCGTCCATCCGGTGCGAGATCGCGACGATCCCCAGGCCGCGCTCCCCGAGCCGGCCGAGGATCTCGTAGAGGTGGTTGCTTTCCGCCTCGGTCAGCGAGGCGGTCGGCTCGTCGAGGACGATCAGCCGCGAGTCCCGGCTGAGCGCCTTGAGGATCTCGACGATCTGGCGATCGGCGAGCGAGAGCTCCGACATCGGCCGTCGCACCGGCACCTCGAGCTCGAACTCCTTCGACAGCCGTTCGGCCTCCTTGAAGAGGTGCGATGGCGAGGTGAAGCCGAAGGTCGAGGGCAGCCGGTTGACCAGCAGGTTCTCGGCCACGGTGAGCTGCGGGACGTAGGCCAGCTCCTGCGGGATCAGCGCGACCCCGACCTTGATCGCGTCGCGCGGCGAGCCGAAGCTGACCGGCTCGTTTTCGAAGATCAGTTCGCCCGCGTCGGGGCTGAGGACGCCGGTGATGATCTTCGCGAAAGTGGACTTACCAGCACCGTTCTCCCCCACCACCGCCACCGACTGACCGGCTTCGAGTGAGAAGTCGACGGCGTTCAGAACCTGACTGTTGCCGAAGCTCTTCGACACGTCGCGGGTTTCGATCAACGCGGACAAGGCGGGCAACATACGTGCGGTCAACCCGGTGCCGGACGCGACCGTTGCCCCCCATCGGCCCCCCAGAATTCGACATCTGCATCCGTTCGCGCGCGGGCATACGTACGCCGGGGCCGCAGCCCCGGCGTACGTACTCCCCACACTGACGCCGCAGGGTGGAGGGGCGTCGGTGCAGCTTTATTCGACCGCGTCGCGCAGCGCGCCGAGGAACTGCGCCGCGTACACGCCATCCATGGCGCGGTGATCCCAACCGAGGACGAAGTTGGCCATCGGCCGGATCGCGATCGAGTCCTGACCGTTCTCGTCGGTGACCACGACCGGTCGCTTGACGATCGCCTCCATGTCGAGGATGCCGACCTGCGGGGCATTGATCACGGGCGTGGCGATCGTCGCCCCGAAGGCGCCCGGGCTGGTGATCGTGAAGCTGGCGCCGGCGACGTCGTCGGGCTGCAGCTGCTTCGAGCGGGCGCGCCGCGCGAGGTCCCTGATCCGGGCGGCGATCCCCTCCGCCGAGAGGTCCTGCGCGTCGTGGATGACCGGCACGATCAGCCCCTCCTCGCCGAGCGAGACGGCGATCCCGAGGTGCACGCGCTCGCCGAAGCGGGTGACGGTGTCGCCGTCGAGGGTCGCGTTCAGGTCGGGGAAGCGGCGGATCACGTCGATCGTCGCGCGGGCGACCAGCGGCAGGGCGGTCACCCCGAGCTCACGTCGGCGTCGTTCGACGCCGCTGAAGTCGCACTCGACCACGGTGTGGCAGGTGGCGGTCGTCTGCTGGGAGCGCAGCATCGCCCCGCCGATGCTGCGACGGATCCGCGAGAGCGACTCGGAGACGCCGCCGAGCTGATCGAGATCGGTCGGCGGCGCGGAAGCCGCGGGGGTGGCGGCGCCGTCGACGGCCGGCTCGGGGTCGGGGCGGTACGGGGAATCGCTGTGCAGGGGCGGTTCGGCCGCCGCGCCACCGCCCTGCTCGAGCCAGGCGAGGAGATCCTTCTTCGTCACCCGGTCCCCGCGGCCCGTGCCCGGCACCCGGGTCAGGTCGACGCCGTGCTCGGCGGCGATCCGGCGGACCAGCGGCGAGTAACGGCGGGAGTCGGCGGGGCGGGGGGCGAGCCCGTCGGCGCCGTTCGCGGCGGGCTCCGGGGGCGGCGCGGCGGCCGGCTCGGCCCCGGAGTCGGCGGGCGCGGCAAGGGCGGGTGCGCCACCGGCGACGGAGATGCGCGCCAGCACCGCCCCGACCTCGACCGTCTCCTCCACCTCGGCGAGGATCTCGACCAGCGTCCCGGCCGCGGGCGACGGGCACTCGGTGTCGATCTTGTCGGTGGAGATTTCGCAGATCGACTCGTCGGCGGCGACCTCGTCGCCGACCGCCTTCAGCCAGGCGATGATCGTCCCCTCCGACATCGACGTGCCCATCTGGGGCATCGTCACGTCGACGAGGCCCTGATCAGTAGTCGAGGAGCTCACGGCAGGCCTCGGCGATGCGCTGGGCGGTCGGGATCACGGCCCCCTCGAGCGGCGGGCTGAAGGGGATCGGCACGTCGGGCGTCGCCAGTCGGCGGACCGGGCCGTCGAGCGTCTCGAAACCCCGGTCGGCGATCAGCGAGGCCACCTCGGCGCCGGCGGCGCAGGTGCGATTCGCCTCGTCGACGACCAGCACCTTCGAGGTCTTGGCGACCGAGGCAAGGATCGCCTCCTCGTCGAGCGGCGCCAGCGAGCGCAGGTCGAGCACCTCGATCGAGGCGCCGTCGAGCTGCTCGGCCGCCTCCAGCGCGGCGTGGACCATCGCCCCGTAGGCGATCACCGTCAGGTCGGTGCCGGGGCGGGCGACGCGGGCTGCGAACGGGGTCTCGTAGACTCCCTCCGGCACCTCGCCTTTGATCCGGCGGTAGAGGTGCTTGTGCTCGAGGAAGACGACCGGGTTGGGATCGCGGATCGCCGCGGTGAGGAGGCCCTTGGCGTCCTCGGGGGTCGACGGAGCGACGACCTTCAGCCCCGGCGCGTGCATGAACCACGCCTCCGGGTTCTGCGAGTGGAAGGGGCCGCCGGAGAAGCCGCCACCGGAGGGCAGCCGCAGCACCAGCGGCACCGCGAGGCCGAGCCGGTAGTGCATCTT
>MKSH01000092.1:9474-13763 GCA_001898095.1 Solirubrobacterales bacterium 70-9 | reverse complement strand
GGCCTACCCCGCCTGGGGAACTGCGGCCAGCGCCGCCGCGCGGGCCGCGTCCTCGCCCAGGAACGGGACCAGCACCTCGTAGGTGAGGCTCGGCAGCAGCGCCGGCAGGTCCTCTGTACGGCCGGCGCTGACCTCGCCGTAGACCCGCGCGATCGCGGCGCCGACCGCCAGGCTCGAGGCAGGCAGCGGCTCCGGCTGCGGCAGGTCGGGGTCGAGGCCGGCGTCGATCACGGCGACGAGGCGGTCGAAGCCGGCCTGGAAGCGCGCGTGGAACTCCGGCCCGACCGCGGGCAGCTCGAGCAGCAGGAAGCGCCCGCCGAGCGGGTCGGCGGCGAACCAGTCGAGCAGCGCCGCGATCGTCGCCCGGCAGCGCTCGACCCACTCGCCGGGCCCGGCGTAGGCGATCTGGATCCGCGCGATCAGGTCGTCGAGCAGCACCTGGTGGGCCTCCAGGACGCAGGCGCGACGGTCCTCGAAGAGTTCGTAGAAGGTCTCGCGGCCGACCCCGGCAGCGGCGATGATCGTCGCCACCGTGGTCGCGTCGTAGCCGCGCTCGCCGCAGACCTCGGCCGCCGCGGTGAGCAGCCGGAGGCGTTGGGAGCGGACCACCTCCTCGCGCGGCAGTTGGTGGCGACCGCGCGGCAGCGGGCGGGGCGCGCTCAAACCGGTGCCTCGACCGCGGGCTCGCCCTTCGCCAGACGCGCCTGGCGCAGCGCCTCGTCGTGGCCGGCGAACGGGGCGATCGCCAGGTAGACGATGTCGGGCACGAGCGCCGGCAGCTGCTCCGCCCGCCCGGCGGCAACCTCGTGGAAGACCAGGAGCTGGGCGCGGCCGAAGGCGATACCGGGGGAGGAGTGCTTGCGCGGCGGCTCGCCCGCTGCGGTCCACATCCCCTGCAGCGCCGGGACCAGCATGCGGCCGTAGCGGTCGACCAGGCCGGGGTCGACGCTCAGCACGTCGCCGCCGAGGATCAAGGCAAGCTCGGGCTCGGCGGCCAGCAGCTCGAGCCCGGCGACCGTCGCCCGCCGGGTCGCCTCGGCGGGGGAGTCGCAGCCGGCCGAGGCCGCCGCCAGTGTCGCCGCGATGCGTTCGATGCAGAGGTCCACCGCGGCGTCGAAGCAGTCGCGCCTGTCGGTGAAGAGCTTGTAGAAGGTGGTGCGGGAGACGCTGCCGCGGCTGACCAGGTCGGCGATCGTCGTCCCCGCGTAGGTCTTCTCGGCGCAGCAGGCGATCATCGCGTCGAGGATGCGCCGGCGTTGGGAAGGGGGCGTCAGGCCGACGAAGCTGGAGCCAAGGGGGAGAGCGGCGATTCCGGAACCCGGGTGTTTCTCCACTGTTCCATCTTCTCAGTCGCGGGGGGTCCGTGCAGCGGTAGCCCGCTCGCGCTCGGCCTTGGTCAGGCCGGCGCAGGGGTTGGTCGGGGGCGTCGCGGCGCCGCCGACGTAGGGCAGTTCGCCGGTCTCCTGGTACTCGAAGCGCAGCGAGTTGATCACCGCGCCGGCCATGATCCCGAGGCTCAGCAGGTAGAACCAGAGCAGCGCGATGAGGATGAAGCCGAGGGTCGAGCCGAAGCGCGAGAGGCTCGAGATGTTGGTCAGGTAGAGCGGGAAGAGCCAGTTGGCGAGACCGGCGCCGAGGGTGACGAAGAGCGCTCCGGGCCAGATCGAGCGCCACGGGACCGGCGCTTTCGGCACCGCCCAGTAGATCACCGAGCAGATCCCGAAGGTGATCAGCAGGGCTGCGCCGAGCAGCAGCATCTTGCCGATCTCTTCGATCCCGGAGAGGCCGAAGGGCAGCTTGTCGGTGCCGTCGACGAGCGCGCTCTCCAGGGTCGGCACGAAGATCGAGAGGGCGATGAAGAGGAGGACGACGCCGAGCATGGCGAAGGAGAAGCGCTTCTGCTCGATCCAACCGCGGCAGGGGACGTGGTAGATGCGGCAGAAGGCGGTGTCCATCGCGCCCCAGAAGGAGGCCCCGATCCAGATCGAGCCGAGGAAGGCGGCGATCCCGATCGTCGCCGTGTTGTTCTGGATCCGTTCGAGGACGTCTTCCAGGGTGTGGGACTCCGTGTTCGGGAAGAGGCGCTGAAGGTCGTTCAGGACGCTCGTTTCGACCCCGTGGATCTTCAGCACCTGACCGCCGATGAAAAGCACCAAGAGGGTGAACGGGAAGACCGCCAACATGAGGTTGTAGGCGACCATCGCGGAGAGGCCGGTGACGTTCTCAGAGTAGGCGCGATGCCAAAAAGCGGCCAGCCAGGTGCGGGTGCGGTGGGGTCGTTTAGCCATTGACTTTACAAACTGAAGCGCCTATAATTTGAACAAGCGTTTGACATCTGTTTCAACGCTCGCCCAACGGGGCAATCGGCAACAGAAGCCTTTGATTCACTTATTCGCGGACCAATCCCCCGGTCCGCTTTTTGTCGCGGAGCGCGACTTGCCGCCTCTCAAGGCATTTATACGCTCAGCGGATACCCATTCAAGCGCTAGGGAAAGAAGTAGATACACGATGCTGGTAGCAGAGCTTCAGGAGTTGGAGGAGGTCAAAAACCTCATGAACCGGGGTCAGCAGCTCGGCGTGCTGACCTTCGGTGACATCGCGTCCGCGGTGTCCGAGGTCGATCTTGACGAGTCTGACGTCGAGGATCTTTACGGCCACCTTGAGAAAGCGGGCATCGAGCTCGTCGAGGACATGGATCCCGCCCAGAAAGCGGCGGCGGAAGCCATGCCCGTGGACACCGGGAAAAAAGGCCGGCGGCGGCAGAAAACGACGCTCGACCTGAAACCCGACATGACCACCGATTCCTTGCAGCTGTTCCTCAAGGACATCGGCAAAGTCCGCCTGCTGACCGCGGCGGAGGAGGTCGAACTGGCGAAGCGGATCGAGCGCGGTGACCTCGACGCCAAGCAGAAAATGGTCGAGTCGAACCTCCGCCTGGTCGTCTCGATCGCGAAAAATTATCGGAACCAGGGGCTGCCCTTCCTCGATCTGATCCAGGAGGGAACGCTCGGCCTCGTCCGCGCGGCGGAGAAGTTCGACTACCGCAAGGGGTTCAAGTTCTCCACCTACGCGACCTGGTGGATCCGCCAGGCGATCGCCCGGGCGCTCGCCGACAAGGCGCGGACCATCCGCATCCCGGTCCACGTGGTCGAGAAGCTGAACAAGATCGGCCGCGCCGAGCGCAAGCTCGTCACCGAGCTGGGCCGTGAGCCCACGCCGGAGGAGATCGCCGAGGTCACCGGGATCGATCCCGAGGAGGTCGACTCGATCAAGCGCTCCGCCCAGGCCCCGGTCTCGCTGGAGAAGCCGGTCGGCGACGAGGAGGAGTCCGAGTTCGGTCAGTTCATCGCCGACGAGAAGGCCGAGTCCCCGTTCGACCGGGCGGCCGACCTGCTCACCAAAGAGGCGCTGAAGGAGGCCCTCGAGAACCTCTCCTACCGCGAGCGCCGCGTGCTCGAGCTCCGTTACGGGCTCGGCGGCGAGCACCCGCGGACCCTGGACGAGGTCGGCCGGACGTTCAACGTCACCCGCGAGCGGATCCGCCAGATCGAGAACCAGAGCTTGAAAAAGCTGCAGTCTCTGGGCGAGGCGCAGAAACTGCGCGAGGTCGCTTAAGCAGCGGGTTTGAGGCGCCTCGGACGGGCGCCTCAGCACTAGTAGGTAACTGAGTCAAGCGAGCGGGCATCCCGGCCGATATTGGCCGGGATGTTCGACATCGCCACCGCCCTGCGAACCCTCGTCGAGCGCGAGGGTTCGGATCTGCACGTAAAGATCGACTCGCCGCCGGTCGCCCGGATGCACGGCGAGCTGATCCCGCTGGAGGGCTTCGGCAAGCTCACCGCCGAGGACACGAAAGCGGCCTTCCTCGACATCGCCGAGCCGCGCTCGGTGACCGAATTCGAGGCCGACGGCGAGGCCGACTTCTCCTATGCGCTGCCGGGCGTCTCCCGCTTCCGCGTCAACGTCTTCAAGCAGCGCGGGGCGATCTCGATCGTCTGCCGCGCGATCCCCTTCCTGATCCGCTCGATCGACGACCTCGGCCTGCCCGCCGTGGTCCGCGAGCTGGCCGAGGAGCCGCGCGGGATCGTCCTCGTCACCGGCACCACCGGCTCCGGCAAGAGCACCACGCTGGCGGCGATGATCGACCACATCAACGAGACCCAGGCGCGGCACATCATCACGCTCGAGGACCCGATCGAGTACCTGCACGCCGACAAACAGTCGATCGTCAACCAGCGCGAAGTCGGCTCCGACACGGTCGGCTTCGGGCGGGCGATGCGGCGCGTCTT
>MKSH01000092.1:0-9317 GCA_001898095.1 Solirubrobacterales bacterium 70-9 | reverse complement strand
GCGAGGGGCGGGTGCCCGCCTCCGAGGTGATGGTGGTCACCGGCCGGGTCCAGGACCTGATCATGAACCCGGAAGAGACCGGCAAGATCACCGAGGTCATCTCCGAAGGCGAGTACTACGGGATGCGGACCTTCGACCAGGCGCTGCTCTCCTACGCCGCCGCGGGCCGGATCACCGAGGAGGTGGCGATGGAGTACGCCTCCAACCCGCACGACCTGAAACTGATGCTCGCCGCGGGTGGGCAGCGCGCCAGCGGCATCGAGCAGCTCGACCCGACCCCGGTGGCGCCCTAGGGGCCGGCGATGCGGGAGAAGCTGAACGAAAGCAAAGCGGCCCAGGTGGGCCTCGTCGCCGTGCTGGCGATCGTCGTCGCCTTCCTCTTCCTCGGCAAATCGGGGGGCGGCTCGTCCTCCTCCTCCGGGGTCGAATCCGAATTGACCGTGGAACCGGGTGCGACGCTGGCCGTGTCGGCGCCGACCGGGATGGGCGAACTGCCGACCTCGGTGCCCCAGACCGGGCCGCTGCCGCAGCGCTTCACCAGCGCCTACGAAGCCGACCAGACCGTCGCCCTGCTGGTCGTCCACGACGGCGGGATCGACGACGCCTACACGGCGCTGGCGCTGAATGAGGTAGCAGAAGTCGAAAACGTGACCCCGATCGTCGTCCCCGCCAAGCAGATCGCCCGCTACGCCTCGGTGACGATCGGCCTCGACGTGAACCAGCTGCCGGCGCTGATCGTGATGCGGCCGAAATCGCTCAGCCACGGGGTGCCGCAGGCGAGCGTCGCCTACGGCGTGCAGACCCCGCAGAGCATCTACCAGATGGTCCGTGACGCCTCCTACAGCGGTCCCGAAGGCGGGACCTACCACCCGGAATGAGCGAGATGGGCAGCGACTACCCCAGCCATCTGCGCCCCGTCCCCGACTCCGGCGGTTCGGCCGCGCCGGCGCTGCCGGGCGAGGCGCAGGGCACGCCGGGACTGACCCCGCCGCTGCAGCGCGGCCACTCGCGCGGCTTCGTCACCGACGTGCTGGTGGAGCTCGGCTTCGTCGCCGAGTCGACGGTCCGGGCAGCGGTCGAGGTGGCGCGGACGGCGGGCAAGCCGCCGGAGGTGCTGCTGCTCGAGCAGGGCGCGATCAACGAAGAACAGCTCTCGCGGGCGACGGCCGAGCGGTACGGCCTCGACCACGTCGACCTCGCCGTCCACGGCGTCGACATGGCGGCGGCGGCGCTCTTCCCGGTCGCCTTGGCGCGCCGCTACACGGCCGTGCCGGTCGGCCACCTCGACGAGGGGACGTTGCTGGTCGCCGTCGCCGATCCGGCCAACGTGCTGGCGGTCGACGACATCCAGATCGCGACCGGGCTCGACTGCCGGATCGCGGTCGCCGCACGCGGCGACGTCGAAGGGCTGCTGACCCGGCTCGGAACGATGCAGAGCGCCGCCGCCGACGCGATCACCGAGGAGGAGGCGGAAGAGGAGATCGCGGCGCCGGCGCCCGTCGCCGACATGCAGTCCGGCCCGGAGGACGCGCCGATCGTGAAGCTCGTCTACAGCCTGCTCGCGCAGGCGGTCGGGGAGGGGGCCTCCGACATCCACATCGAGCCCGAGGAAGACGAACTGCGGATCCGCTTCCGCGTCGACGGCGTGTTGAAGGAGGCCGCCCACGTGCCGAAACGGATGACCGGCGCGGTGATCTCGCGGCTGAAGATCATGGCCGAGCTCGACATCGCTGAGAAGCGGGTGCCGCAGGACGGGCGGGTCAGCGTCTCGGTCGAGGGGCGGCGGATCGATCTCCGCGTCACCACCCTGCCGACCCAGCGCGGCGAGGGGTCGACGATCCGCATCCTCGACGAATCGAACTCGCAGCGGACGCTCGACGAACTGGGGATGGACGGCTCGGCGCGGGCGCGGTTCGAGGACGCCTTCCGCAGCTCCTACGGCGCCGTGCTGGTGACCGGGCCGACCGGCTCCGGCAAGTCGACGACGCTCTACGCGGCGCTTGGCGCGCTGAACGAGGTGACGAAGAAGATCATCACGATCGAGGACCCGGTCGAGTACCGGATCGACGGGATCAACCAGATGAACGTGAACCGTAAGGCGGGGCTCGACTTCGCCACCGGGCTGCGCTCGATCCTGCGCGCCGACCCGGACATCGTGATGGTGGGCGAGATCCGCGACGCGGAGACGGCGCGGATCGCGATCGAGGCGGCGCTGACCGGCCACATGATGCTGTCGACGCTGCACACCAACGACGCGCCGGGGGCGATCCCGCGGCTGAACGAGATGGGGATCGAGACCTTCCTCACCGCCTCGGCAATCGACTGCGTGATCGCCCAGCGGCTGGCGCGCAAGCTCTGCTCGAACTGCAAGCGGCGCACGGTGATCTCGCCGGAAGCGCTGACCGGCGCGGGGCTGCGGGCGGGGGCCGGGCTCGAAGGCTACGAGCCGGTCGGCTGCCCGCGCTGCAACGAAAGCGGCTACCGCGGGCGGGTCGGGATCTACTCGGCGATGGCGATGAGCGAGACGCTGAAAGAACTGACGATCCAGCGCGCGGCGGAGCCCGAAATCGCCGCCGTCGCCGAAGAAGAGGGGATGCTCACCTTGCGCGAGGACGGCATGTCGAAGGTGCGGGCGGGCGTCACCAGCCTCGAGGAGGTGCTCCGTGTCACCGCCTGAATTCGACTTCTCCGAGGTGCTCCGCCAGATGGTGGAGACGCGCGCCTCCGACGTCCACATCACCCCGGGTGTGCCGCCCTCGATCCGCGACAAGGGGCGGATCCGGCCGATGGAGGGCTTCCCGGTGCTGAACAGCCAGCAGACCCGCGAGGTCGTCTACGGGATCCTCAACGACGACCAGCGCAAACGCTTCGAGAACGACCAGCAGCTGGACTTCGCCTATGCGATCCCGCGGGTCGCCCGCTTCCGCGTCAACTGCTTCTTCCAGCGCGGCGCGGTGAGCGCCGCCTTCCGCCTGATCCCGCACGAGGTGCCGGCACTGGAGTCGCTCGGCGTGCCGCCGGTGCTGCGCGAGCTGACCGCGAAACCGCGCGGCTTCGTGCTCGTCACCGGGCCGACCGGCTCGGGCAAGAGCACGACGCTGGCGGCGATGGTCGACGCGATCAACGTCGACCGCGAGGACCACATCCTGACGATCGAGGACCCGATCGAGTTCCTCCACCACCACAAAAAATCGATCGTCAACCAGCGGGAGATCGGCTCCGACGCGCCGGACTTCGCCCGCGGCCTGCGGGCGGCGCTGCGGCAGGACCCCGACGTCATCCTGGTCGGTGAGATGCGTGACCTGGAGACGGTCTCCACGGCGCTGACCGCGGCGGAGACCGGCCACCTCGTCTTCGCCACCCTCCACACCCAGTCGACCGCGCAGACGGTGGACCGGGTGATCGACGTCTTCCCGCCCGAGCAGCAGGCGCAGGTGCGGACCCAGCTATCGATCGCCCTGCAGGGGATCGTCACCCAGCAGCTGCTGCCGACGAGCGACGGGCGCGGCCGCGTGGTCGCCTGCGAGGTGCTGATCCCGACGCCGGCGATCCGCAACCTGATCCGCGAGGGCAAGACGCACCAGATCTACGCGGCGCTGCAGACCTCGGGGGCGATCGGGATGCAGACGATGGACGCCGACCTGGTGCGCCTGGTGCGGGCGGGCAAGATCGGCCGGTCGCTGGCCGAAGCGCGGGCGAGCGTGCCGGAGGAGCTGAGCCGGCTGCTCGGCGGGGCGCCGGCGGTGGCAGGCGCGGCGGCGCCGGTCGGGGTCGCCGGATGAGCGCCAACACCTTCTCCTTCAAGGCGATGGACCTTGCCGGGCTCACCTCGAGCGGGGAGATGCAGGCGGAATCGAAGTCGGCGGTCAGCGAGCAGCTGCGCCAGCGCGGGCTGATCGTCCTCGACGTCAGCGAGAAGTCCAACCCCTTCAACATCGAGGATCTGTTCAAGCGCTGGCGCGGGGTGGACATGCGCGAGCTGGCGATCTTCTCGCGCCAGTTCGCGACCCTGAACGCCTCGGGTATGCCGATGCTGCGGACGCTGCAGACGCTGGAGGATCAGACCAACGACGACCTGCTGCGGGAGGCGGCCGGGGGGATCCGCCAGGACGTCGAGGCGGGCAGCTCGCTGGAGCAGGCGATGAGCCGCTATCCGAAGATCTTCGACCGCCTCTACCGGGCGATGGTGCGCTCGGGCGAGCAATCGGGGCGCCTCGACGAGGCGATGGACCGGATCGCCTACCAAGTGGAGAAAGCCGACGCGCTGCGTCGCGAGGTGAAATCAGCGCTGATGTACCCGGCGCTGATCTTCGGTTTCGCGACCGTGGTGCTGGTCGCGATCGTCGCCTTCGTGATCCCGGTGTTCGCCAACATCTTCAAAGAACTCGCCGAAGAAAACCCGGCCGAAGCGGCCGGGCTGCCGGGGCCGACCCAGTTCTGCGTCAGCCTCTCGAACGCGCTGACCGGCTACTGGTACCTGATCATCCCGGGGCTCGTCCTCGCGGTCTTCCTCTTCTTCAAGTGGAAGAAGACCGAACGCGGCCACCGCGCCTGGGACCGCTTCACGCTGAAGCTGCCGGCGAAGATCGGCGACATCGTGCAGAAGGTCGCCCTGGCCCGCTGGTCGCGGACCTTCTCCGGCTCGGTCTCCGCGGGCGTGCCGATGCTGCAGGCGATCAAGCTGACCGGCGAAACGGCGGGCAACGTCGTGGTCGAGGAAGCGATGGACGAGGTCTACGCGTCGGTGAAGCGCGGCGGCACGATCGCGGCACCGATCGCCGAGGCCGACATCTTCCCACCGATGGTCGGCCACATGATCGCGGTGGGCGAGGAAACCGGCCAGCTCGACAAAATGCTCTCCAAAGTCGCCGACTTCTACGAGGCCGAGGTGGACGCCAAGGTGAAGGCCCTGACGGCGCTCCTGGAGCCGGTGATGATCGTCTTCGTCGGCGGCATGGTGGGGTTCATCGTGATCTCGATGTACTTGCCGATGTTCTCCATCTACGAACACATCCGCTAGCGCGCTTCGTAGCTCCTGGACGTCTGTCCGTGTGGCGTTTGACGGGCGGTGTGGAGAACCGCGTTTTTCTTTGGTTAATCATCACTTTTCGGTTGGCCCACACCCAAAAGTGGAGCTCGAATTCTGGCCAAGTGTCGGTACTAAAGGCGCGCCAAAACTTGCCGATGACCACCTGGTAATTATCCAGCCAGTGCCTTGGTGCAAGAGGCATACGACACCGTGGCATCACGCGACGGGGCCTGGCAAACGATAGGTAGCACTAGGAGGTACCTATATGTTTATCCAGAATCTCCGGGCCCGCCTCGGTGCCCGGCTCAGTGGCGACAGGGAGGCCGGCTTCACGCTGATCGAGCTTCTCGTCGTCATGCTCATCCTCGGCATCCTCGCCGCCATCGCCCTTCCCGCCTTCTTCAACCAGCGCGACAAGGCCGGCGACTCGAAGGCCAAGGAGAACGCTCACTCGGCTCAGGTGGCGATCGAGACCTACGCCACCGAACACGGCGGCTCCTACGAAGGGGCTACCGAGGCCGAACTGCACAAAATTGAGCCGACTATCAAGGCGGGCTCTCTCGCGGTGACGAGCGGCGAACATCAGCATGGAATTGAAGAAGGCATTGCGACCACGGGTACGAACGGCACCGGATACACGATCGAATCGATCTCTTCTACTGGCAACGTGTTCAAGATCATCAATGCCAGCGGGACCATGAGCTTCCCCTGCGTCGTGCCTACCAACGGCAACGCAGGCGGATGTTCAAATGTGAACAGCGAAGGCGTGGGTAGCTGGGAAAAGGGTTAGGCCTGAACCTCAGCTAGCAGCATGACGGCAGTACGCATCCCCAAGAGGCGGGCCCTGGTGGCCCGCCTCTTGGCGTGTGTGGTGCCGGTTGCGATAGTTCTCGTCGGCAGTGCGTCGGCGGTGGCGAAAACCATCACGCCTCGCCTTGTGACCACCGACCCGCCCTCCAGCGAAGCGGCGGCGGCGCACCTCACGCTTCCCTCGATTCTCGGTGAAGCCGAACCGAAAGAAGAAGCCACTAACAAAGTGGCGCCGTTCTTCGGCGCCCAGTTGAGTCTCACCACCCGCGCCGTCGAAAACCCGACCCTGTACCCCGGCTACGAAATCCAGATCTTCGAATCGTCAGACTGCTCCGGGCCGGTGGTGTCCCACGGGACGGCGGAAGCGCTCGAGGGGGTCGGTATCCCCGTCCCGGTCGCCGCCGACTCCGTGACCACCTTCTCGGCCAAACAGGTCAGCGCTTCACACGAAGAATCAGGTTGCTCGAACGAACTTACCTACTGGGAGGGGAACTTCCCGCCCCCGGCCGGTGGGGGCGGAGGCGAAGCCGGCAAAGGTGAAACCGGCGGTGGAGGGACGAGTGAAGGTTCTTCGGGCGGATCATCCTCAAGCGGCAGCTCGTCCAGTGGCAAGTCGTCCTCCGGCGGTTCAGTGGGCGAAGGCAATCCGGCGGGCCCCAAGCCTGCCGCCCCGACGCTCCACCTGATCCCCGGCGAACGCGCGAACAGCGCCACCCCGTCGGTCGCCGGAAGCTCCCCCGGAGCCAACGCCGTCAGCGTCTACGCGAGCGGGAACTGCAGCGGGACGCCCGTCGCCAAGGGCACGCCGGCGCAGCTCTCCGCCGGCTTCCAGGTGTCGGTGACGAAGAACTCGGCAACGACCTTCTCCGCGGTCGCGATCGGCGCCCGGCACTCGGGCTGCTCGGACCCGGTGACCTACACCGAGGACTCGCTCGCCCCTCGCACCCGGATCACGATGGCCCCCGGGGTGAAGACCCGCAAACGCAAGGCGGTCTTCCGCTTCACCGACATCACCGAAGATCCGCCCGGCACCACCTTCAAGTGCAAGGTCGACAAGGCGAAGTGGAAGCCCTGCGCTTCCCCGTTCAAGATCAAGCACCTGAAGCTCGGCCACCACACCGTCTCGATCCGCGCCACCGACACGGCGGGCAACGTCGAACGCAAGCCGGTCAAGCGCAGCTTCATCGTCGTCCCGCCGTCCGGCGCCTAGTCGGGCCGCCGACTGGTTCGGATAGAACTCGGCCGTGGTCGGCGTCGCGATCATCGCGTTCTTGGGAGGGCTCGCCGTCGGCAGCTTCGCCACCGCGGTGGCGTATCGCCTGCCGCGTGGGATGCCGTTCGGCCTCGAGCGCTCCCAGTGCCCCCACTGCGGCGCCCAGATCGGTGCCCGCGACAACATCCCGGTCGTCTCCTGGCTGCTCCTCCGCGGCAAGGCCCGGTGCTGCGGTGAGCCGATCTCACCGCGCTACCCGCTGACCGAGCTCACGGTCGGCGTCCTCTACGCGGCGACCGTGATCGTCTACCGCCACGACGCCGCCGAAGCGGTCATCGGCCTCGTCTTCGTGGCCATGCTCGCGGTGATCACCCTCACCGACCTGGAGCGGCGGATCATCCCCAACAAGGCCCTGATCGCGGGCGCGGTGATCTGCCTCGCGATCGCGATCCCGACCGACCCGGGAGGCGTTCCCGAGCGCCTGATCGCGGGCGCCGCCGCAGGCGCCCTCTTCTTCCTCATCGTCCTCGCGGCCCCGCGCGGAATGGGCCTCGGCGACGCCAAGCTGGTCGCGACGATGGGCCTGTTCCTCGGCCGCGCCGTCGCCCCGGCGATTCTTGCCGGGCTGCTGGCGGGCAGCATCGTGGGGATCGCCCTGATCGCGTCGCAAGGTACGCAGGCGCGCAAGATGACGATTCCCTTCGGGCCTTTTCTGGCACTGGGGGGCGTGGTCGGGTTGTTGGCCGGCCATCACCTGGTGGATCTGTATCTGGGGTAGGGATGCTGGGCTTCGGGGCCCCTGCGGCCCGGGACGTGAGGCTTTCGGCAGGAAGTGCGCGGGGTCGGTGCGCCTGCGGGGAGTGACGCCACGCCCCCGTGACGGGTCGCTTCGCGACCTCTCCCTGGGGGGAGAGACGTGACGGAGACGCCGCCTCCGAGGCGACGCGACGGGGCTCCAGGCCCCGCCGTGGAGCCTTACCGCCTTATTGGGACGGTTTCTCTCCACAGCAAGGCGCTGACCGATGGGACAGGTGTGACGTCTCATCAGGGAACGTGGAGTTCCGCACGCCTTCCCGGAGATCGCACCATCCCTGCGACGACTCCCCGCCGGGACCCGCACGGGAACCGCACCCTCGCCCTCTCCCCGTGACCCGGCCCTCTCGTAGGCGGTCACAGCCTGCCCGGACCGCCTACGAGAGGGCCGGGTCCCTTACCGGTCCCTTCCCCGGGCCGTAGAGTCGGCCGTCTAGGCGGCGTCGGCGAGCAGCCGCGGCAGCGCCGCCATCTCGGTGAAGACGATCGCTCCGGCGTCGCCGAGGGCGGTGGCCGCGCGCGGCTCGGCGTCGGCGGCGTAGCCGAAGGCCGACATCCCCGCGGCGACGGCGGCGGCGACGCCCCAGGGGCTGTCCTCGACCACCACGCAGCGCTCCGGGATGGCTCCCATCCGTTCCGCCGCGTAGAAGAAGATGTCGGGGTCGGGCTTGCCGCGCTCGACCTCCTCGGCGGAGAAGATGCGGCCCGCGAAGCGCTCGTAGAGGCCGGTCAGGCCCAGCGTCAGCGTCATCTTCTCGTGGCTGCCGCTGGAGGCGATGCAGGTCCGCAGGGGGATCTGGTCGAGCGCCTCGACGATCCCCGGCACCGGCTCCAGTTCGCGCCGGAAGGCATCGCGGACGGCGGCCTCGAGCTCTCCCTCCCAGCCCTCCGGCAGCGGCCTGCCGAGCCGCTCCTCGATCCCCCGCAGCGTCGCCGGCATCCCGATCCCGAGGAATTCCCGGACGCAGTCCTCGTAGGTGGTCGGCAGCCCGAGAGCGGTGATCCGCTCGGCCTGGATGCGCAGCGAGATGCGGTCGCTGTCGACCAGCACCCCGTCGCAATCGAAGATCACGAGCTCCGCCCCCACGCCGCCTATTCAACAGTAGGGTTGCCGGATCGCGAGCCCGGACCCCGCAGACCCCTTCCGCCTCGACGGCAAGGTGGCGATCGTCACCGGCGCCTCCTCGGGCCTCGGCGTCGCCGCCGCGACGGCGCTGGCGCGGGCCGGGGCCGACGTCGCGCTCGGGGCGCGGCGGGTCGACGCGCTGGCCGACACGGCGCGCGCGGTCGAGGCACTGGGGCGGCGGGCGATCGCGGTCGGCACCGACGTCACCGACGCCGGCGCCTGCGAGCACCTCGCGGTCACCGCCAAGGAGGAGCTCGGCCGCGTCGACGTCCTGCTGAACAACGCGGGCATCGCGAGCGCGGTGCCGGCGATCCGCGAGTCGTCGG
>MKSH01000091.1 GCA_001898095.1 Solirubrobacterales bacterium 70-9 | reverse complement strand
AGCGCGCCGATGCCGTGCTCGCCGGAAAGCGAACCGCCCATGCTCCGGACTTCGACGAAGAGGCGCTCCGCCGCTTCCTCGGCGCGCAGTCGCGCCCCCTCGTCGCCGCGCCCGAGGAGAAAGCTGGCGTGGATGTTGCCGTCGCCGGCGTGCCCCCAGCTGGCGGTGGGCAGGTCGCGCTCCGCGCCACAGTGGTCGACGAAGGCGATCGCCTCGAAGAGCCGGTCGACGGGGACGTCGATGTCCTCGCTCAACTTCGTCCCGCGCACCGCGGCGGCCGAGCCCGAGACGCCGTCGCGCCAGCGCCAGAGCGAGGCGCCGTCGACATCCGCGTCGACCCCGACGGCACCTTCGGAGAGCGCCTCGACGAGCTCCGCGCGCAACGCCCGAGCGGCTGCCTCTTCTCCGTCGGCCTCGGCCAGGACGGCGAAGCCCGCCCCCGGGGGCGGTGAGCCCGGGTAGGCCGCGGCGACCGCCGCCAACGCGCCGCCGTCCAGATACTCGAGGACGGCCGGGACGAGGCCACTCCCCATGACCGTCTCGATGGCGGCGGCGCCCGCCCGCGCGTCGGGGTAGAACGCGGCCACCGGCAGTCGCGCGGCCGGCGCCGGGATGAGTCGTAGCCAGACCGCGGTGATCACCCCGAGCGTCCCCTCGGAGCCGACCAGCAGGTGGGTGAGGTCGTATCCGGCGACATCCTTGCGGGTCGCGCCGCCGAGCTGGACGATCTCGCCCTGGGCGGTGACGATCTCGATGCCGGTGACCCATGTCCCGGTGACGCCGTATTTGAAGGCATGGGGCCCGCCGGCATTCGTCGCCACGTTGCCGCCGATCTGCGACTGCTCGGCGGCGCCGGGGTCGGGGGGGAAGTAGAGACCGTTCTCACGGGCGAGTCGATGGACGGCCGCGGTCGCGAGGCCGGCCTCGACCTCGATCCGCCACTGCAGTGGGTCGAAATTGCGGACCGCGGTGAGTCCGGCGAGCGACAGCACCACCCCTCCCTCCAGCGGGACCGCGCCGCCGGCCAGGCCACTGCCGCCGCCCCGCGGCGTCACCGGGACGGAGTGCGCATCGCACCAGCCGACGACCGCCGCCACCTCCTCGGTGCTCCGCGGCACGACGACGGCGTCGGCGTGTGCCTGCAGGCCGAGGCCTCCCGCCGCGTCGCGGAGGTACTCCTCGGGAACGCCGTCGAGGATCCGGTCCGCGCCGATGACGGCGACGAGGTCCGAGGCCGGCGCGGTCGTAAAGCCCATGCTCAGGAGTCGGCGAGGGCGAGCAGATCCACCGGCTCGGGCGGCGGTGCGCCGTGCGCCTCTTCCCAACTCACGACCGGGTTGCGCAGCATGCCGATGCCCTCGATTTCGGCTTCGATCACATCACCGGGCTTCAGATAGAGCGATGCCGCGTCGGTGCTGAAGCCGGCGACCCCGGCGACCGTCCCGAGCGAGAGCAGGTCGCCGGTGCGGAATCCCATCGGCGAGTGGTAGGCGATGATCTCCGGGATCGAGAAGAGGCTCCTCCCGGAGTGCGAGTCCTGCCGGATCTCCCCGTTCACCCGCAGCTGCATGCTGAGGTCGCGCGGATTCATCAGCTCGTCCGGGGTGACGATCCACGGCCCCAGCGGCGAGAAGGTCTCGATCGCCTTGCAGAAGCTGAAGACCCCGTTGCTCATCTCGCGGCGCTGGATGTCACGCGCGGTCACGTCATTGAAGATCGTGTAGCCGCCGACCAGGTCGACCGCCTGCTCCGGCGTGAGGTGCTTGCCGTCCTTTCCGATCACCACGCACAACTCGAGCTCGTAGTCGAGCTCGGAGGTCAGATGGGACGGATAGACCACCGCCTCGTCAGGTCCGATGATCGCATCCGGATTCTGGAAGAAGACGATCCCTGGTTTGATCGGGTGCGAGAAGCCGACCTGCTTGCTGTCCTCCTCGTGCTCGACGAAGTTCCCGGAGGTGTGGAAGAACTTGTTGGGCCGGATCGGCGCCATCAGGTGGACGTCGGCCATGGGAGTGCCGTCGCCTTCCGCGGACTTCGCCGCCGCCCTCTCGATCGCCTCCGGGCCACCCTCGAAGAGGGCGCGCATGTCGGGGGCCACGGAGGTGATGTCGACGATCCGCTCACCGACGATCACGCCGATCTTGGCGGCGGCGTCGCCGATGCGATACGTGGCGATCTTCATCGATCCACCCCACAGAGCTGGGCGGCTGCCAAGGCATAGACCTTGGTCACGTTGATGAGGCCGTCGATCTCCACGTTCTCTCCCTTTTCGGCGCTTGGCAAGCCACTCGCCGTTCCATAGTTGACAGTCTGGATGCCGTACCTGGTGAGCGCGCTCGCGTCCGAGTACCAATGGACGATGTCCCGCTCCGGCTCACGGCCGTTGACGACCTTGTGCGCGGCATCGACCGCGGCGACGACGACGTCGCCCTCGCCGACCTCGGCGCCCGGCGCGGTCAGGTAGACCTCGCCGTCGATGTCGTGCTCGGGATGGCGCTCGGCGAGCTCCCGGACGAAATCGAGGAACCGACGCCGGGCGGTGGCCATCGGCACCCGGGGCGGCACGCGCAGGTCGAGGAAGAGGTCCGTCTGGCGCGGCGTGCGACTGGCACGCCAGGCCATGCCGCCCTGGACGGCGCCGATGTTGGCCATCGCCGGGACGCCCTCATGCTGCATCTCGGCTTCCCATTCGGGGATGAAGCGGTCGACGGCCGCGATCACGTCCTGCATGCGGCGGATCGAGTTCTCCTGCTGCCGCTCACGACTGAAGGCGGTATGGATGAACGGCCCGTGGGTCGAGATACGGGCCCACATCGCGCCGAAGTGGGCGAGCACGATCTTGTGCTCGGTCGGCTCGCCGAGGATGCAGATGTCGGCGACGCCGCCGTGCTGGACTAGGTGGCGGCTCCCCGCCGAGTACCCACGGTAGAGACGACCGCGAAACTCGTCCCCATATTGGGTCTTCTCGATCTCGCCGGCGACGGCGGCGATGAGAAGATCGCCGCGCAGGCGCACGCCCGCGTCCTGAAGGGCCCGGAGCGCCTCGAGGTAGCAGCAGAGGGCGCCCTTCATGTTGGCCACACCGAGCCCGTAGATGTAGCCGTCCTCCTCGAAGCCTTCCGGCCGGAAGCCCGGGATTCCGCGCAGCCACGGCTCGGCACCCGAGTACGAGGTGTCCATGTGGCCGTTGAACATCAGCGTCGGGCCGCCGCCCGCGCCTGCCCAGGTCCCGAGGACGTTGGCTCGGCCCTCCTCCACCTCCTGCAACCTGACGTCCAGGTCGAGTGCCTCCAGGGTGTCTCGCATCCACTCGGCGATCTCGAGCTCGTCCCCGGTCGGGCTTGAGATCGACACCGCTTCGATGACCGTCTTGACCAGGCGGCCGCGGTCGATCCGGGCGAGGATTTCCTGCTGTACGGAGTCTGCGACGGGATCCGACATCAGCTCACCCGAGGACCTCGGGCAGAACCTTCTGCCCGAACATCTCGATCTGGCGCATGCGGTTGCCGCCCCATAGCTCGAGCATGACGTGGTCGCAGCCGGCGGCCTTGAACTCTTCGATCCGCTCGATGCATTCGCTCGGCGTGCCGGCGATCGGCTTGCACTTGCGGAGGATCTCCCTGGTCACCTTCTCCTTCGCGGCGAGGCGACCGCCCTTCTCCATCGCTTCGGCGATCGGCCTTATCTCTTCCTGGGTGAGGCCGGCCTTTTCCAGGAGCACGTCGGCCTGACCGCGGATGTTCTGGACCTTGTTCGCCAGGTACATCGCGGCGAACTCGCGGGCGCCGTCGCTGCCCGAGTCGGCGTCGTCGCCGATCGAGGAGATGCAGGTCGCACCGAGCTCCAGCTTCTCCGGGTCGCGCCCGGCCTCCTTTGCCCCGGCGTCCATGTTCCCCCGCGCGTACGGCATGAAGGCCGGAGTGGAGATGCTCGCGGTGAGGAGGGCGTCGCCGACCTGACCCGCGATCTGCTGCATCTTCGGCCCGGTGCCCGCGACGTAGATCGGCACCGCGCCCCGCGGGGACTCGGTGTCCTCCTTGAGCGCCGGCACGTAGGCCGAGAACTCCTTGCCGCTCAACTCGAACTCGCCGCCCTCCATCACACCGCGGACGATTTCGACCGCCTCCCGGATGGCGGTGCCGGGACGCGGCTTACGGTCGGACTGACCGGCCGCCTGACCGGTCTGACGCATGAAGATCATCGAGGCGCCGAGACCGACGAAGAAGCGATCGGGCGCCACTTCCTGCATCACCCGGGCCTCCATCGCGATCTCCACCGGGTGGCGGCTGTAGGGAGTGATGATCCCCCACCCGATCGTCACCCTGCTCGTCTCCTTGGCGACGAGGGTCGACTGGGCGGTCGCCGACCGTGCCTCCATCGAGTGTTTGCGCCACCACGGGTAGTTCTCGGCCATCCAGATGGTGTGGAAGTCGAACGAGTCGATCGCCCGCGCGTAGGCGAGGAGCTCCTCGATGGGCTCCATGGTCGGCTGCATCACGCTTACTCGAAAGGGACGGGTCATCTACTCCTCCGGGATTCTGCTGGCGGTTAAAAGTCTAACCTGATATTTGATGGAATGTCAAATCTCAACGCGCCCCGACCCCGGCCACGGCGGCGCGGCGACGGAGGGTCGAGGAGCTCAACTTCCCGCCGTCCTCGGCAAGGACGAGCGGCGGGCAGATCACCGTCAGCCCGAGCTCACGGAGGGCCGGCACATCGGCGGCGCGGTTGCGGCCGAGGGCGAAGTCCTCGCCGACGCAGAGCTCACGGACGCCGAGCTCGTCGCGCAGGAGGTCGACGAAGACCACCGCGCTCATCTCGGCCAGCTCGGCGGTGAACGGGATGACGACGACGTCGCCGGCTCCGGCCCGCACCAGGCGCTCCACCCGCTCCTCCAGCGAACAGAGATCCGGCAGCGCCTCGTCGGGTCGCAGGGCCACGTCGGGCCGCGGCGAGAAGGTCACCGCCACCGCTCTCAGGCCCGCCTCGCGCGCCCGCTCGCGGGCGGCGCCGATCACCCGGCGATGTCCGGCGTGGACCCCGTCGAAGGTACCGATGCCGGCCACGCACGGGCCGCCGTGAGGCCGCAACAGCTCGCGCAGCTCGGCCTCCAATGTTGAAGTCATGACCCCTCTCCCTTGCGGACCGGGTTGCTCACCTCGCCGACCGCTTCGACCTCCACCGTGACCGTGTCCCCGTCGCGCAGCCAACGGGACGGCTTGTGATGGGCGCCGATCCCGGCCGGAGTCCCGGTCGCGATCAGGTCGCCCGCCTCGAGCGTGATCGCCGCGCTGGCGAAAGCGATGATCTCGGCGACGCCGAAGACCATGTCGGCGGTGTTCCCCCGCTGGACGACCTCATCTCCGACCCGGCAGGTCAACTCGAGCACCTGCGGATCGGCGACGTCGGCGGACGGGACCATCGGCCCGACCGGACCGAAGGTGTCGATCGACTTCCCTCGGGTCCACTGGATGTCCCCACGCTGGACGTCGCGGGCGCTGACGTCGTTGAACGGCACGTAGCCGGCGACCACGTCGAGGGCGCGGCTCTCCGGAACGCGCTTGGCGGTCTCGCCGATCACCACCCCGAGCTCGGCCTCCCAGTCGATCTGCTCGGAGATGCCCGGTAGCTCGATCGCCTCGCCCGGGCCGATAAGCGAGGTCGGGAACTTGGCGAAGAGGCGCGGCCGGGACGGCAGCTCGAGCCCTGCCTCCTCGGCGTGGGCACGGTAGTTGAGGCCGACGCAGACGACCTTGCCAGGCCGCTCGATCGGTAGTGGTGACATCTTGGCTTCTCCTTCTGGTCGGCGTATCCGGGAAAGCTCATCCACGCCCGCGACGCCGACGGAGGATCTGACGAGCGACGATCCGGCCCGAGGCTCCGTTGAGCCCGGGGCCCGGATGGGTGCTTGCGCCACATATGTAGAGGCCACGGACCGGCGTCCGATGTCCCGAGTGGCCCGGGAACGGCCGGCTGAAGTAGGACTGGGCGAGATCGGTGGCCCCGGCGTAGATGTCGCCACCGACCAGGTTCGGGTTGCGACGCTCGAGGTCGGCGGGCGAGATCACGGAGCGGGCGAGGATGCTCTGCTCGAGGCCCTCGATGTGGGCGCCGAGCTGCTCGACGACGCGGTCGGCGACCGCCTCGGCGAGCTCGGTGCTCCACGCTCCGGTCGCCTCGACCTGGCCGGCGGCGTCGCCGCTCGGCGTGCTCGGCAGGTCGAGGAGCTGGATCCACAGCAGTCCCTTGCCGGTCGGGACCCGCGAGGGGTCGACCGCGGCATGCTGGCCGCAGGCGATCGTCGGGCAAGCGGGGACCAGGCCCGCCTCCGCCTCGGCGCAGGCGCGCCGGACCGCCTCGAGGCCGTCGGCGACATGGACCATCGGCACGTCGGCGAGCGCCGGCTCTCGCCAGCGCGGCGGGGCGGCCAGGGCGAGGTGGATCTGCATGCCGGCGCGACGGCTGTAGCGGTAGGCGCGGACCGCGCGCCGCAGGGCGGGATCCAGGTCCTCGGCGCCGAGCAGGCGATCGTAGAGCTGGGTCGGCGTCAGGTTGGCGACCACCGCCTCCCCCGCCTGGTACCGCTCCCCGGCGGCGGCGACGCCGACGCAACGGCCGCCCTCGACCAGGACCCGGTCGACCTCCACCGAGGTGCGCACCGCACCGCCCCTGGCCTCGATCGTCTCGGCCAGGGCCTTCACGAGGTTCGCGGATCCTCCCGCGACCACGGGCATCCCGATCTCCTGCAGCGCCGTCGCCAGGCCGAGCGTCCGCAGGCCGCCGCCCGGGTCGGCCGGACCCAGTCCGGTATGCAGCGTCCAGGGCCCCCACAGGCGCCCCACCTGGTCCCCTTCGAACCCGCCGAACCAATCCCCGGCGCTCCCCGCCACCCGCCCCAGCAGCTCCGGCCCGCGCGGGCCCCTGACCCGGGCGCCGAGTGCGAGGAGGGCACCGAAGGCCGCTCGCGAGCGAGTGTCCGACTCCTGGAAGGCACCGAGGCGAGGGGCGATGCGGTCGAACCCGGCGAGCTCCTCCAGATAATGCTCCCGATCGGCGGCAGGGAGTTGGCCGGCGGTGCGCTCGCGATCCCGCCAGGCGATCACCGGCTCGGCGTCACCGCCGACCGTGGCCGCCGCGAGGTCACCGATCACGTAGCGAAGACCGCGGGCTTCGAGCTCGCCCCGCAGTTCCTCCCAGGCCGCCGAGAGGAGCCACTGCGGGTGCCAGCCGGAGAACGTGTCGTGCCGGAAGCCCGGCAGCGTCAGCTCCTCGGTGGCGATCGCGCCCCCCGGCGCCGGGTTGCGCTCGAGGACCTCGACCTGGCGCCCGGCGAGTGCCAGGAGCGCGGCAGCGATCAGGCCGTTGTGACCGGCCCCGACAACGATGACGTCCGCGGCCACCGGAAGCTCAGGACCCGGCGGCGATCGCCGCCACGAGAGCTTGTCCGGCTTCCTCTCCCACCTCGACCTGGGGTTGCGGGGCGACGCGTACGAGGAACAGGACCACCGAGCTCTCCTTCCATGGATTGGGACATCCCGACGCGGGGATGACCGGCCTCGCGATTGTATCGCATATCTTACGACTTGATCAACTATCTAATTGTTCTCAGAGGAGAGAATACGTATAGTTGATCAAAAGCGTGGTCGGGGGACCGCGAGCTCGAGGAAAGGAATGCCTTCATGGCCAGGGTTGCGATCATCGGGGCGGGACAGGCCGGTCTACTTGCGGCGCACGATCTGCTCCGACACGGCTACGACGTCACCGTCTACTCCGACAAGACGCCCGAGCAGTTCCTGGCGGACGCGCGGCCGACGGGCAACGCCAGCCGGTACGACATGGCGCTCGACTACGAGCGGCAACTGGGCCTTGCCCATTGGGAAAGGGAGGCGCCGATCGCGAACGGGATCTTCGCCACCATCGTCCCCGCGCCCGAGGTGCAGCTGCTGACGACGATCGGCCGCATGTCCAAGCCCTCCTATGCGATCGACGTCAGGCTGCAGAGCGCTCGCTGGATGGAGGACCTCGAGGAGCGCGGCGGCAGGGTGAGCATCGAAAACGTGAGCTTCGAACGGCTCGACGAGATCGCCGCCGAGAACGACCTGACTCTGGTCGCGGTCGGCAAGCAGGCCTCGCGGCTCTTCGCCCGCGACGACCGGCGGAGCACCTACCCGGAGCCGCAGCGAAACGTGGCCCTGGTCAACCTCACCGGCGTCTCCCAGTCGGTCCCCTACGCCGCCGCGCAGGATCTCTTTCCGATCAAGGTCAACATCTATCCCGAGTGGGGCGAGGCATTCTGGATCCCCTGGTTCTCCAAGGACGGCCTGCACTGCCGCAGCCTCGTCTTCTCGGCGAAGCCGGGCGGCCCGATCGATCGCTTCGGCTCGCTCGCCGATGGCGCCGAGGCGGTCGCCACCGCCCTCGAGGTGATCCGCGAGATCGCGCCTTGGGACTACGACTGGTTCAAGGACGGCGAACTGCCCGACGAGAACGCCTGGCTGGTGGGCCGCGTCCTGCCGATCGTCCGCGACGTCGTCGGCACCCTCCCCTCCGGTCGCCAGGTGATGGCCCTGGGCGATACCGCCCAGACGCTCGATCCGATCGGCGGCCAGGGCGCCAACAACGGCAACAAGATGGCGCGGAGCTTCGTCGAATCGGTGGTGGAGGCCGGCGAGGGTCCGTTCGACGCAGAGTGGATGCGTGGCGCCTTCGACCGCTTCTGGGCCCGCCACCATGACATCGACGTCTGGAACAACATGCTGCTCGACGGTCCGCCTCCGTCCGGCGTCGACTACCTGATGGCCGCCTACGGCGCGACCGGTCGCAGCGACGACGACAGCCCGCAGCAGCGGCTCGCCGACGCCTGGGCCGAGAACTGGAACGATCCGGCCGAGCTGACCGAGGACTTCTTCGATCCGGAGCGGGTTCGCGCCCGGATCGCGGCGGCCTTCGGCGGTTCCGCCGAGGCCGCCATCATGCATGGCAAGCTCGAGGTCTCGCGCCAGCAGCTACGCCAGCAGACCGGGCTCGCGCCAAAGCATCCGGGTCCGAGCGTGCCGCCGACGACTTCCTTCTAGAGGATCCCGCCGGCCCGCTCGATCCCGCGACGCTGAGTCTCCTTCGAGCGCTCGCAGTGCCGTTCGATCACCGCGAAGGCCTTCGCCGCGTCGGCCTGTTCGTAGGCCGCGACCAGGTCGCTGTGATCGTCGGTCAGCTCCTCGCTCGCCTCGTTGTTGCCCGCCAGGGTGCGCGCCATGATGCCGGTCAGGCTCAACCTTCTGTAGGCGGTCAGGAGCGGCTCGCTGTCGGCCAGTCCGATGTGGAACTCGTGAAATGCCGCGTTGGCCGCCAGGTAGGCATCGAGGTCGACGAAGGCGCTGCCGAAGATCAGCGGCTGGGTCGCTTCCATGAGCCGGCG
>MKSH01000090.1:9459-11210 GCA_001898095.1 Solirubrobacterales bacterium 70-9 | reverse complement strand
TCGCGGCGTTCGCGGCATCTCGCGCACATCGATCCGACGCCTTGCGCCCGTCTCCCCGGCGGGACCCGCACGGAGCCCGCACCCTCGCCCTCTCCCCGAGACCCGGCCCTCTCGGAGGCGGCCACAGCCTGCCCGGGCCGCCTCCGAGAGGGCCGCGTCCCTTCCCGTCCCTCGCACCCCGCCAGTCCACGCGACGCCGCCGCGTCCCTCGCCGTCCCCGCTCCCCGCGCCCGCTCCCCGCGGCCTCTCTTGGCGCCCGTCTAGTTGATCGGCGTGCTGTCGGCCAGCTCGGCCAGTAGCGCGGCGACCACGCCGGGCTCGAACTGGGAGCCGGAGTTGTCGCGCAGCTCCGCTTTCGCGTCGGCGAGGCTCATCGCCTTGCGGTAGACGCGGTCCGAGGTCATCGCGTGGAAGGCGTCGCAGGTGGCGATCACCATCGCCCCGCGCGGAATCTCCTCGCCGCGCAGCCCGTCCGGGTAGCCGCCGCCATCGTGGCGCTCGTGGGCGGAGCGGACCAACGGCGCGACCGGGGCGAGGAACGGGATCCGCTCCAGCATCCGGGCGCCGATCGCGGTGTGCTCGTCCATCCGCGCCCGCTCCTCCGGCGTCAGCGGGCCGGGCTTGCGGAGGATCTCCGGCGGGATGCCGATCTTGCCGACGTCGTGGAGGAGGGCGCCATAGCGGAGGCGGTCGAGCTCGACCCCCTCGATCCCCAGCCGTTCGCCCACCGCGACCGCCAGCTCGGCGACCTCGTTCGCGTGGTTGGCGGTGTAGGCGTCCTGCATCTCGGCCGCGTCGGAGATCACCCCGATCGTGGTGAGGAAGGCGTCCTCGAGTTCGCCGACCAGCTGGCAGCGGTGGATCGCGGCGCCGATCTGGCCGGTGATCACGTGCGCCAGCAGCAGGTCTTCCTGGCCGAAGGCGCCGCGCTCGCGCTGCTCCAGGTTCAGCACGCCCCAGTTGGTCTCGGCGACGACGATCGGCAGCGAGAGCTCCGAGCCCGGGTCCGCGCCGGTCCCGGTGCCGAGGTAGTCGGGGTCGGCGGCGGTGTCGTTGACCAAGGCCGGGCGACCGGACCGCGCCACCCGGCCGTTGACCCCGCGCTCGACCGGCTGCTCGAGCGCCAGGAAGTCGTCGGTGCGCTCGGCCGGCGGCCCGGCCGCGGCGACCATGCGGAGGATCCCGTCGGGGTCGAGCCGCTGGACCACGGCGAGGTGGTAGTCGAAGGAATCGTGGAGGGTGCGGACCGCCTCGCGAGCGACGCTCTCGACCGAGGCGGCACGCGAGAGCGAGGTCCCGAGTCGGCTCGCGACCAGCAGACGGCCTCCCCGCGGGGCGGTTCCGGGCGTCACTCCGACGATCGGTGTCTGACTGGTTCGCGGCTCCACTACCCCTTGCTTATCGGCCGCGGGACGGCGAGCCTTGACCGCTCTCTATCCTCGTAGAGGATGCCCGATTCGGGAGCGGACATAGTCGTGATGAAGTTCGGCGGCACCTCGGTCGCCGGCGCCGAGCAGATCAAGCGCGCCGCGGGCCGGATCGTCGCCGCGCGCGAAGATGGCAAGCGCGTCGTCGCGGTGCTCTCGGCGCGCGGCAAGACGACCGACGAACTTGTCGCCCAGGCGCAGGAGATCTCCGACCGCCCGGTCGCGCGGGAGATGGACATGCTGCTCTCCACCGGCGAGCGGATCTCCTGCGCGCTCTGCGCGATGGCGATCCACGACATGGGCCACGAGGCGATCTCGCTGACC
>MKSH01000090.1:0-9421 GCA_001898095.1 Solirubrobacterales bacterium 70-9 | reverse complement strand
CCGCCAGGCCCTGGCACAGGACCGGATCGACCTCGTCGCCGGCTTCCAGGGTGTGTCGACCGACAGCCGCGACGTCACCACGCTCGGCCGCGGCGGCTCCGATACCACCGCGGTCGCGTTGGCGGCGGCGCTCGAGGCCAGCGTCTGCGAGATCTACACCGACGTCGCCGGCGTCTTCACCGCCGACCCCCGGCTGGTGCCCGAGGCCCGCAAGCTGCATACGGTCTCCTTCGAGGAGATGCTCGAGATGTCGGCCTCGGGGGCCGGGGTGCTGCAGCTGCGCTCGGTCGAGTACGCCCGCAACCACGGGGTCCGGATCCACTGCCGCAGCAGCTTCGAGGACGGCCTCGGTACCCTCGTAATCTCGGAGGAAGAGACCATGGAGCAACCTTTCGTCACCGCAGTCACCCACTCGAACGCCGAGGCGCGCGTGACCCTGCGCGGCGTCCGCGACGAGCCGGGTGTCGCCGGTCGCATCTTCAGCGCCCTGGCCGATGCGAACGTCAACGTCGACGTGATCATCCAGAACGAGCCGGTCGGCGGCGACCAGCTGGCCGATCTCTCCTTCACCGTCGACCGCGCCGACCTGGCGACCGCCCGCGAGGTGATCGAGGGGCTCGGCGGCGTGTCGATCGAGATGCGCACCGACGAGGCGATCGGCAAGGTCTCGATCGTCGGCGCGGGCATGCGCTCGCACCCCGGCGTCGCCGCCAAGGTCTTCGAGGTGCTCGGCGACGAGCGGATCAACATCGAGATGATCTCCACCTCGCCGATCAAGATCTCCTGCGTCATCGCCGCCGATCGCGTGCCCGACGCGGTCAAGTCCCTGCACCGGGCCTTCGATCTGGGGACCGACGCGGTCCGTCCCGGAGACTCGACCGGCACCGAGCACACGCCGACGGTCGCCGGCTAGCCCCCGCGGAGAATGATGGCGGGCTACGGCTACAGACTCGGGGTGATGGGCGCGACCGGCGCGGTCGGGACGACGATCCTGGCGCTCCTCCACGAGCGCGGCTTCCCGGCCCGCGAGGTGGTCGCCTACGCCTCGGAGCGTTCGGCGGGCAAGGAGCTCGAGTGGGGCGAGCAGACGCTGATCGTGCAGCCGCTGAACGCGGAGACGATCCAGGGCGTCGATGTGGTGCTCTCCTCGCCGGGGGGCGCGGTCAGCTCGGAGTGGTCCCCGCGCTTCGTCGAGGCGGGGGCGACGGTGGTCGACAACACCAGCTTCTGGCGCATGTACGAGGACGTGCCGCTGGTCGTCGCGGGCGTCAACGACGAGGCGGCCGAGGCCCACAAGGGCATCGTCGCCAACCCCAACTGCACGACGATGGTGATGATGATGGCGCTGGCGCCGATCCACCGCGCGGTCGGCCTCGAGCGCTTCGTCATGTCCTCCTACCAGGCGGTCTCGGGGACCGGGCAGAAGGCGATCGAAGAGCTGCGCGCGCAGGCGAAGGCGATCCTCGCCGGCGACCAGCCGCCCGCCCCGGCGGTCTACCCGCACCAGATCGCCTTCAACGTGATGCCGCAGGTGGAGTCCTTCAAGGACGGCGACGACTACACCACCGAGGAGCGCAAGGTGATGGCCGAGACGCGCAAGATCCTCGGCGTCGGCGAGGAGGTCGGGATCTCCGCCACCTGCGCCCGGGTGCCGGTCTTCGTCGGCCACTCGGAGTCGATCAACCTGCAGACCCGCGAGGATCTCTCGCCGGAGGACTGCCGCACCCTGCTCGACGGGGCGGTCGGCGTCCAGGTCCTCGACGACCCGGCCGCGGGCGGCTACCCGACCTCGATCCAGACCGCGGGCCAGGACGAAGTCTTCGTCGGCCGCATCCGCCGCGACCCGAGCCAGGACCGCACCCTGAACCTCTGGCTCTCCGGCGACAACCTCCGCAAGGGCGCCGCCACCAACGCCGTCCAGGTGGCCGAGATCCTGGTCGATCGCGGCTGGCTCCTGAACCAGCGCTAGGCCCGCCCAAGAGCGCCCGCGCCCACGTCTGCCAAAGGCGCGTGCGCGAAATTTGACACTTCCGTGCAACACACGCGCGTACTTTTTCCCTACGCTCGATTGGTGAGCGTGATGGACCGCGAGTGGACTGACAAACGCGCCGATGACCTCGCCGACCGGGTGGGTCGCTTCGAAGCCAACGTCGACCGCCGCTTCGACAAGGTCGGCAAACGCTTCGACCGGTTGGAGAGCGAGGTTGTTGGTCGCTTCGACAAGGTCGACGCACGGTTTGACCGGCTGGAGACCGGGATGAGGGCGGGGTTCGTCGGTGCCTCGGCGGAGACCAAAGTCGCATTCGACAAGCTCGACTCCAAGATGGACAAGATGAACCGATGGATGATGAGCGGGCTCATCTCGGTCGTCGCGGCCGTGGTCATCAAAGTGTTTCTCGGCTGAGCGATACATCGTCGCTTAACTTCGATGTTCCATTTCCGTGCACCACGTGCGCGCACTTTTCTCCTACGCTCGATGCATGGCAGAAGATTGGGAGTTGAAGAGTCTGGAGCGACGGGTCGAGGCGCTCGAGAAGAAGAACGAGCGGCGCGCGCGGCTGCTTGGCGAGTGGCTTCTCGAAGTCATTCAGATCGGCTGCCTTGTTGCCGCAGTCGCCTACATCCTTTGGGGGTGACGCCCACTACGCCACCAGTGGGCCAGGGGCGGAGGGCTACCAGGGGCTCGAGTTCGCCATCGCGCCTGAGGCGGTTGATCGTCGCGGCCGGGCTTGGTGCCACGGCGGCAGCGGCGGATCGGTTGGCGGGGGACGCCGTCAGCGTCGATGCGCCGCTGATCGAGGGGTGCCCTCAGGCGCGCTGATTCGCCGTCTGCGCCGCCGCGAGCTCGCTCTTGGGGCCCCAAGAGCGAGAGGATCTCCCGCAGCTGTTCGGCCTCCTCGATGACCGGCCGCAGCTCACACGGCCGCTCCTCGACTGTCCTCCGGATCTGGTCGACCGCGCCCCCCGTCTGTGTGCGCTGATCATGGAGGACGGCGTCCGGAGGCGGCTCTCCGCGCCGCCTCCGACGAGCGGCCGCTAGGCCGGAACTGCGGTGAGGCGCTCCTCGACCCACTTGGTCGAGGAGATGTGCATCCCCATGCCGAGTTCCTTCGGCGTCGCGCCGAGCGCGAGGCCGACCAGCTGGGGGAGGTGGAGGACCGCCAGGCCGAGGTCGCGGTTGACCACCTTGGCCGCCTCCGGCTGCTGCATGTCCAGATTGAGGTGGCAGAGCGGGCACGGGGTGACGAGGCAGTCGGCGCCCGCGTCGATCGCGTCGCCGACGTGGGTGCCGGCCTGGGTGAGGCTGGTCTCGCGGTTCATCGTGATGACCGGGAAGCCGCAGCATTTGCGCGCCCCGTCGTACTCGACGATCTGGCCGCCGAGGGTCTCGATGACCTTCTCCAGGTAGATGTCGCGGTCCGGGTACTTGCTGTAGCCGAGGCGCTCCTTCGGCCGCACGATGTAGCAGCCGTAGAAGGGGCCGACCCGCAGGCCCGAGAGGGGCCGTTTGACCTGGGCGGCGAGGCGGTCGAGGCCGTAGTCCTCGACCAGCAGCCAGAGGAAGTTTTTGTTGTTCCAGGAGCCGTCGGCCGACTTCTCGTAGGAGAGGCCCTGGCCGGAGAGCGCCTCGTTCACGTGGGCGCGGTACTGGGAGTCGGCGTCGAGGCGCTGCTGGCACTCCGACTGGGCGCCCTGGCAGGTCGAGCAGATGTTCATCATCGAGAGGCCGGTCTGCTGGGCGAGCGCGAAGGTGCGCGCGTTCAGCGTGTCGGCGAGCTCCTGGTTGTGCTCGGCGATGACGCCGGCGCCGGAGCAGTTGGCGCGGTCGAGCGTGACCAGCTCGATCCCCAGCTTCTCGGCGACCAAGGCCATCGAGCCGTGCAACTCGGGGGTGAAGCCGCGCGAGACGCAGCCGGGCCAGTAGGCGACTTTGATCTGATCAGCCATTCGAGGCCTCCTTGTCGGCACCGGTGGGCAAGTAGTCGGCGTTGTCGGGCTCGAGCCGCTCCTCGACCGCGGCCTCCGGATCGCCCTCCTCGCCCTTGATGTAGAGGTTGAATTCCTCGTTGTGTTCCTCGGCGTGCTTGTAGATCGCCTTCACCTCGTCCTGGGCGCCGCCCGGGAGCTTGTGGTGGACGCCGGGGATCAGTTTCGGCAGCGAGCGCATCTTGCCGGTTTTGATGCCGCGGATCGCGGTCGGCAGCGAGCCGATCATTTCCTTGAGCGCCCGTTTCGTCGGCATCAGCTTGCCGAGCACGCCGGGGGCGAAGGACTCCTGCAGCAGGAGGCTCTCGTCGAGCGTGCCCTTCTTCTCGATGATGTTGACGAAGGCCATCTCGTGCGAGTGGCCGCTGTTCGGATCCTCGATCCCGTTCTCGCCGGCCTTGCGGCGCAGGCGCATGATCTGGTCCATCGGCGCCACGCCCTTGGGGCAGGCGTCGACGCAGCTGAAGCAGTGGGTGCAGTCGTAGATCCCGTGCGGGTCATGGGCGAGGTCGGTGAGTCGCTCCGAGGTCTCCGCGTCGCGCGGGTCGCCGACGAAGCGGTAGGCCTTGGCCAGCGCTGCCGGGCCGATGAACAGCGGATCGGCTTCCATCGAGAGGCAGGAGGAGACGCAGGCGCCGCACTGGATGCAGGCCATCGACTGGGTGATGTCGACCATCGATTCCGGCTCGACGATGTACTCGCGCTCCGGCGCCTCGCCGTGGGGGAGGAGCCAGGGGGTGACGCGGCGGATCTTGGTCCAGTGCGTGGACTCCATGTCGGTGACCAGGTCCTTGATCACCGGCATGTTGCCCATCGGCTCGATCACGATCACGTTGCCCTCGGCGGCCCCGCCGACGGCTGATGCCACCTTGTCGGCTCTCTCCTGGGCCTCGCCGATCTGGGTCTGGCAACCGAGGCCCGACTGGCCGTTGATCTTCATCCCGCAGGAGCCGCAGATCGCGGCGCGGCAGGAACAGCGCACGGCGAGCGAGCCGTCGTCGCGGTCCTTCGCCTGCAGCAGGCCGTCGAGGACGGACAGCGAGGGATCGAGCTCGACCCCGAACTCCTCCCAGTAGGCGGCCTCGCCGCTCTCCGGCTGGTAGCGCCTGACTTTGATCGTGTACTCGGCCATCAGTACGTCCTCGCTTCCGGTTGCCACTGGGTGATCGTGACCTCTGAGTAGGAGATCTCCGGGCCCTCGTCGGTCTTCTCGAGGTTGATGTGTTTGAGCCACTCCTCGTCGTTGCGCTCCGGGTAGTCGGTGCGGTACTGGGCACCGCGACTCTCCTTGCGCTCCAGCGCCCCGACGCAGGAGGCCTCGGCGCAGTCGAGCATGTACCCCAGCTCGATCGCCCCCATCAGGTCCTGGTTGAAGACGCTGCCGTGGTCGTCGATGTAGGCGGTCTTCGCCTCCTCCTGGAGCCGGCGCACCGTCTCCAGCGCTTCGGTGATCCCAGCCTCGTCGCGGAACACGGCGACTTTCGAGTCCATCGTCTGGCCGAGCTCGAGCTTGATCTCGGAGACGCGCCGGCCGGAGCCTTTCTCGCGCCCGTTGATGTCGTCGACCATCGCCTGCTCGTCCTCCAGCACCTTGCCCGAGGGCTTCGACCAGTCGGTCCGCAGCGCCCGCGCGGCGGCATCGCGGCCCGAGTGCTTGCCGAAGATCAGCGTGTCGAGCAGCGAGTTGGCGCCGAGCCGGTTGCCGCCGTGGACCGAGACGCAGGCCACCTCGCCCGCGGCGTAGAGGCCGGGGATGTCGGTGCGGCCCTCGGTGTCGGTCTTCACGCCGCCCATCGTGTAGTGGTTGCCCGGCTTGATGTGGATCGGTTCGCGGGTGATGTCGACGCCGGCGAAGTCGCGGCCGACGAGGACGATCTCGCGCAGCGCCTCGTGGATGCGCTTTTTCGGCACCACGGTGATGTCGAGCGCGACGGTCCCGTCGGGGAAGCCGCGGCCCTCGTTGATCTCGGTCTGCTCGGCACGGGAGACGACGTCGCGCGAGGCGAGCTCCATTTTGTTCGGCGCGTACTTCTCCATGAAGCGTTCGCCGTTCTTATTCAGCAGCAGGGCGCCCTCGCCGCGGGCACCCTCGGTGATCAGGAATCCCTTGCCCGCCAGCGTGGTCGGGTGGTACTGGATCATCTCCATGTCCATCAGCTTGGCGCCGGCCCGGTAGGCCATCGCGATGCCGTCGCCGGTGCAGATCAGGGCGTTGGTGGTCGGCTTCCAGATCTGGCCCGAGCCGCCGGTGGCGAGGATCACCGATTTGGCCTGGAACAGTTCCATCGAGCCGTCGGCGACGTTGCGGGTGACGATGCCGCAGCATTCGCCGTTCTCGTCGATCGCCAGGGAGGAGCTGAACCACTCCTCGTAGCGGGTGATCTGCTCCGAATATTTCATCAGCTGCTCGTAGAGCACGTGCATGATCGCCTGGCCGGTGATGTCGGCGACGTAGTACGTGCGGGCGGCGGAGGCGCCGCCGAAGGCGCGGGTCCCGAGCTTGCCTTCCTCGTTGCGGTGGAAGGTGACGCCGAGGTGCTCCATGTGGAGGATTTCTTCCGGCGCCTCGCGGGCCATGATTTCGATCGCGTCCTGGTCGCCGAGGTAATCGGAGCCCTTGACGGTGTCGAACGCGTGGGACTCCCACGTGTCGTCAGGGTTCAATGCCGCGTTGATGCCACCCTGGGCGGCGTTTGAATGGGAGCGGACGGGGTGGACCTTGGAGACGATGCCCACTGAGACGCCCTGCTCTGCGGCGGCGAGGGCGGCCCGCTGGCCGGCGAGCCCGGCCCCTATGACGAGTACGTCGTGTGACGGCACGAGGCCGGATGCTATAGACGGAAATTCCGACCAGGCAGTCGGGATTCGCCTAATCCGTCACATTGCACAGCGGCCTGCGGGAGGGCGCCGCGGAGGGGTCAGCCGGCGGGCTCGGCGAGGCGGCGGATCGCGGCCTCGGAGAGGCGGATCCCATCGGCCACCGTGGAGTAGTCGACGTTCTCGGCGAGGTCGCTGCGCCAGTGATAGTTGGAGGGCTGCTTGAGGTCGTCGCAGCCCGCGATCACCGCCGATTCGTAGCCTGCGGCGAGCGCCTCGAGGCCGTCGGTGCCGTTGTGCAGGCGCAGGTTGGGATAGAGCCAGATGCCGAGCTCCGCGGCCGCCGTGTCGAGCAGCTCCAGCGTCGGCGCCGGGTAGTCGTACATCTTCAGGAAGCCCTCGCCGCGGAGGACGAGGAGGTGCGGGGAGCCGGTCGACTCGAGCACGATGAAGGTGGTGCTAGCGGTCGGCAGCTCGGCGAAGTGGCGCTCGCCGAAGGCCTTGATGCCCTCGCTGAAGGACTCCTCGGCGCCGGCCGAGAGGAGGATCACGCGGACGCCGGGGGCGGGGTGCTCGGCGAGCCGGCGGGCGAGCGCGAGCAGGGAGACGACCGCGGTGCCGTTGTCGTTTGCCCCGGGGACCACCTTGCGGGAGCCGATCTCGGCCATCGCCGCGGCCGAGCCGGCGGCGAGGAGCGTGCCCAGCCTGGTCAGCGCCTTGATCTTGGTGAGGGCGCCGAGGGCGACCAGCAGCGGGCCGCCGACCACCGGCGCCATCAGCGCCGGGCTGGTGTCGATGTTCTCGATCAACCCGAGGCGGTCGCCGATCTTCGGCAGCGCCGGGTGGAAGACGAGGCCGGAGTGGGCGGAGTCGTGGTGGGCGCTGATCACCACCGTCCGCTCCGCGTCTGGGTCGCCGACTTCGCAGACGACGTTGTAAGTGGTGCGCTTCGGCAGCGGCGCGCGCAGGCGGCGCTGGTGGGGCGGGAAGTCGGAGGCGATCCCGGCGGCGCCGAGTGCGCCCAGGGCGGCGCCGAGGAAACGGCGGCCACGCAGCGCCGCGATCCCGCCCAGCGTCCCGAGCGCGGTCCCGATCCCGAGCGGCCACCAGTAGGTGCCGTGGGCCGGGGCGGCCTCGATCCGCGCCTCGGTGCCGAGCTCGCGGAACTGGCCGACCAGCCACTCGGCCGCCCGCCGCTCGCCCTCTGACGCCGACGGCCGGTAGATCTGCTCCAGTTCCTCCAGCCGGGCGCGCAGCCAGGCCTGGTCGGGCGTGCCCACCGCCTCCGCCAAGGGTGTGTCGCTTCTGGGACTGGCCATGTAGCCGGCCACGCTACCCGCTTACCATTGACAGATGTTCGGTGGCGGCTCGATCACCCTCTTCCACATCCGCGGCATCCGCATCGCCGTGGACTGGTCCTGGTTCCTGATCCTCTTCCTGGTCATCTTCTGGATGTCCAACTTCTACGACGAACTGTTGGGCAGCTCGGGGGGGTCGACCGAGCCCTTCCTGCTCGGCGTCGCCAGCGCCGCGGGGTTCTTCGGCTCGATCCTCCTGCACGAGCTTGGCCACGCCGTCGTCGCCCTCCGCAACGGGATCGGGATCCGCTCGATCCAGCTCTGGATCTTCGGCGGCATGGCGCGGATGGATCGCGAAGCCGACAGCCCGGGGGTGGAAGCGCGGGTCGCCCTGGCCGGCCCGGCGGTCACCTTCCTGATCTTCGCCGCCTGCACGATCGGCGGCGTGCTGGCGGGCGGCTGGCACGACTTCCGCGAGTCGGCGCTGGTCGAGACCAGCTCGGGTTCGACCGCGATCCTGGCGATGGTCGCCTGGCTCGGCTCGATCAACCTCCTGCTGCTGGTCTTCAACCTGCTGCCCGCCTTCCCGATGGACGGCGGCCGCGTCGCCCGCGCGATCGCCTGGAAGTGGACCGGGGACCGCAACTCGGCGACCAAGTTCGCCGCCGACCTCGGCCGCGCCTTCGGCTACCTCTTCATCGTCGCCGGCATCTACATGCTGCTCACCAACTCGATCCTCGGCACGGTCGGCGCGATCTGGCTCGCCTTGATCGGGATGGTGATCAGCGGCGCCGCCCGCGGCGCCGCGATGCAGACCAAGATGACCGGCCGCATCCACGACATCTCGGTCGCCGACGTGATGGACCGCGAACCGGTCACCATCCCCGGCGAGATCTCGATCGAGCAGGCCCTCGACGAGTACTTCCTCCGCTACCGCTGGCCCTGGTTCCCGGTGGTCGACGCCGCCCACCGCTTCCTCGGCCTCCTCAACCGCGATGCCGCCGACGAGGTCCCCGAGGTGTCCCGCGCCGGCTCCACCGTCTCCGAAATCGTCGATGCCGACCACGGCCTCTTCGTGAGGGACGACGCGCCGCTCGACAGCCTGCTGTCGAATCAGAACCTGCGGCGGCTCGGAGCGCTGATGGCGGTCGACGCGGACGGGCGGCTGAGCGGGGTCATCACCGTGGAGCAGGTAGGTCGCGCGTTGAGGGACGCCCAGACCGGGGCGTAGGCGGGGCGGAAGGCGGAAGGGACGGGGCGCCGGGAGGCCGGCGCCCGGGGGCGAGGGACGGAAAGGGACGCGGCCCTCTCATAGGCGG
>MKSH01000089.1:31087-31426 GCA_001898095.1 Solirubrobacterales bacterium 70-9 | reverse complement strand
GCGACTGCACCAGCTGCGGGCCGCCGCCCAATTTCTTGATGCGACGGTCGAGTGCTTTGGCGTGCGCTTTCGTCTCTTTCAGGTGCGCCTGGAGGCGTTTCTTGTACGGCGCCTTGGTGGTGATCGCGATGTCGACCTGAAGGGCCACCTCGAGCTCGCGCTCTTTCCCGAGGGCCTCGTTCATGTACTGGATCAGCTTGGAGTCACGCGTGTTGGGATCAGCCATGCCTCCCAACTACCCGGTGGTCAGCTGACGACGCATTTGGCGCCGCTCGGTGAGGTGCCTTTGGCGGGGAAGGCGTGCGCGAGGGCGTGCGCGATCAGGGCCGCACGGGCGGC
>MKSH01000089.1:29454-30936 GCA_001898095.1 Solirubrobacterales bacterium 70-9 | reverse complement strand
TCGGTCGCCTCGGGCAGGGTCTTCACGTTCACCCAGAGGACCGGTTCGTCGCCGATGATGTTCATCATCTTTTCGACGCGTTCGACCAGGCCGACATTGGAGCCGGCGGCGACGTCGGCGGCCTCGTTCGTCCCCAGCGCCAGCACCCAGCACCCTTTGTAGCCTTCGGCCTTCCACGCCTCGGCGACTTCCTGGGCGTTCGGTTCCCCTTCGAAGCGCTCTTCGATCGAGCGCGCGCCCTGCCCCTCCATGTGGACTTCCTTCCCCCCCACTTCGGCGTAGCGGTTTTCGATCCGCTCCTTGGGGTTCGGCAGGTATTCGGCCGAGTCGAGCCCCTCCGAGGTCGAGTCGCCGATGTGGACGACCCGCTTACAGGACGTCTTGGTCGAGTCGGCGGCCTGGGACTTGGTCAGCGGCACCGGGCCCTTCGTCCCCGCGGCCGTCGCTTCCTTGACCCGGATCTGTTCGCCTTCGGCCTGGGCCGCGTTCAGGCCCGCCATCCCGGCGATCGCGACGATGAAGAGGACGCCGAGGCCGACCAGCACGATCCGTCCCTCGGTCGAGAACGTCGCCCAGCTCCACCCCACCCGGCGGCGACGCGCAAGGAGCCTGCCGATCGCCCCGTGGCGGATCGGCTCCTCGACGAATTTCCACGAGAGCGCGGCGATGATGAAGATCGCGGCGACCTGGAGCAGGTCGCGCAGGAGGTTCTGCCCATGGTTGCCCTGCGGCGAGGTGAGGACGATGATCGGCGTCTGCCAGAGGTAGATGCCGTAGGAACGGACGCCGATCCAACGCAGCGGTTTGCAGCCGATCACGTTGCCGAGCCGGCAGGCCGGATGGGCGAGCGGCATCAGCACCATCACCGTCGCCAGCGAGAGGACGACGAAGCCGCCGCGGTAGAGGAACTGGGAGAACTCGCCGGTCCGCCAGACCATGAACGCGATGATCAGCAGGCCGACGACGCCGATCCCGTCCAGGGTTTTGCGCGCCTCCGGGGTGATCCGCTTGGCCAGGTGGCGGCTCGGCCAGACCATCGCCAGGGCGGCGCCGAAGAGGAGGCCGGCGGCGCGGGTGTCGGTCCCGTAGTAGACCCGCGACGGGTCGAGGCTCGGGTGGTAGAGCACCGCCATCAGGATCGAGGAGATGATCGCCAGGACGAGGGTGGCGATCGCGAGGTGCGGCCGCAGGCCACGCCCCTGTTTGTCGCGGAAGATCTTCAGCCCGATCAAGAGGATGAACGGCCAGAAGATGTAGAACTGCTCCTCGACCGAGAGCGACCAGAGATGGTTCAGCGGCTGTTCCGGCGCGAAGCGGGCGAAGTACGACACGTTGGCGGCGATCTGCTGCCAGTTGTTCACGTAGAAGATCGCCGAGACGACCGACTTGCGGAACTGGTCTGGCTGCGCCGGGCCGAAGATCGTCACCCAGGCGATCACGATCAGCAACATCAGGAAGAGCGCCGGCAACAGGCGCCGGGCA
>MKSH01000089.1:26506-29431 GCA_001898095.1 Solirubrobacterales bacterium 70-9 | reverse complement strand
GTGGATCATCCCCCGCCGGTTGAACTGGCCGAGCAGGATGTCGGTGATCAGGTAGCCGGAGAGGGTGAAGAAGATGCCGACGCCGAGCAGGCCGCCGGGCGCCCAGCCGAAGCCGAGGTGGAAGAAGATGACCGCCAGGACCGCAATCGCGCGCAGACCGTCCAGCCCTGGCATATAGCGCTCGCCGCGCGTAATCGGTTCGGGCATCGGACCCCGTGCATGGTAGGGACGGACGAGGCTGATAGTTTGCTCGCCCAATGCAGGAGCTTTCCCGATCGAGACCGCGCCGCGGTCGCACCGTCCTCCTCGCCCTCGCCGGACTGCTCGCCGCCGTGGCCCTCACGGTCGCGGCGCGCCCCGCCGGCGCCGCCACGCCGACCACCTGCCCGGGCTTCAAAGTGCTCCACAACGATCGGATCGGCGCCGCCGTCTTCCCGGCCGGCAGCTACACGGTCACGATCCAGGACACCAGCCTGAACTGCAAGTCGAGCGCTGAACTCTTCGCCCGCTTCCTCGAGGACTGGGACGGCAACCTGCCGAAGCCGTGGACGGTCGTCAACGAAGGGACCGGCAAGTCCTCCTTCGTGCGCGCGATCACCGGCGGCACCATCCCCGGCTTCTCGGTCGAACTGACCCAGAAGAGCAGCGGCGAAGGCGGCACCAACCCGGACCTCGGCAAACTCTGCCCCGGCACCTTCACCGTCAACTCGACCACCGTGGTCGGGCCGCTGCGGTTCACCAAAGGCTCCTTCCTGATCTACCTGCCGGCGGGCTCGGGCATCACCTGCAACCGCGCCTCGGTCCTCTTCACCAGGTTCCTCGGCGCCGGCGGCACCCTGCCCCGGCCGTGGAAACTGCTGAACCAGACGGCCACGTTCTACAAGCCGGAAAACCCGAAGCGCTCGGCGTTCCGGATCGAATCGCCGAACGGCGCCGGCCGCCGCTAGCGAGTTCGCACTTTTCCGCGATCGCCGCGGCGGACCGCGAACGCGGCTAACGCGCCTCGAGGGCGAACGGGGTGCCCTCGGAGTCGCGGCAGATCGCCCAGTGCTCGCCCGGATGGACGATCGAGCCACCGAGGTCCTCGACCACGCGCAGGGCACTCGTGATGTCGGCGACCTGGAAGTAGGGCAGCGAGGCGGTGTCGCCGGGGCCGCGGCCACGCTCGTGGACACCGACCCGAACGCCGTCTGAGTCGGCGACCCAGCCCGCTCCCTCGCCCTCGCCGCGCTCACGCAGGTCGACCTCCAGCAGTTCGCGCCAGAAGCGCAGGGCGCGCTCGGGGTCGTCGGCGGGGAACTCGATCAGCGCCGCCACGGTTTCCTCCAGCGCGCCGCGCGGCCACCGTCGCCGCTCGAGAGGTTCTCGCCGTTGCCGAGGTAGGAGGTTTCGCGGCTCAGCAGCTGCTCGAACTCGCCGCGGTCGAGGAAGATGCCGTGGCACTTGCGGCACTGCTCGATGGTGACGCCGTTGCGGGCGACCAGGTGCATCTCGTCGGCGCATTTCGGGCAGGTCATCGTCGCCTCGACGGGCGTCCCGTCCGGGGTCGCGGCACTCATCGTCCCGCCCCGCTGTCGGCGGTGAGGGTCGCGTAGGCGTCGGGCCGGCGCGTGGCGAGGAAGGGGAAGAGCTCCAGCCAGTCGCCGCGCTGGTCGAGGTCGAGGTCGGCGACCAGCACCGCCGGCTCGTCGCGCGGCGCCTGCACCAGCACCCGGCCGTAGGGGTCGGAGATGAACGAGGACCCGTAGAAGCGCAGCGGCGGCTCCTCCCCGGTCCGGTTCACCGCGACCATGAAGGTGCCGTTGGCGATCCCGTTGGCGACGATCACCTGCTGCCAGAGCGGCTGCGTGTCGAAGTCCGGGTGGTCGGGCTCGGAGCCGATCGCGGTCGGGTAGACGAGCACGTCGGCGCCGGCCAGGCTGTAGGCGCGGGCGAGCTCCGGGAACCACTGGTCCCAGCAGGTCGGCAGGCCGAGCCGCGCCTCCCCCACCGCGGCCAGCGGGAACGGCGCCCCCGCGGCCGGCGCGGGGCGGAAGTACTTGTCCTCGTGGTAGCCGGCGGTGACCGGGATGTGGAGCTTGCGGGTCTTGCCGACCAAGGTGCCGTCGGGGGCGACGACGATCGCCGTGTTGAACCCGAGGCCGCCGTCCTCCGCCCTCTCGTAGAGCGAGGCGTGGACGTGGACGCCGGTCTCCGCCGCCATCGAGGCCGCAAACCGGAAGGTCGGCCCGCCGGGCAGTTCCTCCGGCTCGACCCCGACCCCTTCCGGCCCGGCGGGATCGACGGCGAAGTAGGGCGAGAGGGTCAGCTCCTGCAGGCAGACGAGGCGGGCACCCCGCCCCGCGGCCATGCGGATCCCGGCGGCGAGCGCCTCGCGGTGCTCGTCCGGATCGGGGTGCCAGGACTGCTGCACGGCGCCGATCCGGAGCGGTTCGCGGCCCGGCGCCCGCGTGCGCGCGGGCGAGTCCGGGGTCCCGGTCTTCTCGATCAGTTGGAGCTCCGCCACCTACCCCTGACTGTAGGCGGTTGACCCCGTCGGCGACAATCCTGGGATGGCGCGCCCACTCGACTCGACCCCCGCCGCCGACGGCTTCCGCATGCCGGCCGAGTGGGAGCCGCACGCCGGCTGCTGGATGGCGTGGCCCGAGCGCCCCGACAACTGGCGCGCCGAGGCGGGCCCGGCGCAGGAGGCCTACGCCGCGGTGGCGAGCGCGATCGCGGCCTCGGAGCCGGTGACGATGGCGGTCTCCGATCGCCGGTTCGAGGCGGCCCGGGCGGCGCTCCCGGACAGCGTCCGCGTGGTCGAGATCTCCACCGACGACGCCTGGCTGCGCGACACCGGGCCCACCTTCGTCGTCGACGGGGCGGGCGGGCGGCGCGGCGTCGACTGGCGCTTCAACGCCTGGGGCGGCCACCACGGCGGGC
>MKSH01000089.1:15444-26493 GCA_001898095.1 Solirubrobacterales bacterium 70-9 | reverse complement strand
GCCGCTACCGGGCGCCGATCGTGCTCGAGGGCGGGGCGATCCACGTCGACGGCGAGGGCACGGTGCTGACCACCGAGCAGTGCCTGCTGAATCGCAACCGCAACCCGGAGCTGGACCGGGGCGAGGTCGAGGCGGCCCTCCACGCCTACCTCGGGACCGAGAAGGTGGTCTGGCTCGGCGAGGGCGTCTTCGAGGACGAGACCGACGGCCACGTCGACAACCTCGCCGCCTTCGCCCGACCCGGCGTCGTACTGCTCACCTGGGTCGAGGATCCGTCCGATCCCCAGCACGCGATCTCGGTCGACGCTCTGGCGCGGCTGGAGGCGGCGAGCGACGCCCGCGGCCGCTCCTTCGAGGTGGTGAAGCTCCCCGCGCCCGGGCCGCTGACGATCAGCGCCGCGGAGGCCGCCGGGGTCGAGCCGGCCGAAGGCACGCAGCCGCGCCGCGCCGGCGACCGGATGGCCGCCAGCTACGTCAACTTCTACCTCGGCAACTCACGCGTCGTCTTCCCGCTGCTCGACCCGGCCCGCGACGACGGGGCCGCCGCGATCCTCGCCGCCGCCTTCCCCGGGCGCGAGGTCGTCGGCGTCCCCGCCCGCGAGATCCTCCTCGGCGGCGGCAACGTTCACTGCATCACCCAGCAAGTCCCCGCCCGCTGGTGAGTTCGCAGTAATGGCCGCTATGCGGCCAGAAGTGCGAACGCACGCCTAGACGAGGGTCTTCGGCGCCGATTCGCCGCCGGAGACGACGACGGACTTCTGCAGCAGCACGCCTTCCGGGTCGCTGAAGCAGAGGCGGACCAGGTGGCCGGGGGCGTCGCTGAGGGTCCAGAAGGCGCAGGTCGAGCCTTCCGGTTGCACCGGGAAGAGTCCCGAGAGTTCGGCGCCTTCGACTTCTTCTTCGCCGAGCCCGACGCTCTTCAGCGCGCGCAGCACCTGCTGCTCGCTCTCGCCCTTGTGGAGCCCTTCGTACTGTTCCGCGGTCATCGCCGAGGAGAAGATCTGGAAGGAGCGCCCGGGGGTCGGCCGCTGGTGTCCTTCGCTGCCGCCGAAGATCACTCCCAGCGCGACCGCCGCGACCACCAGGCCGAGGAACGACCAACCGATGGTCGCCCGCCGCCGTTGCCGGCGCCGGTAGAGGTCCGGGTCCACTCCGGGAGGATCGCAGACGGTCGCCGTCCGCTTTCGCTAGCGTCCCTCCCATGACCGGAGATACGGATTTCAGGCGCGAACTTGGCCAACAGCTGCGGGTCGACTCGATCCGCTCCTCCGATGCGGCGGGGTCGGGGCACCCGACCTCCTCGATGTCGGCGGCAGACCTCCTGGCGGTGCTGCTGGACGGGCACCTGGTGCTCGACTTCGACGAGCCGAAGGACCCTCGCAACGACCACCTGATCTTCTCCAAGGGCCACGCGTCGCCGCTCTACTACTCGGTGCTGAAAGCTGTCGGGGCGATCGAGGACGACGAGCTGCTCACCTTCCGCAAGCTCGGCTCGCGCCTCGAAGGCCACCCCACCCCGATCCTGCCCTGGGTCGACGTCGCCACCGGCTCGCTCGGCCAGGGCCTGCCGATCGGCGTCGGCGTCGCCACCGCGGCGCGGATGGAGAAGATGCCCTCGCGCATCTGGGTCCTCTGCGGCGATTCGGAGATGGCCGAGGGATCGATCTGGGAGGCGGTCGAGCACGCCGGCAAGCAGAGCCTTGCCAACCTGACCGCGCTGATCGACGTCAACCGGCTCGGCCAGACCGGCGAAACGATGCACGGCTGGGACCTCAGCTCCTACGGCGGGCGCGCCGAGGCGGCGGGCTGGAACGTGCTCGAGATCGACGGCCACGACGTGCAGGAGATCGAGGACGCCTACGCCAACGCCGAAGCAAGCGACCGGCCGACGATGATCGTCGCCCGGACGAAGAAGGGCAAGGGCGCGAAAGAGGTCGAGGACCTGCCCGGCAAGCACGGCAAACCGCTCTCCGATCCGGCCGCCGCGATCGAGGAACTGGGCGGCGAGCGCGACTTGCGGGTCGAGGTGAAGAAGCCCGAGGGCGACGCCGCCATCCACCGCTTCGAGACCCCCGGCGGCGAGATGCCGACCTGGGAAAAGGGCGAGGAGGTGCCGACGCGGAAAGCGTACGGCGTGGCCTTGGCGGCGCTCGGCGCCCGCCGTGACGACATCGTCGCGCTGGACGGCGAGGTCGGCAACTCGACCCACTCGGAAGACTTCAAGAACGCCTTCCCGGACCGCTTCGTCGAGGTCTACATCGCCGAGCAGCAGATGGTCGCCTCGGCGGTCGGCTTCCAGGTGCGGCGCCACTGGACCCCGTTCGCCTCGACCTTCGCGGCGTTCCTCAGCCGCGCCTACGACTTCGTCCGCATGGCGGCGATCAGCCGCGCCGACATCCGCCTCTGCGGGTCCCACGCCGGCGTCTCGATCGGTGAGGACGGGCCCTCGCAGATGGCGCTCGAGGACCTCGCCAGCCTGCGCGCGGTGCACGGCTCGACCGTCTTCTACCCGAGCGACGCGACCTCGACCGCGGCCCTGGTCGAGATCATGGCCGACACCGCCGGCATCTCCTACATGCGCACCACGCGCGGCGCGACGCCGGTGCTCTACGACGCTTCGGAGGAATTCCAGGCGGGCGGCTCGAAGACCGTGCTCGACGGCGACGACGTCACCCTCGTCGGTGCCGGGATCACCCTCCACGAGGCCCTGGCCGCGGCCGAGCGCCTTGCCGGCGAGGGCATCTCGGCCCGTGTCATCGACCTCTACTCGGTGAAGCCGATCGACCACGAGACGCTGGTCAAGGCGGCCCAGGAGACGGGCGCGATCGTCACCGTCGAGGACCACTGGAAGGAGGGCGGCATCGGCGAGGCCGTGCTGGCCGCCTTGGCCGAGCACAGCGCCACCGCCGCGGTCCGCATCCTCGCGGTCGAGGACATGCCCTCCTCGGCGACCCCGGAGCAGCTGCTGCGGGCGGCCGAGATCGACGCCGAGGCGATCTACGCCGCCGCGACCGAGATCGTCAAGGCCAAGGTCGAGAGCTAGATCGGAGTACCGAGCGGGTAGTTCGGGAGGCCTGCGCCGGGGACGGCGTGGGGCGATTCGGAGGGCTTGCGAGCGGAGGCGAGCCGACGGCCGGCGTGATCCGGAGGCAGGCCTCGCGGCCGGGGACGGGCGGCGCGGTCCGGGGCGCCTGCGGCGGGGACGGCGAAATCCGGAGGGCCTGCGGCCGGGGACGGGCGGCGCGATCCGGGGCGCCTGCGGCGGGGGTCCGGCCGTCCCGGGCGTCTCGGAGGCGACCCGGGCAGGCTGTGGCCGCCTCCGAGACGCCCGGGACGCGACGAGTTCAGGGGGAAGTGCGCAGGGTGCGTGCGCCTGCGGGGGACATCCGTCGCCCCTCCGGGCTGCCGAGGGCGATGCGTTCGCAGAAATGACCGCATAGCGGAGCCAAGTGCGAACGCACCGGGGCTGGGGGCGGCGGGAGGGTCGCGGCGCGAGGATCTCCTCCCTTGCGTGAGGGAGATGAGGGGGACGTCACCCGGACGTGCGCCTCCGTGGGGGATCCCGGGCCGCCGCAGGCCTCCGTTCGCTCTTTGTTCGCCATACCCGTACAAGCAGCGAACGGAGCGAGGGGACCTGCGACCGATGTGACGTATTCCCTGAAGAGACGTCACGTTCCCGACGCCTTCGTCGCGGATCTCCCCCGGGACCCGCACGGGACCCGCGCCCTCGGCCTCTCCTCGTGACCCGGCCCTCTCGGATGCGGTCACAGCCTGCCCGGACCGCATCCGAGAGGGCCGCGTCCCTTGCCGTCCCTCGCCCCGGGCGCCAGCTTCCGGCGCCCCGTCCCTTCGCAGCCCTCACCCGCCGGCGCCCCGACGAGGCGCCAGGAACATCGCGCTAGGCCGGCTCTGCCCCGTCGCCGTCGCCATCGACTGAGATGCCTGGCCCGGGGCCGTCCAGCTCCGGGCCCAGGACGAAGACGTCCACGGCTACGTCGGGGTCGACGTTGATCGAGCTCAGGTGGGCCTCGACGTGGCGGCCGATGACGGCTTCCATGCGGGCCTTGTAGGTCGCGTCGGTGGCGGCGCGGTGGGCGGCGCGGGTCTCGCGCACGCGCGACTCCTGGCCCGCCTCGATCAGCGTCCGCTCAACCGGGGTGAACACGTCGGTGAGGACGCAGACGACGAGATTGTCGGAGAAGTGGGTCTTGGCCGCCCCGGGGCCGCGGCCGAAGTGCTCACGATGCAGGGCGACGGCAGTGTTGGAGATCTCGGTCAGCGCCGGGCGCGCCATGCTCTGACCGTCGAGGGCCGATCCGTTCAACGTTCGTTTTCCTTTGACGAGATCACTGCCTGCCACCGCGTTTCTGCTTCCCGCCTATCTCACTTCGCGCAATCAACGAACCTGCACGTTTCGGAACAGAATCCGGGACGAGGCCCCAGAAAAGTACTACGCCGTTAGATGCAACCATCGTAAAGATTGTTTGAGTGGCAAGGACAGGGGTACCTCGGGCGCTTATGAGCGAATCTCGTAGCCTTTTCGGGGAGACTCCCTCCCCCGGTCCGCCGTCGATTCCCGAGCCGACTCCCGACCCGGTGCCGCCGGTCCCCGGACCCGATCCCGGGCCGCCGGTCCCCGGACCCGATCCCGGGCCGCCGGTCCCGCCCGAACCGGACCCCGTCCCACCCGACCAGCCGGGCCGCGACCCGGTCCCGCCGAGCGAGCCGAACCCCGATCCGCTGCCGCCGCAACCACCCCCGGTTCCGCCCGAACCCGGTCCCCCGGTCCCCGAGCCGGCCCCGACGATCGTCGCTTAGGACGTTCGTCGAAAGCACACTCAGGACGCGCCCCGTCACCGACCGTCGGGGCGCGATCGGCGGCGGCATCGTTAAATCTCGGATCGGTGTCGATCCGGGCGGTTCCCGTTCGTCCAATCCGGGACCATCCCCAAAAGGAGGAACCGATGCGTTACATCATGCTGATCAACCACGGCGATTCGCCGACCCCGGCCGACCCGGAGCGCTGGGCCACCCTTTCGGCGGCCGAGCAGGAGCAGATCGGGGTCGACTACCAGGCGCTGAACCAGACGCCGGGAGTCGAGCCGGGTCCCTGGATGCAGCCCCCCGAGGCAGCGACCACGGTGCGGGTGGAGGACGGCCGCACGCTGACCACCGACGGGCCGTTCGTGGAGACGAAGGAGGCGCTCGGCGGCTTCTTCTTCTTCGAGGCCGAGGACCTCGACGCGGCGATCGAGCTCGCCGCGCGGGTGCCGGCCGCGCGGCTTGGCGGTGCGATCGAGGTGCGGCCCCTCAAAGAAGGGTGGTAACGAGCGCCGCAGAGGCGTTCCGCGAGGACTGGGGTCGCGTCCTCGCCGCCCTGATCGGCATCCTCGGCGACTTCGAGCTCGCCGAGGAGGCCGCCCAGGAGGCGTTCGCGACCGCCGCCGAGCGCTGGCCGCGCGAGGGCGTCCCGTCGAACCCGGCCAACTGGCTGGTGACGACGGGGCGCAACCGCGCGATCGACACGCTGCGTCGGCGCCGCGTCCTGGCGGAGAAGACGCGCCTGCTGGAGGCGGAAGCCGAGGAGGCGACCGAGATGGACGAGGACGGGACGATCCCCGACGAACGACTGGAGCTGCTCTTCACCTGCTGCCACCCCGCGCTCTCGACCGAGGCCCAGGTGGCGCTGACCCTGCGCACGCTGGGCGGCCTGGAGACCGGCGAGATCGCCCGCGCCTTCCTCGTCGCCGAGCCGACGATGGCGCAGCGGCTGGTGCGGGCGAAGGCGAAGATCAAGGCCGCCGGAATCCCCTTCCGCGTCCCTCCCGACCACCTCCTCCCCGACCGCCTGGCGGCGGTGACGGCGACGATCTACCTGATCTTCAACGAGGGCTACGGCGGCCGCGGCGAGCTGGCCGGGGAGGCGATCCGGCTCGGCGGCGCGCTCGCCGAGCTGATGCCCGACGAGCCTGAGGCGCACGGCCTGCTGGCGCTGATGCTGCTGCTCGAGGCGCGGCGGGCGGCGCGCTTCGACCGGGACGGGGAGATCGTCCTGCTCGCCGACCAGGACCGGGAGCTCTACGACGCCGCGGCGGTGGCGAGCGGACGGGCGGCGCTCGACCGGGCGCTCGCCCTGCGCGGCCGCGGGCCCTACGTGGTGCAGGCGGCGATCGGTGCGCTGCACGCCGACGAGCCGCGCGACCGGGAGCAGATCGCGGCGCTCTACGCGGAGCTCGCCCGGCTCACCGACTCGCCGGTGGTCGAGCTGAACCGGGCGGTCGCGATCGGCGAGGCCTACGGGCCCGCAGCAGGCCTGGCGTTGGTCGAGAAGATCGACGGGCTCGACTCTTACCGCTACCTGCACTCGGCCCGCGGTGAGCTGCTGGCGCGGCTCGGCCGCGAGGCGGAGGCGCGTGCCGCCTTCGAACGAGCGCTGGCGCTGATCGACGACGAGGCGGAGGAACGGCTGATCGCACGTAAGCTGCGTGCGATCAGCCGATGAGCGACGCGCCCTTCCTCCTCCTCCAGATCTCCGATACCCACCTCGGGGCGGACTGGCACGGGGTCGACCCGGACGAGTGCCTGCTGCGCGCGGTCGAGGCGATCCTCGAAATGCCGCAGCGCTGCGACGCCCTCGTCGTCTCCGGCGACCTCAGCCAGAACGGCACTCCGGCCGAGTACGCGCGGGTGCGCGAGCTGCTGGCGCCGCTCGACCTCGAGCCGTACGTCCTCCCCGGCAACCACGACCTGCGGGGACCATTGCGGCAGGCCTTCGGGCTGCCTGGCGAGGGCGACGAGCACGCCTCGCACGCGGTCGACCTCGGCCCGCTGCGCCTCGTCTGCCTCGACTCGACGATCCCCGGCACCGAAGGCGGGGCGCTCGACGAAGGGCGGATCGAGTGGCTCGACGCGGTGCTCGGGGAGGAGCGCGACAGGCCGACCGTGATCGCCATGCACCACCCGCCGCTCAGCACCGCGATCCCGACCTTCGACGCGATCGGCCTCGCGCCCGAGTCGCGAGCGGCGCTCGCCGAGGCCCTGGTCCGCCACCCCCAGGTGAAGCGCGTGATCGCCGGCCACGTCCACCGTCCGATCGCCGCCGAGCTCGCCGGCCGCGCCGTCCTCTCCGTCCCCAGCACCTACCTCCAGTCGGTGCTGGATTTCGAGTCGACGAAGATCGAGATGGTCCCCGACCCGGCCGGCTTCGCCATCCACGCCTGGCGCGATGGGACGCTTACGTCACACGTGCAGACCTTTTAGGCAACGCCCACGCGAGAGCACGCGAATGCCTTAGAGGCTGTCTCAAAACTCGCGTGTGCGACTGGCGAGTGCCGGACCGAGCGGGGGTAGGACGCAGGGAGGCCGAATGGCAGCGCCATTTGGCCGACCGAGGACGCCGCCCCGCGAAGTGTGTCCGGTGCCGCCAGGCGTGCGCGGGGGTTTTGAGACAGCCTCTTAGTAGCGCAGGATCGCGGCGGCGCCTTCGGCGGGGGCCAGAGCTTCGGCGGCGGCGCCGTGGACGACGGTGATCTTGGCGCTGGCGGCGAGGGCGCCGCGGACCAGGGACTCGGCCGGGCCGCCGAGGCCGGCGTCCATGACGAGGCGCTCGACCCGGCCTTCCGCCACCGCCTCGCCGACGTCCTGGAGGCCGGTCGCGCCGCGGCTGCCGCCACGCGACTCTTCCAGGGTCGTCGCGACGATCCGCGACTCGCGCTCGGCGTCGGCGTTCTCGACCGCCGCGGCGACGGTCTCGTGAAGCTTGCCGATCGGGGTCGAGATCAGGTCGGTCTCGCCGCCCCGCGACAGCTTCAGGGCGGGCGCGTTCACCCCTGCCTCGAAGCTCTCCAGGTCGACCGTCGGGCCGAAGGCCAGCGCCCGACCGATCCCCCGCTCCGCCAGCGCCTTGCCGACCAGAGCCCCGGCCTCGCCGAGAAACTTGTGCCGGTTGTGGTCGAGGCGGTCGCCGTATTCGTCCTTGCCCGAGGGGCCCGCGTGGCCGGTGCCGTCGGTGCGCGCCTTGCGCTCGCGCCAGTCGAGGCTGGTGATCTCCAGCTCCCAATCCTCCAGCTCGCTCAGTTCACCTTCGGCGAAGAGCAACAGGCGGACGCGCTCGAGCGAGACGATCGCGATCCCGCGCTGCTCACCGCGGCAGGCGAGGTCGACCAGCGGCGCCAGTGAGGGGGTCTCGCCGAGCTCGACGCAGGCGCCCGCCTGCGGAGCGGCGCCCGTCCCCCACCAGAGTTCTTCGCCGGCCTTCTCGGCTACCTCGACGAAGCCGGCGGCGCCGCGCGGGGGCGGCCGGTGGTCGCCGTCTTCGAAGCGCTCGGTGATCCGTCTGGCGACCGCGCGGAGGGCGAGGCGGCGCTCGTGGTCGGCGTCCTTGGCCGCCTCCAGCAGCTGGTCGAGCCCGTTGCGCAGCTCCGTGCGCCAGGCACCGCCGCGATCGGCGGGGTCGAAGGCCAGGTAGACGGAGACGACTCCCAGCGGCGGCTGCCAGTCGCTGAGACGGCGCGCGTCCTCAAAGGTCGGGTGGGCCATCGGCGCTCCTCCTCGTCGGTCGTGGGTCGGGGTCGTCTACCCCGGCCGGTTGGAGGGAACCTATCGGGCGTCGCGGGCGAGGCGGAAGCCCATGTTGCCGGTCGAGCTGTCCGGCGTGTTGAAGCTGCGCGCCGCCACCCGGTAGCGGTTGCAGTAGGAGGCGTGACAGAGGTAGGAGCCGCCGCGGATCGTCCGCGTCTGGCGGTCGAAACGGTCGGCACACCATTCCCACACGTTGCCGCTGGTGTTCATCAGGCCGTGGCCGTTCGGCTCGAACGCGTCGACCGGACAGGTGCCGAGCCAGCCGTCCGCGCCGGTGTTGTGGTTGGGGAAGGTGCCCTGCCAGACGTTCATCGCGTGGGCGCCGCCCGGTTCGAGTTCGTCGCCCCAGGGGAAGCGCGCCTGCACGAGCCCGCCGCGGGCGGCCATCTCCCACTCGGCCTCGTGCGGGAGGCGGCCACCGGCCCAGGTGCAGAACGCTTTCGCGTCGTTCCAGGAGACGTGGACGACGGGGTGGTCGAGGCGGCCGTCGAGGTCGGAGTGCGGGCCCTCGGGGTGGCGCCAGTCGCCGCCCATGACCTGGCGCCACCAGGGCGCGTTGGCGATCCCGCGGGTCGGTTCGAAGTCGTCCGGGAGGAGGCCGGCGAAGACGAAGGTCCAGCCCGCCTGCTCGGCCTCGGTGCAGTAGCCGGTCGCCTCGGCGAACTCGGCCCAGCGGGCGTTGGTGACGGCGAGCTTGTCGATCCAGAAGGGCGGCAGGTCGACCTCACGGACGGGGCCCTCGCGGTCCTGGGGGAAGCCGTCGACATCTTCGGTCCCCATCAGGAAGCTGCCGCCGAGGCGGACCATATCCTCGGTGGAGGCGCCGTCCGCGGCGGCGGGCCGCACGATCGCCTCCTCCGCATCTTGATCGCCGCCCGCTCCCTCCCCGCTCGTCTCCCGGCGGGGCGCACAGCAGGCGTGATCGTGCTCGTCCATCCGACTCCCAGTGTGCCGAATGGCGGCAGGGGACGGCTGATCGCCGCCGAATCTGGCATCGGAAGCCGTTTCCGCAGTCCCCGACCCTCAGACAAAGGAGACCAGACGTGGAAGTCAGAGGCGAAGCACGAGCGATGTTCGCCGCGGTGTTGTTGCTGATCGCCGGCGTCCTCAACGTGATCTACGGCATCGCCGCGATCACCAACGCCAGTTTCTTCGACCACCAGACCGCCTACGTCGTCTTCGGCCTCGGCTTCTGGGGCTGGGTGACGCTGATCATCGGCCTCGTCCAGCTGACCGGCGGCTACTCGCTGTTCAGCGGCGGCGTCTACGGCCGCACGGTCGGGATCATCGGCGCGACGATCGGCGCGATCGAGTCCCTGCTCTCGATCGGCGGCAGCTACCCGTTCTGGTCGCTGGGCATCTTCGCCCTCTGCCTCATCGTCCTTCACGGCCTGATCGTCTACGGCGAGCCGATCCAGCGCTGACGCGGCGGGCAGGAGACGGGCGCGATCGTCACCGCCATACCGGCAGCGTACCGCCCGGAAGCGGCTCGATTCAGCGCGCTTGGCTCTGCTCGTACATCAGCGAGGCCGGGGTGGTCAGGTCCTCGCCGGTCTCCAGCAGGGTCTTCAGGCCGGAGAGGATCATCGGCCAGCCGCCCCAGAGTTCGCTGTTGGCCTCGGCGCCGAGCTGGTCGTGTGTGACCCGCAGGCGGCAGGAGTCATCGCCGACCGGGTCGATCTCCCAGGTCACCCGCGAGGTGCCCTCGGCCTTCACGTCCTCGCTCCAGAGCGCGGTGAAGGTCTGCACGAGGCGCTTCGGCGGATCGACCTCGACGTTCTCGCCGCTGGCGATGTCGACCACGCCGGGGACGGCGGAGCGGTACTCCGACCCCTCGGTCCAGGTCGACTCGGTGCCGACGCCGAAGCTGTATCGCTTGCGCATCTCGCCGTCGGTGATCGCCGCCCAGAGGCGCTCGGGGCTGGTCTTGATGTAGATCTCGAACACGGTCATCGAACCGCGGTCGCCGACCACGGTGTAGAGCTGCTCGTCGTTCATTTCGGGTCCTCCCTCTCGAGGTCTCGTTTGAGCCCGGTGAGGGCCGAGGCCCAGGGCTCCGCGTACTTGCTCACCCAGCGATCGTGGACTTCGCGGATCGGCACGGGGTTCAGGAAGTGCAACTTCTCCCGCCCCCTCCGCTGCGTCGTCACCAGCCCCGCCCCCTCCAGCACCTTCAGGTGCTTGGCCACCCCGAAGCGGGTCATCGGCAACCGCTGCTCGAGCGCGCTCAAGGTCTGCCCGTCCTGCTCGAACAACTCGTCGAGCAGTCGGCGGCGGGTCGGATCCGCCAGCGCCTTGAACACGTCGTCGATCATGGGACCGAGTATAGGTGACCAATCGGTCACATGTCAAGGGACGGTTCGGAGGTGGGTGGGGGACGGCGCGATCCGTGGGCCTGTGCGGGCGGAGACGGCGGGGTTCGTGGCGCCAGCGGCGGGGGACGGTCCCGTCCTGGGCGTCTCGCGGCGG
>MKSH01000089.1:11934-15351 GCA_001898095.1 Solirubrobacterales bacterium 70-9 | reverse complement strand
GGCCCATCGACATCTCGGTCCTCACGGAAGGGTCACCTGGCGGCGCCTTCCCTCGGGGGACGTGGGGTTCCCGGCGTCCCCCTCACGACTCCCCGCGCCGGCGGCGGCCTGTGGAGACTTTCCGCCTCATCGGGACGGTTTCGCTCCACACCGGGGACTCGCACGGGACCCGCGCCCTCGGCAGTCCCCCCGTGACCCGGCCCTCTCGTGGGCGGTCACAGCCTGCCCGGACCGCCTACGAGAGGGCCGGGTCCCTTGCGGCGCCCGGCGCCCCTCAGCGCGTCGGCCGGCGGCGTTTGGGCGCCCGTCCCGGGGGCTGGGTGACGGGTTCGGCGGGGGGCTCGGGCGGTGGCGGGGGGCCGAAGCGGAGGCCGTCGGGGCCGAGCTCGACCTCCTCGTCGAAGTGGTGGAAGCAGACCGGGTCGCCGGCGATCAGCGAGTACTCGGTCCCCTTCTCGGTCACCTCGACCATCATCCGCCTGCCGCGGAAGCCGAGGCGGAAGGAGATGCGGTCGAGGCGTTCCGGCAGGCGCGGGGCGAAGCGCAGCATCCCGTCCATGTCCCGCAGGCCGCCGAAGCCGCAGACGGCGGCGATCCAGGTGCCCGCCAACGAGGCGATGTGGAGGCCGTCGCGGCTGTTGTGCTCGAGGTCGTCGAGGTCCATCAGCGCCGCCTCGCCGAGGTAGTCGTAGGCGAGCTCGAGGTGTCCCGTCTCCGCCGCCAGCACCGCCTGCACGCAGGCCGAGAGCGAGGAGTCGCGCACGGTCAGCGGCTCGTAGTAGGCGAAGTTGCGCGCCTTCTCCTCGGCGCTGAAAGCCTCGCCGCGGACCAGCATCGCCATCACCAGATCGGCCTGCTTCACCACCTGCTTGCGGTAGAGGTCGAAGTAGGGGTAGTGGAGCAGCAGCGGGTAGCCGTCGGGCCCGGTGTCGGCGAAGTCCCAGCGGTCGTGCTTGGTGAAGTTGTCCGCCTGCGGGTGGACGCCGAGCTCCTCGTCGTAGGGAATCTTCATCGCCTTCGCCGCGTCGCGCCAGGAGGCGATCTCCTCGTGGTCGACGCCGAGGCCGTCGGCGGCGTCGGTGTAGCGCTCGGCGAAGGCGGCGGCGGCATCGAGGTTCTTCTGCGCCATCAGGTTCGTGTAGACGTTGTTGTCGGCGACCGCCGAGTACTCGTCGGGGCCGGTGACGCCGTCGATGCGGAAGGCGCCGTGGGCGTCGTGGTGGCCGAGGCTGCGCCAGAGCCGCGCCGTTTCGACCAGGATCGGCAGGCCGACGTCGCGCTCGAAGTCCAGATCGACGTTGATGTCGCAGTAGCGACAGACCGCCTGGGCGATGTCGGCGTTGATGTGGAAGGCGGCGGTGCCGGCGGGCCAGTAGGCGCCGGTCTCGGCGCCGCTGATCGTCCGCCAGGGGAAGGCGGCGCCGGAGAGGCCGAGCTCCTGCGCTCGCTCGCGCGCCTTCTCGATCGTGTCGAGGCGCCACTTCAGCGCCTCGGCGGCCGCCTCCGGGGCGGCGTAGCAGAGCACCGGCAGCACGTAGGCCTCGGTGTCCCAGAAGGTGTGGCCGTCGTAGCCGGGGCCGGTCAGCCCCTTCGCCGGGATCGCCCGGCCCTCGCCGCGGGCGCTCGCCTGCAGGGCGTGGAAGAGGCCGAAGCGGACCGCCTGCTGCAGCTCGGCGTCGCCGTCGAGCTCGACGTCGGCGCGCTCCCAGAAGTCGTCCAGGTAGTTCTTCTGCGCCGCGACCAACTCGTCCCAGCCGGTGTGGCGCGCCTGCGAGAGTGCCGCGCTCACCTGGTCCCGCATCGCCGGCACCGAGCGCCGCGCCGACCAGCCGTAGGTGACGAACTTGGTGATCGTCAACGGCTTGCCCGGCTCCGGCGTCGCGTTCACGGTGAAGCGGCCGAGGTCCGGCCAGGCGCTGGCCGGGTCGTAGGCGCAGTCCTCGGGCCCTTCGACCTCGTGGCCCATCGCCGCCGCCGCCCGCAGTCGCGACTCCTTGGTGATGTGGACGAGCACCGCGCGAGTGTTGTCGCCCATCCATTCCTCCGCTTCCAGCGGCGCTTCGAGGGCGGCCGCGGCGCGCGGGTCTTTCGAGGTGGCGGGGCGCGGCTCGTTCGCGACCAGCTCCGACTGGACGACGACCCGGGCCGGGGCCGCGGTCGGCTCGACCGTGTAGCGGATCGCCATCACCGCGCGCTGAGCGAAGGACACCAGCCGTTCGGAGGCGACCCTGACGGTGCGCCCGGTCGGCGAGCGCCAGAGGGCCTGCCGGCTGAGGATGCCGGTGCGGAGGTCGAGCCGGCGTTCGTGCTCGAGCAGCTCGCCGTAGCGGACGTCGAAGGGCGAGTCGTCGACCAGCAGGCGGATCACCTTGCCGTTGGTCACGTTGACGACCGTCTCCCCCGCCTCCGGGTAGCCGTATCCGGCCTCCGCGTAGGGCAGCGGGCGGGCCTCCCAAAGGGCGTTCAGGTAGGTGCCGGGTAGCGCGTAGGGCTCGCCCTCGTCGAGCGTCGCGCGGATCCCGATGTGGCCGTTGGAGAGGGCGAAGACCGACTCCGACTGGGCGAGGCGGTCGAGGTCGAGGTGCGTTTCGCGGACGCCCCAGGGCTCGACCGTGTAGGCGGGTCCTTCGATCACGCGGCGCCTCCGTCCGGCGCGCCGCCCTGGGCGGGGTCGAGGATCAGCTCGGCGAGGTCCTTGACGACGACGTCGGCGCCGTGCTCGCGCAGCGCCGCGGCGTGGTCGACGCGATCGACCCCGACCACGTGGCCGAAGTGCCCGGCGTGCCCGGCCTCGACCCCCGAGACGGCGTCCTCGAAGACGCAGGCGGCGACGGGCTCGACCCCGAGCGCTTCGGCCCCGGCGAGGTAGGTGTCGGGGGCGGGCTTGCCCTTCAGACCCCGCTCGTCGGTGACGATGCCGTCGATCCGCGCCTCGAAGAGGTCGGCGATCCCGGCCGCCTCGAGCACGTCCTTGCAATTGGCGCTGGCGGAGACGACCGCGCGCCGCAGGCCTGCCGCGCGGGCGGCCTTGACGAAGGCGACCGAGCCCTCGTAGGGCTCCACCCCGTCCTTGGCGATCAGTTCGAGGACCAGCTCGTTCTTGCGGTTGCCGAGGCCGCAGATCGTTTCCGCCGAAGGCGGGTCGTCGTGGTCGCCCGCGGGAAGCTCGATGCCGCGCGATTCGAGGAAGGAGCGGACGCCGTCGTAGCGCGGCTTGCCGTCGACGTATTCGTTGTAGTCGGCGCCCGAGTCGAAGGGCTTGAACTCTTCCCCGGCCGCTTCGGCGCGCTGCTCGAGGAAGGCGTCGAACATCTGCTTCCACGCCTTGTCGTGGACGGCGGCGGTCTTCGTCAGCACCCCGTCGAGGTCGAAGAGGAGCGCCGTGATCGCCTCCGGCAGATCGAGCTTCGGCGCGTC
>MKSH01000089.1:10038-11872 GCA_001898095.1 Solirubrobacterales bacterium 70-9 | reverse complement strand
GTGCAGCGGCCGGGAGTGCCGGAGCGTGAGGCTGCTCCCCAGATGGCCGGCGGCGTGGGCGACGACCTTGTGGTCGCGCACGATGCTGACCAGGGCCCGAGACTGAGCGCTCGAACCGCTGCTGGTGCACTTGACCTGCTGCTTGTTGCCCACGGTGACGATCTTGCAGTTCACCACGGGCGTGGCGCCCTTCGGGCCACGGGGCCCGGTCGCGCCATCTTTGCCGTTGGCTCCGTCCTTGCCGGCCGGACCTTCTTTGCCGTCGGCGCCGTTCTGGCCGTTGGCACCGTTCTGCCCGTTGGCGCCATTTTGGCCGTTGGCACCATTTTGGCCGTTGGCACCATTTTGGCCGGCCGGACCTTGAGGACCTGGGACGCCCGTCGGTCCTTCGCCGGCGGTTTCGCTGGTGACCTCACCGGTTTCGGCATTCAGGATGACCGTCGGCGCACGCTGCGCGTTGCCGAATTCGAACATGTTGTCGAGGGTGCCGGAGTCGACATCCTCGGAGCCGGCACCGATCCGACCGAGGCTCCAGTTCTGCTCGATGAACTGCAGGATCGACGACTGCTCGATGAGCGTGTTGTCGACGTAGTTCGACTTCGCGTACGGCGAGATCACCAACAGCGGCAGGCGCGGGCCGAGCCCACAACGCCCGGAGTGTTCCACCTTCGAGCTTTCGTTGGTGAACTGACAGGCGCTGGCGCCGGTCAGTTTGTCCTGTGCCGCGTGCGACGGGAACAGCGTCGGGCCGACCTGGTGGTCGTACCAACCGTCGGAGTCGTCGTAGGCGATGAAGATCGCTGTGTTCTTCCAGTACTGCGAGCTCTGAATCTTGTTGATCTCTTCGACGATGAATTTCTGTTCGTCGAGCGGATCGGAGTTACCCGGGTGGCCGTTCTCGGCCGCCGGAGCCTTCAGGAACGAGACCTGCGGCATGTTGCCCGCTTCGAGTGCCGCGTTGAACCAGGTGATGTCGTACTGGTGGTTGACCTTTTCGGCCAGCGGCGTGCCCGCCGGATCGCTGTAGCCGACTTCGCTCACCGAGCTCGGCGAGACGTGGTACGGGTTGGCCGTGCTGGCGTAGTACTGGAACGGCTCGTGGTGCTCGACGTAGCTCGTCACCGTCGCGTTGCCGATGTTTTGCATCGTCTGACCGCATTTAGCACGATTCGTCCCGGCTTCATGTTCGGTCGGAGTGAAGCCGCCCTGGAACCAGCCCCAGGTGACTCCCTGTGCGTTCAGCAGGTCGCCGACGTTCTTACCCGTCAATTCCGCGGTCGTGCCGGTGGGCAGCATCAGGGCTTCTTCCTGACCGCCGACTTTCACATTCACGCTTTCGAGAGTGGAGGACGTGGCGTTGCTGCACTGGTCGAAGCGCGGCTCGGCGTCACCCTGCATCACGCCGCCATTGATGTTGCTGTTCGCGCCGCCGATGGCGACCGTGCCTTCGGTGTCGGCACTGACCAGGTTGAGCGCGCCCGGGGTGGACGGACCGAACTGGTTGTCGTAGGAGTTGTCGTTCAGCGCGTAGTGCTGCGCGTAGTTCCACAGCGCGGTGACCGTATTGCCGTCGAAATAGTCCATGACGATCCCGTGCGGGCCGTAGGAGCTTTTGTTTTTTTCGGTCGACTGCGTGCAGCTGCCGCCCGTCGTCTTCTGGACGAACATGTCCATCTTGCCGTTGTCCTCGGCTTCCTGCTCAGGCGTGTAGCTGTGATTCTGGCTGCAGGTCAGGGCTTCGTCCCGACCGAGGCGCTGCGGGTTGGTTTCGTTGGGATTTTCGGTCAGCAGGGCTTCGCTCAGGCCGTTGACCGCCGGCGTCCCGGGCGCTGCC
>MKSH01000089.1:9462-9971 GCA_001898095.1 Solirubrobacterales bacterium 70-9 | reverse complement strand
CGTTCTCGGGGAAGATGACGACGACGTGTTTGATCGGCGTCGTCGGGTTCGGCAGGGTGGCGGTCGTCGATGAGGCCGCCCCGGACATCGAGATGCCGATGATGGCCGCACCCATCAGCACCGCGGCAGCACCCGCTGCCAACAACTTCTTGCGCATACGCAATCCAGGCTCCTTATGTCTTGTTGCTTAAGACGAGTTGCTTGAGACGATGAGACGTGACTCCCCAGACACGAATGCGGGTCGGATACTCGGCCTCGCGACCGTCGACGAAGGTCACGGCGTAGTTACCAACCTGTGACCATTGTGTGAAAACACTTGATGGCCACAACCTGAGGCCGTTCCCTTCCTCACGGTTACATTTCCTCAACAAGCTTCACGGGGCGGCGGGTCAGGATTCGCCCGATGTCATCCCGACGGCACTTCGTTCGCCCTGGGCGCTTCGGCGGGGCCGCCATCCTGCTCGGCCTGCTCGCGATCGTCGTGCTCGCGGTCTTCATCGGCTCCGCCC
>MKSH01000089.1:0-9427 GCA_001898095.1 Solirubrobacterales bacterium 70-9 | reverse complement strand
CCTTGGCCGGACGCCTCTCGAAGGTGGTCGGCACCGATGTCTCCGCTGCCCGCTACGGCGAAGAAGTCGCCGCGCAGGAGGACTTCGGCGTGAATCTGGCCGGCGAAAAGATTTCCGAGCTCGCCCCGATCCCGGCCGGCCGCTTCGAAAAGCCGGTGCGGGAATACAAGGCCTACGCCCACGGCTGGATCGAACGGACGATCCGCGACGCGAAGGCGCTCGGCGTGGTGCTGGCCGCCGGTTCGCGGCCCGGGGCCGAGCGCGCCTGGGAGAAGGCCTGGGGCGACTACATGCACCTCGGCGCCGACTACGGCCTCTTCGGCGAGCTCGAAGAAGAACTCGACGGCACCGCCGGCGGCCCGCAGACCTCGCCCTCGGATCCGGGCTTCGTCGGCTTCCGACGGCTCGAATGGGGCCTCTGGACCGGCCGCCCGCTGCGCTCGCTGTCGGGCTACGACCACCGTCTCGTCGCCGACCTGATCCGGCTCCGCGCAGCGGTCCCCGGGGTGGAGATCGACGCGCTCGACTATGCGACCCGCGGCCACGAGATCATCGAGGATGCCCAGCGCGACCTGATGAGCGGGATGGACGTTCCTTGGAGCCACCAGGGCCTCCTCGGCACCGCCGCCGCGCTGGCGTCGGTCGAAGAGGTCTTCCAGACGCTGAAGCCGCTGCTCTCCGGGCGCGAGAACACCGAGGGCGAAGTCGAAAACTGGCTGGTCCGGTTGCACGAGCTCTTCGCCTCGCTGCGCCGACACGGTCGTTATCCGAGCCTCGACCAGATGGGAGAACCGGAACACGAGCGCTTCAACGGCTACGTAGCCGGAGCGCTCTCGGCCCTCCAGATGGTGCCGAGCACGCTCGAGACCGAAACCTACGAAGCGCCACCGAGCATCGGAGGCAAGGGATGAAACCGATCGATCGTCGTCAGTTCCTCGGACGCTCCGCCGCGGTGCTGGGCGCGGGCGCGATCGGCCTCGGCGTCGGCGCCGAGGTCGCTTCCGGAGCGACGAACGCGGCGCCGGACTCGGCGGAGACGGCGGAACTCGCCCTCGCCGACGAACTCGCCGCGCACAGTGACTTCGAGGGCTACCACCAGGCCGGGATCCTGACCCCGCGGCAGGCCAACGCCGCCTTCGTCGCCCTGGACGCAATCGTCCCGACCCAGGGCGAACTGGTCGAAGGGCTGAAGGAACTCTCCTACCGCGCGGCCGGACTGACCCAGGGCGGCGCGGTCGCCGAAATCGAGATCGACGACCCGCCGCCCGACAGCGGGCTGCTCGGCGGCTACAACGCTCCCGACGGGCTGACCGTGACGATCGCTTTCGGCTCCACCCTGTTCGACTCCCGGTACGGCCTCGCGGCGGCCAGGCCGGCGGGACTGACCGCGATGCCCGCGTTCGAAAAGGACGGGCTCGAACCGGACCGCTGCCACGGCGACGTGATGCTCTCGATCTGCGCCGATCACCGGGACACCGTCGTCCACACGATGCGCGAGCTGCTGCGGACGACGGCCGGCGTGCTGACGCCGCGCTGGCGGGTCGACGGCTTCCAGAGCGCGAAACGCGGTCCGACGCCGCACAGCAGCACGCGGAACCTCTTCGGCTTCCGCGACGGCACCGCCAACCCGGACCCGACCGACGCGAAGCTGATGGACCAGCTGGTCTGGGTCAAGCCGGGCGCCGGCGATCCCCGCTGGACGGCGGGCGGCACCTACCAGGTGGTCCGCACGATCCGCATGCACGTCGAGTTCTGGGACCGGGTCGGGATGTTCGAGCAGACGAACATGATCGGCCGCGACCGCGTCACCGGCGCCCCGCTCGGCGGCGCGCACGAGTTCGAAGATCCTCGCTACGACCTCGACCCGAAGGGCAAGCGAATCCCCCTGTCCGCCCACATCCGCCTCGCCAACCCGCGCACGCCGGAGACCGAAGACCAGCGGATCCTGCGTCGCCCTTACAACTACGACCGCGGCCTCGACGAAGCCGGGAACCTCGACCAAGGCCTCCTCTTCGTCGCCTTCAACCAGGACATCGCCCGCCAGTTCGAGACCGTCCAGAAGCGTCTCGAGGAAGAGGAAATGGCCGACTACATAACCCCGGTCGGGGGCGGCTACTACTTCGCCCCCCGCGCCGCCGCCGGCCCTGGCGACTGGGTCGGCTCCGGCCTCTTCGCCTGAACCCTGGTCCTTTTGTCGCCCTGTGGGCGACAAAAGGACCAGGGTTGGCCGACCGCGGCGTCATAGTGGCGGCGCGTGGAGCGTCTCGTCGCGGCGAAGCCGAATTTGTTCGCGATCCCGTTCGGGATCGCCGGGCTGGCGATCGTCTGGCGGCTGATGGCCGGCGTCTACGGGGCGCCGCTCGCGGTCACCGACGCGCTCAGCCTGATCGCGGCGGCGATCTGGCTGCCGTTGGGCGCCGGGGCCCTGTGGCGATGGGCCACCGTCCGCGGCAGCCTCGCGGCCGAGATCGGAGACCCGGTCTACTCGCCGTTCCTGTCGCTACCGGCGATCATCGGGATGATGCTCGCGGTCGGGCTCGGGCTGCACGGCACGGACCCCGCCAAGGGCATCTTCATCTTCTTCTTCGTCCTGACGATCGGCTTCGGCGGCTGGCTCACCGGCGAGTGGGTGCTGGGCGAGATCGACGAGCGTCGGTTCCACCCCGGCTACTACCTCCCCACCTGCGCCGGCGGCTTCATCGGCGCCGAGGGATGCGGCCTCTTCGGGATGCCGAGCCTCGGCTGGATCGCCTTCGGCCTCGGCGCGATCGGCTGGCTGATCCTCGCCTCCCAGGTCTCCGGTCGGCTCTTCTTCATCGGCCGGCTGCCGGAGGAGCTGGTGCCGACGATGGCGATCGAGCTTGCCACCCCGTGCGTCGCCGGGGCCGCCTGGTTCCAGCTCGCCGGCGAGGTGCCCGATCCGGTCGCCTACATGCTGGCGGGATACGCCGCGCTGATGCTGCTGGTCCAGCTGCGGCTGCTGCCGATCTACGCACGGCTCCGCTTCACCCCCGGCTTCTGGTCCTTCATCTTCTCCTGGTGCGCCGCCGCGGCACTGGGGATCCGCTGGCTGGAGGCGACCGAACCGCCCGCGGCGAGCACCTACGCGGCGCTCGTCGCCGGCGCCGCGAGCCTCCTGGTCGCGGCGATCGCCGCGCGCTCCCTGCTCGAACTCAGGCCAGCGCGTCGTTGACCGCGGCGAGCGCGGTCTCGATACCCGCGCGGTCGACGTCGAGGTGGGTGACCATGCGGACGCGCCCTTCGAGCAGGCTGGTTTCGACGCCCCGCTCGACCAGCTTGTCGTGGAGGGCGGCGGCGTCGTCGACGTCGAAGATCACGATGTTGGTTTCCACCGTGGCCGGGTCGATCTCCACCCCGTCGATCTCGGCCAGGCCCGCGGCGAGGAACTGCGCGTTGGCGTGGTCCTCGGCGAGGCGCTCGACGTTGTGCCGGAGGGCGAAGCGGGCGCCCGCGGCGACGATCCCTGCCTGGCGCATCGAGCCGCCCAGCATCTGCTTGTAGCGCCAAGCCTCCTCGATCAGCTCGGCGGAGCCGGCGAGGCAGGCGCCGACCGGCGCACCGAGGCCCTTGGAGAAGTCGATCCAGGCGGTTTCGAAGCCGGCCGCGTGGGCGGCGGCGCTTTCGCCCGAGGCGACCACGGCGTTCAGCAGGCGGGCGCCGTCGAGATGGGTGCGGAGGCCGAACTCGCCCGCCACGACGAGGACCTCGTCGATCTGCGCGCGGGACCAGACGCGGCCACCGCCGAGGTTCGTGGGCTGCTCGATCGCGACCAGGCGCGAGCGCGGTTCGTGGCGATCGGCGGGATCGCGCATGCGGGCGCGCAGCGCCTCGCCGTCGAAGGTCCCGCCCTCGCCCTCGAGCGGCATCACCATCGCGCCGCTGATCGTCGCCGCGCCGCCCACCTCCGCGTTCACCGGATGGGCGAGCCGGTGCAGGTACATCTCGTCGCCGAGCGGGCGGATGTGGAGGCGGACCGCGATCTGGTTGCACATCGACCCCGAGGGCAGGAAGACGGCGGCCTCCTTGCCGAGCAGCTCGGCGACTTCCTCGCAGAGCGCGTTCACGGTCGGATCGGTGCCGCGCTGTTCGTCACCGACCTCGGCGTTCGCCATCGCCTCGCGCATCGCGGCGCTCGGCCGGGTCTGGGTGTCGGAGTAGAGATTGATCATGGTCTCGCAACCTATTGAAACGCCCCTGCCCGCCCCTTTGCGTTCGCACTTATGGCCGCTATGCGGCCATAAGTGCGAACGCACCACGGCGGGTAAGGGGTCGGGCCTCAGGAGTAAGGGGTCGGGGTCGGAAAGCGTGGGAATTCGCCCGATGTGCGGGGGATTTCTCAGCCGTAGCTTGGACTTGCACACCGAGCGAAAGGCAAGGACATGAATCCCAACCAGATGATGATCGCGAAGGCGATGGTGTCCCAGACCGCGCTCCGCGAAGAGGCGCAGGAGTCGCGACGGCTGGCCCGCAAGCGGCGCGCCCGGGGCTCCCAGGGCGGCCACTCCTTCCTCGGGTTGCTGCGGCGGCGATAATCGCCGGGTGGCGACCCGGGTCAGTGCCAGTCGGCTGATCGGGCGGGCCGGCGAGCTCGCCGAGCTGATGGCTGCGTTCGACGAGGCCGCCGACGGCGCGGCCTCGTTGGCGTTCCTGGGGGGCGAGTCCGGGGTCGGCAAGTCCCGCCTCCTCCACACCTTCCTCGAAGCTGCAGCCGAACGGGGCGGCTGCTCGATCGGCGGCGAGTGCGTCGAGCTGGGCCGCGACGAGCTTCCCTACGCGCCGTTGGTGGCGGCGTTGCGCGGCCTGCTGCGCGAACGCGACCCGGTCCTCGACGGCCTCTCCCCCGCCGCCCGCGCCGGGTTGGCGCAGCTCGTGCCGGAGCTGGACCCGGGCGCCTCGGTCGACCCCGACGAGGACCGCCACCGGCCCTTCGAGGCGCTGCTCAGCCTGCTCGAAGCGCTGGCCGAGGACACGCCGATGGTGCTCTGGCTCGACGACGCCCACTGGGCCGACCACGCCACCCGGGGCTTCCTCGCCTTTCTTGCCGCCAGCCTGCCCGACGAGTGCCGGCTGATGACGGTGATCGCCTACCGCTCCGACCAGCTGCACCGGCGCCACCCGATGCGCCCGCTGCTCGCCGAGCTGGGGCGCGGCCGACGGGTGCGGCGGCTGGAGCTCGCTCCCTTCGACCGCGGCGAGGTGGCGACGCAGCTCTCCGACATCCTCGGCGCCGCCCCGGACTCCGACATCGTCGAGCGCTTCTTCGAGCGCGGCGAAGGCAACCCGCTGTTCACCGAGGAGCTGCTCGCGGCCGGATCCGACGGGCGCGGTCGGCTGCCCTCGACGCTGCGCGACGCGCTGCTGCTGCGGGTCGAACGGCTGTCGGTGGCGTCGCGCGCCCTGCTGCGCGTGCTTGCCGTCTCCGGGCGCCTGAAACACGACCACTTCGTCGCCGTCTCCGCGCTGGAGGAGGACGAATTGGCGGCAGGGCTGCGCGAGGCGGTCGAGGCACAGGTCGTCCAGGTCGGGCGCGACGACCGCTACGGCTTCCGCCACGCGCTCCTGCGCGAGGTCATCTACGACGACCTGCTCCCCGGCGAACGGGCAGAACTGCACCTGCGCCTCGCCCAGGCGCTGGAGGCGACGCTGAGCGAGGACGACCACCTGGCGATCCGCGCCGCCGCCGTCGCCCATCACTTCAACGCCGCCGGCGACCAGCCGCAGGCGCTGCGCAGCGCCGTGCAGGCCGCGCGGGCGGTGGAACGCGGCGGCACCCCGGGCGCGGCGGCGGCGCTGTTCGACCGGGCGCTGGCGCTCTGGCCGCGGGTCGGCGAACCGGAGCCGCTGGCGGGGATGGAACACACGGCGCTGCTCTCGCTGGCGGCCCGCGCCCACGCCCTCGACGCCGACGAGGCGCACGCGATCAAGCTCTTCGAACAGGCGCTCGGGGAGGTCGAGGCATCTCGCGAGCCGCACCGCACCGCCGACCTGCTCGCCGAGCTCGCCTCGGCGCGCTGGGCGCTCGGGCAGGCGAACGCGGCGCGCGAGGACCTCGACCGGGCGCTCGCCCTCCTGCCCGAGTCCGACCCGACGCCGGAGCGCGCCCGCATCCTCGAATCGAAAGCCCGCTTCCTCCTCCTGCAGGGCCGTTTCGCCGAAGGCCGCGACGCTGCCGACGAGGCGCTGCGGGCGGCCCGGGGGGCCGGGCTCGAGGGGACCGAGGCGCTGGTGCTGAACTGGCTCGGCCTCTGTCTCTTCTTCCTCGGCGAAGAGGACCGCGGCGACGAGGTGATGCGCGAGTCCCTGGAGCTGGCGCGGCGCTCGGGATCGAACGACCAGCTGGCGGCGGCGTTCGTCAACTACTCCGACGCGCTGCACCTGGCCGGGCGCGGCGAGGAGGCGGCGAAGCTGGCGGCGCAGGGCGAACGCGAGATCACGCCCGGGGACCGCTCGGCGATCTGGGTCGCCTGCGCGCGCTCCGAGGTCCTCTTCTTCCTCGGCCGCTGGGACGAGGCGGAAGCGGTCCTCCCTGCTCGCAAACGCGGCGAGGGCTCGGCCACCCTGGCGAACCTCCTCCTGCGCCGCGCCTCGCTGATGCTGGGTCGAGGCGATACCGAGGGCGCCCGCAAGACGGTGGAACACTCGCGCACCTTCATCGCCGACTCGGTCGAACCCCAGTACATCGCCCCGGCCGGGGCGCTGATGGTGGAGCTCGAGCTGCGCGAAGGCAACGTCGAGGCGGCCCGCGAGGCGGCCGAGAAGGCGATCGACCAGATCGAGTTCTGCAGCGACGATGCCGCCCGCATGGCCCTGATCTCGGCGGCGGCGACCGCGGTCGAGGCCGACGCCGCCGACCGCGCCCGCGACCTCGGCGACCGCGCCGAGCTGGAGGCGTCCCAACTGCGCGCCGAGCTGATGGCGGCGCGGACCGATGCAGCAGCCGACGCGATCGGCCGCCGACGCCTCGAGTGCGCCTACAGCCACACCGCGGGCGCCCATCTGGCGCGGGCACGCGGCGACGGCGAGGCGGCGGACCTCGCCGACCAGGCGGCAGCCGCCTGGGACGCCCTTTCCCGTCCTTACCAGGCGGCGCAGATGCGGCTGCGCGAGGCCGAAGGCCACGCTGCCGCCGGCGACCGCGAGGCAGCCGGCGCCGCCGCGTCCCAAGCGCTGGCGACGGCCGAGGACCTCGGCTCCGAGTGGCTCGCCGCCGAGGTCGCCGGCCTGATCGCCCGCGCCCGCCTGCCTCGCGGCGGGGCGGGCGGGGACGGCACCGATCGAGCGACCGGCGCCAACGGAGCGGGCGCCCGCGGCGCAAAAACCGCCGACAACCCCTTCGACCTCCCCCCGCGCGAGCGCCAGGTCCTCGCGGCCCTCGCCGAGGGCGCGACCAACCGCGAGATCGCCGCGAGCCTCTTCATGGCCGAGAAGACGGCCAGCGTCCACGTCTCCCGCATCCTCGCCAAGCTCGGCGTCCGCAGCCGCACCGAGGCCGCCGCGGTGGCCCACCGCCTCGCCCTCACCGACCCCGGCTGATGGGTGCGTTCGCAGTTCCGGCCGGATAGCGGCCATCAGTGCGAACGCAGCGGTGGTTCAGGCGGCGTCGGTGGCGCGGAGGAAGGCGAGGACCGCCAGCACGCGGCGGTGGTCGTCGGCGGCGGCGGGGAGGTTCAGCTTGCCGAAGATGTTGGAGACGTGCTTCTCGACCGCGCCCGGGGTGACGACGAGGGCTTCGGCGATCGCATTGTTGGTGCGGCCCTCGGCCATCAGCGAGAGGACCTCGCGCTCGCGCGGGGAGAGCGAGTCGAGGGGACCCTCTTCGACCCCGCGGCGCTCGCCGACCAGCTCGGCGACCACCTCGCGGTCGAGGGCGGTGCCGCCGGCGGCGACGCGGCGGACGGCGTCGAGGAAGGCGGGGATGTCGCCGACGCGCTCCTTCAGCAGATAGCCGACGCCGCCTTCGCCGCCCGCGAGGAGCTCGGCCGTGTAGACCGGCTCGACGTACTGGGAGAGGATCAGGACGCCGAGGTCGGGGTGGCGGTGGCGGGCCTCGACCGCAGCGCGGATCCCCTCGTCGGTGAAGGTCGGCGGCAGGCGCACGTCGACGATCGCGAGATCGGGCTTGTGGGCGCCGACGATGCGCAGGAGGCCCTCGCCGTCCTCGGCCTGGGCGACGACCTCGACCTCGTGTTCGCGCAGCAGCGCGATCAGGCCTTCGCGCAGCAGCAGTTGGTCCTCGGCGATCACGACCCGCATGGGAGCTTCACCTCGATTCGAGTTCCCTCGCCGCGGGGCGAGGAGATGGACAAGTCGCCGTCGAGCGCCGCCACCCGGCGCCGCAGGCCGTCGAGGCCGCTGCCCGCGGCCGCGTCCGCCCCACCCGGGCCGTCGTCGGCGACGACCACGTCGAGCTCGTCGCGGTCGAGCCGGATCGTCACGCCGGCGCGCGAGTTCGGCGCGTGCTTGGCGACGTTGGTGAGCGACTCGGCAACGACGAAGTAGGCGGCGCTCTCGATCACCGGCGCCGGCCGGCGGCCGATCTGGGCATCGACGGTGACCGGCACGGGAGCGCGGCTGCCGAGCGCCTCCACCGCCGCCGCGAGGCCGCGGTCGGTGAGCACCGGCGGGGCGATCCCGCGGGCGAGGTCGCGGAGCTCGGCGTTCGCCGCCGTCGCCTCGACCCGTGCCTGGCGCACCAGAGCGGCGATCTCGGGACGGTCGGCGAGGCCCTCCTCGGCCCGTCCCAGCTGCATCGAGAGGGCGACGAGGCGCGCCTGCGCGCCGTCGTGGAGGTCGCGCTCGATCCGCCGCAGCTCCGCCGCCTGCACGTCGAGGGCGCCGCGCCGGGTCTCGGTCAGCGTCTCCACCCGCTCGGTCAGCTCGCGCTCCCCGCGCGAGCGCAGGTCGGCGCCGCGGTTGCGCAGATAGACGAGGTAGACGGAGAAGGCGATGCCGAAGCCGAGGATCACCCAGATCGGCCAGAAGTAGCCGGCGCCGCCGATCGCCCAGTTGAAGATCGCGTTGATCGAGAGGACGACCGCGAAGGCGCCCAGGGTCTCCACCGAGCGGCGCGGCCCCGGCGGCGCCAGGCGCGACCAGCGCCAGGCGACCACCAGGGCGAGCGCCAGCCAGACCGCCAGCCAGGTCCAGAGGAACCAGGGGCTGCCGGCGCCCGTCAGTGCCCAGATGATGAAGCTGAGCAGGGCGAGGCCACCGCCGATCTGGGCGGGGACCCGCGGGACCAGTCGCCAGAGGGCGGCCGCCCACGGGGGTGTCATCGAGAGGAGGCGCCTCAAGCGCGCGCCGCCTCCCCATCCGCGGACCGCCGCGTAGGGCGCGCCCGGCCCTCCCCGTCATCCCCCGCCGGTGCGTTCGCAGTTTCCCGTCCCTGGTACGGGTAAGTGCGAAC
>MKSH01000088.1:47023-55849 GCA_001898095.1 Solirubrobacterales bacterium 70-9 | reverse complement strand
GACCGACATCCGCCGCAAAGCAGTACGCGAGAAGATCGCGGCCTCGCATGGCGAACCGCAGCATGCCAAGCGCTTCGAGGAGGTCGCGGAAAAGATCATGAGGCGCGACGAGCATGACGACGATCACGGGTTCGGCCAGAACGTGCGCGAGGCCTTCGTCAAAGGCGACGTCTACGTCTCAACCGACCCACCCGGCGAACTGCCGCAGAAGATCGACCGCTACTTCCACCTCTTCTTCGGCGACCCTTTCGTCACCCCGGAACCGGACGAGTACGCGATGTTCCAGGCGCACACGGCGGCCCTCAGATCGGCGGACTTGAGCCGCCAGGTTGGCGCTGCGATCTGCACCGCGGCCGGGGAGATCGTCGCAGTCGGTTGCAACGAGGTGCCGAAAGCGACGGGCGGGCAGTACTGGCCAGGGGAAAAAGTCGATCGGCGCGACTTTCAACTCGGCTATGACTCCAACGTCAAGCACCGCGACGACGCACTGAGCGAAGCCTTCGCATTGCTGCGCGCGCAGGGGGCGCTTGCCGCGGATGCCAACAAGGAGACTTTCATGTCGGCTCTGGCCGGGTCACGGTTGACGAACCTCACCGAGTTCGGTCGTCCAGTTCACGCCGAGATGGCGGCGCTGCTCGATGCCGCGCGCCGTGGTGCTCCGGTCGCAGGGCAGAACCTCTTCGCGACGACGTTCCCGTGTCACAACTGTGCTCGGCACATCATCGCCGCCGGGATCAGTCAGGTCGTATACCGCGAGCCATACGAGAAGAGCCTGGCCGCGAACCTGCACGAGGACGCGGTCGCTGTCGACAGGACGACCGGCCTGAATGGAAAGGTGGTGTTCAGACGCTTCGTCGGCATCGGACCGCCGAAGTATCTGAATCTCTTCGAGATGCGACGCCGCAAGGACAGCAACGGAAACAAGATCGATTGGGCGCAGAGCGGGGCGATGCCTCGTCTGGTGACGACGGGGTACGCGTATCTCACGAACGAGTACGACGTCCTCGCCGATTTCGAGGATGCCCTCAAGTTGATCGATCTGGGGGAAGGAGCGAAGGATGGAGATACGTGAGGGATGGCTCGAGCGCAGTGTCGAACGGGCGCGCAAAAACGTGATGGAGCGACCGGAATACCTGCGACCACAGAAGTTCCGGAAAAAAGCGGCAGTCGCAGCGCAACCGAAAAAGAAGCGAGCAACGGCGAACTAGGCGAGGGGGGCGCGGCGCTCGGCGCGCTGCTCGTTCGCGGGAAGGGCGGCGAGGACGGTGCCGTCGGGGAGGGTCAGGTCGGGGTCCAGCTCCAGCAGCGGGGCAAGGACGAAGCGGCGGTTGCGGACCTCGGGGTGCGGCAGGGTGAGGCGGTCGGTGACCAGCTCGATCTCATCGAGGAGCAGGAGGTCGACGTCGAGCGGGCGGGGGCTGTGGCGCGGCAGGTCGAACTGGCGGCCACGCTCGGCCTCGACCGCCTTGCAGGCGTCGAGCAGCTCCTCCGGCTCGAGCGCGGTGCGGATCCGGACGGCAGCGTTGAGGAAGTCGGGCTGGTCGAGGATCTCGCCCACCGGCTCGGTGACGTAGGTCGAGGAGACGGCGATGACCTGGGCGCCGTGGGTCGGCAGCAGGGCCAGCGCCGCCCGCAGGTGCCCCTCCGAGTCGCCGACGTTGGAGCCGAGCCCGAGGTAGCCGGTCCGCTCGAGCACCGCCTCAGGACTCACTTAGTCATCGGCGGCGTCGTCGTCGACCGCCCGCTCCTGCGTGATCTCGACGGCGACCTCCTGGATCGCCAGCGGCAGCGGCGGCTCCGGCTTGGCGGCGCGGACGCGCACCGACTCGCAGCCGTAGCGCTCGATCAGCCGCTCGCCGACCACGTGGGCGAGGCGCTCCAGGGTGCGGTAGCTGCGCTCGGTGGCGACGAAGGCGACGATGTCGCAGACCTCGGCGTAGTCGACCGTGTCCTCGAGTCGGTCGGTGAACATCGCGTCGCAGTCGGGCACGTCGAAGGAGACGTCGAACTCCAGCCGCTGGCCGACCTCCTGCTCGGCTTCGCTCACCCCGTGGTGGGTGTAGATCGAGAGGCCGCGCAGCTCGACTTCGGCGCTGGACTCGACGCCGCCGTTCGGCGCGTCGGGATTCAAACCAGGATCCGGGTCGGACACACCGAGAAACCTACCCAAGGACCGCCGTCGCCACCATCAACGCCTCCGCCATCTCGCGCACGTCGTGCAGGCGGAGGACCGCGGCGCCCGCCGCGGCGGCGAGGATCGAGGTCGCGATCGTGCCGCCGAGGCGCTCATCGATCTCGGAGCCGTCGGCGCGACCGATGAAGCTCTTGCGCGAGGTGCCGACGACGATCGGGCGGCCCAGGGCGACCAGCCGATCGAGCCCGCGCAGCAGTTCGAAGTTGTGCTGGTCGGTCTTGCCGAAGCCGATCCCGGGGTCGAGCCAGATCCGCGACCCCTCCACCCCGGCCGCCACCGCCGCCGCCAGCCGCTCGGCGAGGAAGTCGCGCACCTCGGCGACGACGTCGTCGTATTCGGGGTTCACCTGCATCGTCCGCGGGTCGCCGACCATGTGCATGAGGACGAGCCCGGCGTCGCGGTCAGCGACCAGCGCCGCCATTTCCGGGTCGCCCCGCAGCGCGGTGACGTCGTTGACGATCGTCGCCCCCGCGTCGAGCGCCGCCGCCGCGACCGCCGCCTTCGAGGTGTCCACGGAGATGTCGACCTCGAGCCCCCGCAGCCCTTCCACCACCGGCACCACCCGGCGCAGCTCCTCGTCGATGGCGACAGGGGCCGCCCCCGGCCTGCTCGACTCGCCGCCGACATCGAGAATTGCCGCACCGTCGGCGGCGAGTTCGCGCCCATGCTCGATCGCCGCACCCGGATCGAGGTAGAGCCCTCCATCTGAGAACGAGTCGGGGGTGACGTTCACGACCCCCATCAGTTTCACCCCAGAGACCGCCACCGGGGGCTGAGCGGAAGGGCTAGGAAGCGTCGCCACCGGCGAAGCCGGGACGTGGGCGCGGCACGGGCCGGGCGCTCTCTCGGGCGGCCTTTTCGGGCTCGGCAGGGGTCGCCTCGGCAGGCGGGGTCGACTCCTCGTCATCGTGGAAGACCTCGTGGTCCGGCTTGCCTTCGAGCAGGGCGACGAACTCGTCGGCCTCGATCGTCTCGCGCTCGAGCAGCAATTTCGAGATCCGCTCGAGCTGCTCGGAGTTGTCGCTCAGCAGGCTCTTCGCGGTCTGGTGGGCGCTCTCGACGATGCGGCGGATCTCGTCGTCGATCTCCCTCGCGATCTCGTCGGAGTAGTCCGGCTCGGAGGAGAACTCGCGGCCGAGGAACGGCTGCCCCCGGTCGTGGCCGAAGACGCGCGGGCCGAGGCGCTCGCTCATGCCGAACCGCATCACCATCTGCTTCGCCGACTCGGTCACCTTTTCCAGGTCGTTGGAGGCACCGGTGGTGATTTCGCCGAAGACGATCTCCTCGGCGGCACGACCGCCCAAGGTCATCGCCATGGTGTCGGTGAGCTCTGAACGGGTGGTGAGGAACTTGTCCTCGGTGGGCAGGCTGATCGTGTAGCCGAGCGCCTGACCGCGGCTGATGATCGAGATCTTGTGGACCGGGTCGGTGTGCTCGAGCAGCTGCCCGACGATCGCGTGGCCGACCTCGTGGTAGGCGGTGACGAGGCGCTCCTTCTCCGACATGACCCGCGTTTTCTTCTCGGGGCCGGCGATCACGCGCATGATCCCCTCCTCGAGCTCCTTCATCGAGATCTCGCGGTTGCCCTGGCGGGCGGTCAGCAGGGCCGACTCGTTGATCAGGTTGGCGAGGTCGGCACCGGTGAAACCGGGGGTCTGACCGGCCAGCGTGTCGAGGTCGATGTGGCGGGCGAGCGGCTTGCCGCGGGTGTGGACTTCGAGGATGTGTTTGCGGCCTTTGCGATCGGGCCGGTCGACGACCACCTGGCGGTCGAAGCGGCCGGGCCGCAGCAGCGCCGGGTCGAGGATGTCGGGCCGGTTGGTGGCGGCGATCAAGATGATGTTGTCCTTCATCTCGAAGCCGTCCATCTCGACCAGCAGCTGGTTCAGCGTCTGCTCGCGCTCGTCGTGACCGCCGCCCATGCCGGCGCCGCGGTGGCGGCCGACGGCGTCGATCTCGTCCATGAAGATGATGCAAGGCGAGTTCTGCTTCGCCTGCTCGAAGAGGTCGCGGACGCGGCTGGCACCGACGCCGACGAACATCTCGACGAAGTCCGAGCCGGAGATCGAGAAGAACGGCACCCCGGCCTCGCCGGCGACCGCGCGGGCGAGCAGGGTCTTACCGGTACCGGGAGGCCCGTAGAGCAGGACGCCCTTCGGGATCCGCGCGCCGAGCGCCTGGAACTTCTTCGGGTTCTCGAGGAATTCTTTGATCTCCTCGAGCTCCTGGACAGCCTCGTCCACCCCGGCCACGTCGCGGAAGGTGATCTTGGGCGCGTCCACCGACATCCGCTTGGCTTTCGATTTGCCGAAGTTCATCACCCGCGAGCCGCCACCCTGCATCTGGTTCATGAGGAAGATCCAGAAGCCGAAGAAGAGGACGAAGGGCAGGATGTAGGTGAGCAGCGAGAGGATGCTCGAGCCGCCGGTGCCGTGGACCGTGGTCTTGACGTCGTTTTCGACCAGCAGCTTTTCCAGGGTCCCCTCGGTGTTCTGCGGGTAGCCGGTGGAGAAGCTTTCGCCGTTGGTCCGCTTGATGTCGAGCGAGAGGTCCTTGTTGTTGATCGTCGCTTCTTCGACCTTGCCGGTCGCGATCAACCCCGTGGTGGGGTTCACGATTTCCGTGTAGGAGGGCGCTTCCGTGCCCGGATCGTTGGTGATCACGCGCTGGGCGATGAACGCCAGGATGACCACCAGCAGGATCGGAAATGCCGCGCTTTTGAAGAACCGTCTCAAGGGAGAAAAATCAGCGTACCAGGGCGGTTTAGCCGCTCAGTGCACCAACGCCGCCACGTAATCAAGGTTGCGGTAGCGCTGAGCGTGGTCAAGGCCGTACCCGATCGCGAACTCGTTGGGTATCTCGAAGCCCACATAACGGGCCGGAAGGTCGACGCGAAGCCGATCCGGCTTGGTCAGCAGGGAGCAGACCTCGAGCGAGGCGGGATCCCGCGCGCCCAGGTTCCTCATCAAATATTGGAGGGTCAGACCGGAGTCGATGATGTCCTCGACGATCAGCACGTCGCGCCCCTGGATCGAAGCGTCGAGATCCTTGAGGATGCGGACGACGCCGGAACTGTCGGTCTGTGAGCCGTAGCTGGAGACGGCCATGAAGTCGACCTCGCAGGGGATGCCGATGTGGCGCATCAGGTCGGCGAGGAAGAGGACCGCGCCCTTCAGCACCCCGACCATGACCAGGTCCTTGTCCGCGTAGTCGCGCGAGATCTGGTCACCGAGCTCGGCGATCCGCACCTGCAGTTCGTCGCTGGAGACGAGGGTCGCGCCGATCGCCGGGTCGTCCACCGGCAGCAGTCTAGGAGGGATTGGCGAAACACGCGTGTGCGGCCGACGAGCGCCGGACCGAGCGGGACAAGGACGCAGGGAGGCCGAATAGCAGCGCTATTTGGCCGACCGAGGACGCCGAACCGCGAAGTGTCCGCCGCCGCCGGACGTGCGCGGGGGTTTCGCCAATCCCTCCTAGGGAGCGCGCTCGGCCCGCAGCACTCCGGACTCGAGCACCGCCTGGACGCCGTCGCCGAGATCGAGGCGCGAGCCACCGCGGTGGAGTCCGGCGACCTGGTCGGCGAAGCGGGCGGCGCCCGCGACCGGGCGCCCGGCGGCCGCGTCGGCGAGCCGCTGGAGGACGAGCCGGCGCAGCGCCGGCGGCAGCTCGGCGAAGCGGGCGTGGGCGATGCGGCCACGCGCCGCCGCGCCGGTGCCGTCGAGCTCGACGGCGACGAGCGCGTCCAGCACCTCGGCCTCGTCGCGCAGGAGCGCCGCCGTGCGCAGCACGTTCTGGACCGCCGCCGGGTGGATCGCGGCCAGCTCCGGCACCAGCCCGTGTCGCACCCGGTTGCGCGCGTACCCCTCCTCCTCGTTGGTCCGGTCCTCGCGCCAGGCGAGCCCGCGCTCCTCGTCGTAGGCGGTGACCTCGGCGCGGGTGGTCCCCAGCAGCGGGCGGGCGAGTCGGCCGTCGCGTTCCTTCATCCCCAGCAGCGCCCGCCGGCTGGGCGAGGAGGCGAGCCGGTAGAGGATCGTCTCGACCTGGTCGTCGGCGGTGTGGCCGGTGACGATCGTCGCGTCGCGCGCCTCGGCCAGCCTGGCGGCGGCGGCGTAGCGGACGTCCCGGGCCCAGGCCTGCAGGTTGCCGCTCGTCTCCGGCCGCACCGGCCGCTCGGTCACCAGCTCCACCCCGAGGCCCCCACATAAGGAGGAGCAGAAGTCGGCGTCGTCGTGGGACTCCGGGCGGAAGCCGTAGTCGACGTGCAGGGCGAGGACGTCGGCCGGGCCGCGGGCGCGCACCGCGAGGTCGAGCATGCAGACCGAGTCCCGCCCGCCAGAGAGGAGGGCGACGACGACGCGCGGCGGATCGATCAGCCCGCCCGCCGCAACGCGGGCCGGCAGGTCCATCAATCCTCCGCCGGGCGGACGACGAAGAGCTCGGTCGGCACCGGGAAGCCGCGCAGCGAGACCTCGCCGATCGGCTCGAGGCGCAGTTCGGGCCGCGCCTCCAGCGTCGCCGCGACCCGGTCGGTGACCAGCACCTCCCCCGCCAGGGCCCGGTTGACGATCCGGTGGGCGAGGTTGACCTGGCTGCCGAAGTAGTCGCCGTCTCGATAAACCGCGTCGCCGTGGTGGATGCCGACGCGCGGCTGCGGCCGGCGGTCGAAGCGGCCGAGGAAGGCGACCGCCCAGGCGGTCAGCGCCGCCGCGTCGGGCGAGACCACCATCACCTCGTCGCCGATCGTCTTCACGATCGTCGCCTCGCGCGGCAGCGTCGCCTCGACCGTCTCGACGAAGTTCTCGACCACGTCGAGCGCCTCGATGTCCCCCTCCTCCTCGGTGAAGCGGGTGAAGCCGGTGAGATCGATGAAGCAGAGCGTCACGGCGACGTGACCGAGCTCCATCTCGGCGGTCGACTGCTCACCGCCGGTCTCCATGTGCCCGACCACGTCCTGCTCGATGTAGTAGCGCAGGTAGCGGTTGTGGAGGTACTCGGTGAGCGGCGCCGCCAACGGCATGATTTCGGCGGCGAGGTCCCCCATCGTCTCCGCCATCCGCAGCTCGGGCACCCCGTCACGGATCAGCGGTTCGTGCACGTAGAGGTGGAAGAGGCGGATCTCGGCCTCGGCGATGCGCCGCAGCGAGGTGACGTAGACGCGGATCAGCTGCAGGAAGGCGACCAGCGGGAAGCCCGACTCGAGCACCTGGGAGCAGAGGCGGATCGCGGCGGCGTCGGCGACGCTGAGGTGGCGCTGGCCGCCGACCGGGGTGCCCATCATCACCAGGATCCGCTCGATCAGCTCGACCTCTAGGCCGGTCTCCCTGGCGATCATCTCGATCGTCAGTTCGCCCTCGTCCTCGGCGAAGAGCTCCTCGGTGAAGCCGAAGGCGAGCCGGCCCTCGCGCCCCGCCGCCTTCAGGTCCTCGAGCGAGTAGCCGCGGTCGCGCATCCGGGCGACCACCCGCGCCTGGGCGGCGGCGGCGACCGTCCAGCGCCCGCGGCGTACCGGGATGATCCCTTCCTCGGCCCAGCGTTTCAGGGTCGAGACCGGGACGCCGGATCGCCGCGCCGCCTCGTTCAGGGAGATGTACTCGGAGATGGGCTCGTCCACGGGAGCGAGGCTAGTCGCCCCCGTGGACGAGCGGGGTTCAGCCGGACACCTCGGCACCATCGTGTAGCTGCAGCACCTCCTGTCCCGACTCGCCGGTGCGGATCCGGATCGCTTCCTCGACCGGGAGGACGAAGATCTTGCCGTCCCCGATCTCTCCCGACCGCGCGTGGCGCAGGATCGTGTCGACGACCACCGGACAGTCGGTGTCCTCGACCACGACCTCGAGCTTCAGCTTCGGTCGCACGTTGACGGTCAAGGTCGAGCCGCGGTACCGCTCGACGATGCCTTTTTGCCGGCCCGAGCCCTTCGCCTCGAGGATCGACAGGGACGGGAACCCCTTGTCGAGCAACTCGGCCCGGATCGGCTCGAACGCCTCATGACGGATGAATGCCTCGATCTTTTTCATCTTCGGGCCCTCAGCTCGTCTCGGGCGCCGTCATCGGCGTCACCACCGCCGGTGCCGGTCCTCGCTGGGTCAGTTCGGGCAGGCCGGTCGAGTACTCCGGCTGCGGGATGAACGCCTCCGGATACCCGTACATGCCGTGCGAGCTGATGTCGAGACCGGCCTCCTCCTCCTCGGCGGGGACGCGCAGGCCGATCGTCTTCTTGATCCCGAAGAAGGTGATCAGCGAGATCGCGAGGACGACGACGAACGTGAACACCACCGCCAGCGCCTGGACGCCGAGCTGGCCGAAGGCCGAGCTGAGCGAGGCGTCGCCGAAGATGCCGTACCAGATGCCCGGTCCGGCGCCTTCGGAGATCAGCCGCGGGCTGGCGAAGATGCCGACCGCGAGCGTCCCCCAGATGCCGGCCAGACCGTGGGCGGAGAGGGCCCCGACCGGGTCATCGACCTTCTTGTCGATCGCCAACACGGCGAAGACGACGAGCACGCCGGCGAGCACGCCGATGATCGGCGCCGCCCAGTACTCGACGAAGCCCGCCGGGGCGGTGATCGCGACCAGCCCGGCGATCGCCCCGTTGCCCGCCATGCCGACGTCGACCGCCCGGCCTTTGACGTAGA
>MKSH01000088.1:42967-47014 GCA_001898095.1 Solirubrobacterales bacterium 70-9 | reverse complement strand
GAACGAGCCGCCGGTTTCGAAGGTCGAACCGCCGTTGAAACCGAACCAGCCGATCCAGAGGATGATCAAGCCGAGGCCGACGAGCGGCATCGAGTGACCCGGGATCGCCCGCGGGTTCCCGTCCTTGTCGTACTTGCCGATGCGCGGGCCGAGCAGGAGCAGCGCCGCGAGCGCACCGACGGCGCCGGTCAGGTGGACGACCGAGGAGCCGGCGAAGTCCATCACCGGCTTGCCGCCGATGTCGGAGAGCAGGCCGCCGCCCCAGACCGCGTGGGCGACCAGCGGGTAGATGATCGCGCCGAAGACGATCGCGTAGATGACGTAGGCGCCGAACTTGATCCGCTCCAGGGTCGTGCCCCAGACGATCGCCAGCGAGACGGCGCAGAAGGCGAGCCCGTAGAGCATCAGCATCGCCGTTTCGCCGGTCACCAGGTCCCCGGCGACCGACTGGTTGAAGTGGAAGAAGAAGCCGCTGTCGCCGAAGATCTTGTTGCCGCCTCCTTCGGCGATGCCGTAGCCGATCGCCCACCAGGCGATCGTGCAGATCGCGAAGTTGACGAAGATCTTCGCCACCCCGGTCCCGGCGTTCTTCTGCCGCGAGAAGCCGATCTCCAAGAACATGAAGCCGGCCTGCATCAGGAACACCAGCACGCAGGCGACGGCCACCCAGACCATGTTCAGCTCGGAGGTCTTTTCGGCGATCGTCGTGGTCACGGACGCGGCCGAGGCCGGTCCCGGTATCGCCAGCGACGCGACCGCCGCCAGCGCCGCGGCAAGCGCGGCGAGGCCAAACTTCTTCTTCATGCTTCCCCCTCTTGCCCAGGGGCGGACGACCCGCCGGGCGTTGGACTTGACACTGCGGCGAACCGACCGGTGATGCGGGGAGACGCCCGCATCAGGATCCGCCGTCTTCTGAATTGGAATCAGCCTAAGGACGCCACGGCGAGCCATGTTTAGACGGCCGGCGAAAATGCCGCGCCGACTTTTCGCCCAATGGAGTAGACGGAAGGGCGGGTAAGGGACGGCAAGGGACGCGGCCCTCTCGGATGCGGTCCGGGCAGGCTGTGACCGCATCCGAGAGGGCCGGGTCACGAGGAGAGGCCGAGGGTGCGGGTCCCGTGCGGGTCCCGGGGGAGGTCCGTGACGAAGGCGTCGGGAACGTGGCGTTTCTTCAGGGAAGACGTCACGCCTGTCGCAGGCCCCCGCGCTCCGTTCGCTGCTTGTACGGGTATGGCGAACAAAGAGCGAACGGAGGTCTGCGGCGGCCTGGGATCCCCCGCGAAGGCGCACGTCCGGGTGACGTCCCCCGCATCTCCCTCGAGGAAGGCAGGAGATCCTCACGCCCGCGACCCTCCCGTCACCCCATCCCCCGGTGCGTTCGCAGTTGGCTCCGCTATGCGGCCATTTCTGCGAACGCACCGCCCTCGGCGGCCCGGAGGGGTGTCGGATCCCCCCGCAGGCGCGCCGAAGCCGCGCACTTCCCCCCGGAAGCCTCGCGTCCCGGGCGTCTCGGAGGCGGCCACAGCCTGCCCGGGTCGCCTCCGAGACGGCCGGTCCCCGGCCGCAAGGCCTCCGAAGCACGGCGTCCCAGACGCAGGCCCTCCGGATCGCGCCGTCCCCGGTCGCAAGGCCTCCGGATCGCGCCCGCCCAACCCCGACCACCATGACTGCGAACCCTCGCCTGGACTACCCTCGCGGCCCGTGCCTCGACGCCTCCGGCCGACCGCCGAGATTCACCCTGACGCGATCCTCGTCGGCGACCCCGGCAGGGCGATGGCGCTGGCGCAGGTGCTGACCGGGCAGCCGAAGATGGCGAACCACGCGCGCGGGCTGTGGGGCTACTCGGGGACCACCGCGAAGGGCCGCGGGCTGACCGTGCAGTCGACCGGGATGGGCGGGCCGAGCGCGGCGTTGGTGCTCGGCGACCTGGCCGAGTTGGGGGTCCGACGGGCGGTGCGGGTCGGGACGTGCGCGGCGATCGACCGGGACACCAGGCCCGGTGACCTGATCTGGGTGCGGGAGGCGCGGCCGTGGACCGTCGACCACCGCGGCGCCGGGGCGCCCGCCTTCCCCGACGAGGAGCTGGGCGAGCGGCTGCGGGCGGAGCTCGGCGGGGCGGCGAAGGTGGGGACGGTGGCGAGCCTCGACGCCCTCCACCCTTCCCCCGGCCACGCGACCCCCGTGGGCGACGTCGCCGACATGCAGACCGCCGCCCTGCTCGCCGCGGGTGAGCAGCTGGGCGTCGCCGTGGCCGCGGTGCTGATCGTGACCGATGCCGAGGGCCTGGACCCTCTCGACGACGAAAAAGTGGCGGAACTCGCCAACACCGCTTCGGAAGCGGGCTTGAGGGCTCTAGCCTAACCCTCTGGTCGAAGGTTATGCTGCATCGCTCTCAGGTGCAGCTTCAGACTCTGCTTTTGCTTCTTTTGCAGCGATTTTGCGCCGTAGGCCGCCAATCTCCCTGGTCAGGTCGTCGAGTTGCTCCTCGACGTCCTCCAGGCGCTGCGAAAAGGAGCGGATGCGGCGCTCGAGGCGCTCGACGTCGCTTGCCGAAGGCAGGTTGAGGGCGCTCATCGCTGCCTGCTGGGCCTCGATCGCCTTCTCCCGCGCCCCAAATGCCGCCTGCAGGGCGCTGTGTAGGTGGGGGCTGTCGATCAGGGCCTGGGCGATCTCGCCGATCGCCTGCTCGGAGCGCGCCCGCAGGCTGTCTCCGTCGGCCATTCCGTCACCGTCTGCGTACTCGTCTGGACTCACGCCAAATCCAATCTTCTCGGTCCGTTGACGGCAGCTTAACGAGCGCATCCGGGACACATGGAAATCTCCCGCTCGCGGCATGAAGTGGACGATCGTTAAGGCCATATTGGGGGCGCGTATGACCGTTGCCCACGACCGGACTTGTGGGTAGCGTGGAGACAAGCCCGTTGGGAGGGGGAAAGAGCCGTGGAAACGGCCTTCCGATGAGCGGGACCAGAGGCGCATGAGAAGCAAGCTCGCACTGATATTGGCGCTCGCCGCCTTTCTCGCGCTGGCCGCCGTCGGCAGCGCGCCGGCAGCCTCACCCCTCAGGTCGGTGACCGAAAGCCTGCTGCCCGGCGTCACCGCCAGCGGCGGCGAAGGGTCGAGCGGCTCCACCGGCTCGTCCGCTGCAGGGACCTCGACCACCCCGACCACGACGACGCCCGGCACGACCACCACCCCGTCCACCACGACGACGCCCGCGCCCCAGTGCTCGGACGGCATCGACAACGACGGCGACGGGCTGATCGACATGGAAGACCCGGACTGCAGCTCGCCGAGCGACAACAGCGAGGCCGCCGAAGTGACGATCAACGTCGCCCCACCGTCCGCAAAGAGCTCACCCTCAACCTCGACTTCAGGGTCAGGGTCGACTTCGAAGGCGAACGAAGCCAGCGAATCCGAATCCGGCGCATCGAAGTCGAAGACGCCGGGCCACAAGGAATTCGACCAGGGCGAATCGATCGAAGAAGAACCGGAAGCGGACACCCGCGGCGGCGTCACCCATAACGAAAGCCTCGGCGACTCGAGCGGCGGCGGCAAGGGCGGCGGCACCACCGCCCCGAGCGCCACCGGCGGCGGCACCCAGCCGCTCGGCGAAGGCAGCGACGGCGGCGCCCAGTTCGAACCCGGCGGCGCGCCCACCCTCGGCAACCCGACGACGATGATCGCGCCCTTCGGCCCGGCCCCGATCGGGGTCCCCAACTTCGTCATCAACTCCTTCGAGATCCCGCCCTTCCTGCTGCCGATCTACCAGGCCTGCGGAACCGAATACGGGATCCCCTGGGAGGTGCTCGCGGCGATCAATAAAATCGAGACCGGCTTCGGTACGAACCTGAACGTCTCCAGCGCCGGCGCGGTCGGCTGGATGCAGTTCCTCCCCTCGAGTTGGGAAGCGTACGGGCTCGACGCCAACGGCGACGGGCGGAAAGACCCCTACAACCCGGTCGACGCGATCTGCGCCGCCGCCCACTACCTCAAGGTAGCGGGCGGCCAGAAGGACCTCTACGACGCGATCCTCGCCTACAACCA
>MKSH01000088.1:28241-42952 GCA_001898095.1 Solirubrobacterales bacterium 70-9 | reverse complement strand
CACCCTGGTCGGCTCGCTGACCCGGCTCACCGAGGGTGCCCACTTCCCGATCGCCGCCAACGCCCGCTACTCGGACGAACTCGCCGCCCGCCAGGCGCTGAAGAACTCGACCACCGACTCGCGGATCGCCGGCAACGCTGCCGAAGTCATCTCCTCCTCCCCCACCCGCCGCGGGATCAACATCTTCGCCAAGCAGGGCTCGCCGGTCGTCGCCGTCAACGACGGGGTGATCCGCAAGATGGGCCACTCCGCCAAGCTCGGCAACTTCATCGTCCTCGAAGACACCTACGGCAACCGGTTCACCTACGCCGGGCTCGGCAAGCTGGTCCGCGACAGCCGCACGGTCGTCACCTCGAAGGGCAAGGAAAAGAAGATCCCGGTCGAAGAAAGCCAGGAACTGCGTCCGCGGCTGCGCGCCCTGCCGGATCGCTCCGGCAAGAAGGTCGGCAAGGAACAGAAGCTCGCGGCGAAGGCCGACGAAGCCCTCGAAAAGGCCTCCGGCGAAGGCTCGATCCGGGTCGGCTCGAAGGTGATCGCGGGCACCGTCCTCGCCCACGTGGCGAAGGGCAGCGAAGGAGCCGACCCGCACATCAACTTCTCGATCCGTCCGGCCGGCAAAGGCGCGCCGCGGATCGACCCGAAGCCGATCCTCGACGGTTGGAAGCTGCTCGAAGCGACCGCGATCTACCGCGCCAAGGGCAAGAACCCCTTCAACGCCCAGTTGAGCGGGGCCGGGATCCTGCTGCTCTCCAAGGAAGCGCTGACCCAGCGGGTGCTGAACGACAAGGGCCTCGACATCTACCAGTGCGGCCGTGAAGACATCGAAGGGGGCAAGATCGATCGCCGCATCCTGGCGCTGCTCGAGTACCTGCGCTCGAAAGGCTTCACCCTGCGGATCAGCGCCCTGGAGTGCGGCCACAGCTACCTGACCGACAGCGGAAACGTCTCCGAGCACTCGACCGGCGACGCGGTCGACATCGCCGAAATCGACGGCGTCAACGTCACCGGCCACCAGGGGCCGGGCACGCTGGTCCACGAGCTGATCGAAGACGTGCTCCAGCTGCAGGGCCCGATGCAACCGCACCAGGTCATCTCGCTGGAAGACTTCCCCGGCGAAGTGAGCTTCGCCGAAGCGTCCCACTACGACCACGTGCACATCGGCTACCGCCCGGTCGAAACGCCGAACCCGCAGGAAGCGCAGGCGCTGCTGAAGCCGAACCAGTGGGAACACCTGATCACCCGCCTCGGGCAGATCAAGAACCCGAAGGTGCCGATCGAACCGTCGAAGTACTCGCTGCCGGACAAGCCGCGGACCAAGGCCGAAGAAATCCTCGGCGGCCACCCGCGCGGCGAAGACTAGGCTCAGCGGTCTGAGCCCCTTCTTCGGATTCGCCCAGTTCGATTTCGCCGGGACCCTGCCGCTCGCCGACGGCCGCTACCTCGCGCGGCACGAGGACGACGGCGCCGAGAGCGTCCTCGTCGTGCAGACGATCGCCGCGCCGCCGCGACCCTCGCGCCGGCGGCGGCGCCCGCGTGGCTCCGAGGCCGCCGCACCGCCGCCGGAGTTGCCGCTGGCGCGGGCGACCTCGATCCGCGCCTTCGAGCCCTACGACGGGCCCGAGGAGGCGGCGATCTGGCTGGCCGGCGCGACCGTGAACGAGAACACGATCGACGCCGCGGTCGAGTTCGGCATCGCGCTCCTGAACGACGCCCTCCACGCCCACGCGATCGCCGCCACCGACCCCCACGTCGCGACCCTCAGCCCGGAGCGCGCCGTTGCCGTGCGCCTCGGCTACGGCAGCGGCGAGGCGATCGCCGAGGGCGCCTTCAGCGAGGCGCGCGAAGTCGACGTCGTCGCCGGCGTCTCCCGTCGCAAGCGCCGCCAGGAAGAGCTCCGCCCCCAGGAACGGGTAGCCGCCGTCCTCCGTGGCCGCGAGCGCTTCGCGGCCTGCGAGCCCCTCCTCCTCCGCGCCCGCGCCGATCTCGACGCCGGCCGCCGCCGCGAGGCGACGCTCCAACTCCGCATCGGCGTCGAAGCGATACTCGCCGAGCTCTCCGCCGCCTTGGACGACGACGATCACCGCCGCGACATCGCATCCCTGGAAGAGCGCCTCCCCGCCGTGGAAGCAGCGGCCGAAGGAACCCTGACCGGCGACCTCAGCCCCGAGACCGAGGCCGCCATCCGCGAATCCCTGGAGCTCGCTGAGCGCATCCTCCGCCGGCGCCGGCTCTTGGCGTCTTGAAACCTTGGGTCGGTCTCGGGGGAGGCGAGGGTGCGGGGCGCCTGCGGGGTGCGGGTGTGGAGCGAAACTCGGTCTATGACCGACTAAGGCTCCACGGCCCGCCGCCGGCGCGGATGGCCCGTGACGAAGGCGCCGAGAACGTCACCTCGGCGTGAGGGAGATGTCGGGAACGTCACGGCGAATCGAGGGAGACGTCACCTGTCGCGGGGTTCCTCCACCGTTACGAACTCGTGACCACGGTTTGACCCTCCTATAAGAGGGTCAACTCACGCAGCGCGGATCGGCCCCTGGGAAAGCGCAAAGAAACCGCACGCGGAGGTGACGTTCCCGGCGTCTTCCTTAATGAACGTGACGTTCCCGGCGGAACACGCCCGTCTCTCCGGCAGGACCCCGCACCCTCCCGCCGACCTCCCGTCCCCCACGCCACTCCCCCGCAGGCTCCCCCGTCCTGGGCGCCAACCGCGGGTCAGCCCGCTAGACGACGGTCAGCCCAAGCACCGTGGCGTCGAGCAGCGACGCCGCGATGTGGTGGGCTTCGACCAGCTCGATCCCGTCGACCGAGGGCACGCCGATCACGGTCAGGCCGGCGGCGCGGGCGGCGGCGACGCCGGTCGGCGAGTCCTCGAGGGCGATGACGCTCGGGTCGGGGTCGACGTCGAGCCGACGACAGGCCTCCAGGTAAGGGTCGGGCTCTGGCTTCGGCCGCTCCACTTCGTGGCCGCTGACGATCGTGTCGAAGATCGCTTCGAAGCCGACGATCGCGAGCGAGCGCTCGACGAAGTGGAGCGGCGAGTTGGAGACCAGGCCGATCGGGGTCCCCTGCTCCTTCAGCCGTTCGAGCAGGTCGCGGGCGCCGACCATCGCCTCCACCCCGCGCTCGAGCTCGATCACGACCAGCCGGTCGAGCTCCGCCATCAGCTCGGCTCCGCGACCCTCCTGCTCGAGCCACCCTTCCAGCAGCTTGGCGGCCATCGCGCCAGATTTGCCGACCAGGTCGCGCTTGTGGGCGCCGGTGAACTCGTAGCCGTACGCGTCGAACATGTCCTGCTCGGCGCGGGTCCAGACCGACTCGGTGTCGAGCAGCAAGCCGTCGTTGTCGAAAAGAACCGCTGCCGGGGCTTCGGGTGGCATGGGCCGCATCATCTCAATCCGGTACCGTCGCCGACCGATGGCCTTCCACATCGAAGTGGCGACCGGCAGGCGCCACGCCCGCTCCTTCAACCTCAGCGAGGAGGAGCTCGGCCGGACCGTCCTCGACCCCTGGCTCTCCGGCCGCCCGATCCTGCTCGGCGACCGTAAATGGACGCGCGACGACGAGGACAGCAGGCTGCGGATCCTCGAGGGCCCGGAGCTCTCGGTCCAGGACCTCGCCTTCAGCCAGGGCTGGGCGAACGCCGAGCGAGCCTCCGCCGACGTCACCGGCGCGGTGCTGGAGACGGCCACCGAGGGCCGCCGCGCGCAGCGCGGGCCGGCGGCGATCGTCATCCGCACCGACTCGGCGGTCGGGACGCTGGCCGAGATCGTCTCCGGCCACGACACCGAAACCGTGTCGCTCGAGGCGGCGCGGGGGCGGATCGACGGCCGCGACCCTGCGGTCGCGGCCGTGATCCTCGTCGTCGAGCGCGACTAGCGCGCCCGGTTCACCCCCAGACGATCAACGGGATCTAGGCCGCCGACGCCGCGGCGCCGGAGAAGTCGAGCGCGGTGCCGCGCGGGATCACGAGCACCGGGTAGTTGGCGGCCTCGACCGCGTAGTCGCTGGCGGCGCTGAGCACCACTTTGCCCTCCGGCGCCTCCTTGCGCGAGCCGACCACGAGCAGGTCGAGCGGGCCGGAGCCGTGCTCGGCGACCGTCGCCCCGAGGGCGGCGGCGAGGCTGTCGGCGGTCTGCCGGGCGGCCGGGTCGCCCTCGTCGATGACGCCGACGGTGTTGACCGAGAGCGCCGGGTTGGAGCGCAGGCCCGCGGGCGCGACGGCGATCGCCGAGCCGCCGCCGAGCAGCAGTTTGTGGGCCGAGATGCCGGGCTTCACCAGCCCGTTCGCGGTCCGGTATTCGGAGCCGAAGACGATCACGTCGGCGTTCTCCTGGGCGGCCACTTCGGCGAGGCCGACGCTGGTCGCGGGGTTGGCGACGATGAACTTCGGCATGTCCGGGGTGCCGACCGACTCGGCGCCGCGGGCGAGCAACTGTTCCGCGGCCTGCTGGTCGAGCGATTCGCCGAACGAGTGGCGGACGTAGGCGAGCGACAGCTCGGCGCCGGAGAAGGCGAGCAGGCGGCCCAGGGCCAGCGCGTCGCGGTCGTTGTCGGTGTCGTCGTAGGAAACGATGATCTTCAGTGCCATGGGAAGTCTCCTGAGCGTTCTGGATTCGCGTGCCAGATGAATGTCCCACCATCCCAGCATCAGCACAACTGGAATTGCCTGTAGTTAGAATAAGTAACACTTATGCTCGATGTGAAGCGGCTGAACATCTTCCGCGAGGTCGTCTCGCAGGGCTCCTTCTCGGCCGCCGCCGACGCCCTCGACTACTCGCAGTCGGCGGTTTCGCAGGCGATCCAGACGCTCGAGGGCGAAGCCGGGGTGGCGCTGATCGAGCGCAGCCGCGGCGGTGTCCGGCCGACCGCCGCGGGCGCCGCCCTGGCCGGGCACGTCGCCGGCATCCTCGCCCAGCTGGCCGCCGCCGAGGACGAAATCGCGGCGATCGTCGCCGGCCACGGCGGCCACCTGCGCACCGCCTCCTTCCCGACCGCCGGGGCCGACCTGATGCCGCGGGCGATCGCCGCCTTCCGCGGTTCCCACCCCGGGGTCGAGGTCTCGCTCGCCGAGGGTGAGCCGGAGGAGATCGCGCCGCGCCTGCGAGCCGGCGAGTTCGACCTCGCGCTGCTGTTCGAATTCGAGGGCGCCGGCGAGCGCCTGACCACAGGCCTGCGCCGCTTCGAGCTCTTCGAGGACCCGCTCCACCTCGCCCTCCCCGCGGACCACAAGCTCGCCCGCCGCGAGCTGCCGCCGCGGCTCGAGGACCTGAGCGAAGAGTCCTGGGTGCAGACCTCGGCGACCAGCCCCTGCGCCCGCCACGTGGTCCGCTCCTGCATCGCCGCCGGGTTCGAGCCGCGCGTCTCCTTCGAGAGCGACGACTACCTCACCGTGCAGGGCCTGGTCGCGGCGGGCGTCGGCGTGGCGCTGATCCCGCAGACCGCCCTCTCGACCGTGCGCGGCGACATCGTGGTGCGGCCGCTGTCTCCAAGTAGTCCGGTCCGGGAGGTGTTCGCGGCAACTCCCCGGGCCGCCGCCGCGACCGCCGCGGTGGCGACGATGCTCGACGTATTGCGCAGAGAAGCCCGAATCCGGAGCCGCCCCCCGGGAGGAGGAGGACGGGAGGCGGCTCCGTGATTGGTCTCGGGCTCAGGCGGGTGGCGTCAGGCCGACCCGGCCGCCGGGGCCGCAGACCCCGAAACTGACCCCGATTTGACTCCGTCGGGGTAGCCCAGCGACGGGACGTCCGACGGGTACACCTCGTGCCCGTGGACGGCGATGTCGCCGGTCTCCATTTCAGCCTCGCTCATTCGCAGCGGCACGAACAGGCCGACGATCTTGAGGAGGATGAACGTCCCGATCGCGGAGAACGCGATGACCCAGGCCGCGGTGTAGGCCTGCACCCAGAGAAGGTGCAGCCCGCCACCGGAGATCAGGCCTTCGTGTTCGCCCGCCATCAGCTTGTTGGCGAAGATGCCGGTCAAGAGACCGCCGACGACGCCCGCGAAGCCGTGCGTGTAGACGACCCCGAGCGTGTCGTCGACGTTGCGGAACGGCGCCACCCGGCTCAGGTAATTGAGCGCGAAGTAGACCAACGCCGAGGCGATGACGCCGATGATGATCGCCGCCCAGCCGTTGACGAAACCGGCGGCCGGGGTGATCGCGACGAGGCCGACGATCATGCCGTTGACGCTGCCGATCAGGCTCGGCTTGCGGCCCGTGGCGTAGTCGAGGGCGACCCAGACGAGGAAGGCGACCGCGGTGCAGAGGTTGGTGTTCAGCACCGAGGCGGAAGCGATTTCGCCGGCGCTGTACCAGTCACCGCCGTTGAAGCCGTTCCAGCCCATCCAGAGGAGGCCGGCGCCGACCGCCACCAGCACCAGATTGTTCGGTGCGTCGACCTCGCGATCGCGTTGGAGCCGTGGTCCGATCACCGCCGCGGCAATGAATCCGGATATCCCGGCCGCGAGGTGGATGACGTAGCCGCCGGAGTAGTCGACGGCGCCCTGCTGCGCGAAGAACCCACCGCCCCAGATCATGAAGGCGTTGATCGTGTAGACCAGCAGCGTCCAGAGGGCGACGAAGGGGATCCACGCCTTGAAGTTGAACCGGCCGAGGACCGAGCCCAGCATCAGGATCGGGGTGATCGCCGCGAAAACGATCTGGAAGTAGGCCAGCGTCGACATCGGGAAGAGGAATTCTTCTTCCGGAAGCTCCCCGATATGCGCCTGTTCCAGGAGGCTATGGCTGTTGAGGATCGATCCTGGCTTCCCCCAAAAGTTCCCGAAGAAGCCTGAGGTTGCCCCGAAGATGTGGATCGGATCCCCAAAGGCCATCTTGAATCCGACCAGGACCCAGAGGATGAGCACGATCGCGAAGGCGACGAACGCCATCATCATCGAGTTCACAGACCAGCGTTTCTGCATAACGCCGCCGTAGAGGACGACAAGGCCCGGGATGCTCATCAGGCCTACAAACGTCGCGGCGGTCAGCTGCCATGAATTAGCGCCTTCTTGCAGCCATTCCATTGAATTGATGCTTCCTTTCATTGTCGGCGGGCCCGCACCGGAGGCCGGTAACTGCTCCTTCTCCGGTGGCACAGCGCGCCCATCTGGACTTGGCGTAAACCCAATCGCCAAGGAAGCGGCGTCACTACGTACGAGTGTCTAAAGATCGGCGGGCGATCTTCTCCACCAGGGCGATAGGCAGCGCACGATCAGGCACGTAAGTTGCCGCCATGCCACTTGAAGGACATTACGAGCGACAGACCACGCCGCTCTACAAATTGAGCCGTAGGGAGATCTGGGTGGGCGCGAGCATCATCGCCGTCACCCTGGTGACCATCATCGCGATGGTCGCCTTCACCGGGGCGAGCAACAGCAACCCGGCCCCCGCCCAGGGCTGCATCAACCCGACCGTCGCCGGCATCGTCGGCGCCGAAACCCTCGGGGCGTGCGGTCAGGAGGCGGTCGACATCTGCAGCCACGCGTCCCAGTTCACGGGCGAGCGGGCGGAGACGATCGTCGCCAACTGCGACCGGCAGGGCGTCAAGTACTGAACCGGACGGGAGCGCCTCAGGCGAGGGCGGCGAGAAGCGCGGTCAGCTCGGCGTCGACCTCGCCCGAGAGGCGTACCTCGGCCTCCTCGTCGTAGGGCGTCTCGCCCTTGGTGACGATCGCGAGGCTGCCGCCGTGCTCGCGGGTCAGCGCGGGCAGCCCGGCGACCGGATGCACGACCAGCGAGGAGCCGACGCAGATCATCAGCTCGGCCGCTTCGGCGAGGTCGGCGGCCCGCTCGATCGCCGCTTCCGGGAGCAGCTCGCCGAAGAGGACGACGTCGGGTTTCAGCGGGCCGCGGCAGGACGCGCAGTGGGCGATCCCGTCGGCGTCGAAGAGCCCCTCGACCTGCTCGACCTCGAACGAGGCGCCGCAGTCGCGGCAGCTCGAGGTGGCGATCGAGCCGTGCACCTCGATCACCTCCTCGGAGCCCGCGGCGCGGTGCAGGCGGTCGATGTTCTGGGTGATCACACCGCGCACCAAGCCGCGGCGCTCGAGCTCGGCGATCGCCGCGTGGGCGGCGTTCGGGCGCTTGCCGCCGAGCTGCTGGAACCGCGGCCGGTAGTAGCTCCAGAAGCGGGCCGGGTCACGCTCGAAGACGTCGATGTGGGCGACCTCCATCGGGTCGACGTTGGCCCAGAGGCCGGTCTCCGGGCTGCGGAAGTCGGGGATCCCGGACGGCACCGAGACGCCCGCCCCGGTGAGCACGACCGCGGCCCCGTCGGCCTCGACCAGGAGCGCGGCCAGCTTCGCCACGTCCGGGGAGGGGCCGGCGTCTCGGCCGGCCTCCCCTCCCCCGCCTGACGTCCCTACTTGCCGCTCCACTTCGGCGAGCGCTTGCCGAGGAAGGCGGAGATGCCCTCTTTCGCGTCCTCGCTGCCGAAGGCGGCGACGAAGCCGCCCTTCTCGGCCTCGATGCCGGCGTCGATGTCGCCCTTGGCGGACACCTTCTTCACCTGGGCGAGCGCGATCGGCGCCTGCTCGGCCAGCTTGTTCGCCCACATCAGCGCCGTCTCGAACAGCTCGTGGTCGGGCACGACGCGGTTGGCGAGGCCAATTTCGAGCGCCTCCTCGGAGAGGATCGAGTCCCCGGTCAGGTTCATCTCCAGCGCTTTCGACTCGCCGACCAGGCGCGGCAGCCGCTGCGTGCCGCCGAAGCCGGGGATGATCCCCAGCTTGATCTCCGGCTGGCCGAAGACGGCGGCCTCGGCGGCGATGCGGAAGTCACAGGCCATCGCCATCTCGCAGCCGCCGCCGTAGGCGATCGCGTTGACCGCGGCGATCGTCGCCACGTCCTCGGTTTCGAACTCGCGGAACAGCGCGTGGGCATCGTCGAGCAGCTCTTTGCCGCCGTCCGGGTCCATCTGCGTGAACGCCTTGATGTCGGCGCCGGCGGAGAAGACGATCGGCACCGAGGAGACGATCACCATCGAGCGGATCGCCGGGTCGGCCTTCACCTTCTCCCAGATCGTCTTCAGGTCGAGGATCACCTGCGGGTGCACGGCGTTCATCGGCGCGTTGGTGAGCCAGGCGATCGCGACCGCGCCGCGGGTCTCCAGCTTCGCCTTCTCCGGCTGCTCGCCCTCGTCGGGTTGCGGGTAGGCGTAGAAGCCCTGGCCGGTGGCGATCCCGAGGCGGCCCTGGGCGACCAGGCGCTTCAGCGTGGTCGGCGGGGTGAACCGCTCGCCGTACTTCTCCTCCAGCCCCTCGATCTTCTCCAGCATCTTGTCCAGGCCTTCGACGTCCGCTTTCCAGAACGGCGGCAGCAGGCCTTTGCGCGGGTCGAGCCCGGCCCCGGTCATCATCCCGAGGTCGATGTCACGGACCGAGGCGATCCCCTCCTCGACCAGCAGGCAGGCCTCGATCAGGGCGCGCGAGCTGAACATGTCGATCAGCTCCTGGGCGTCGGGCTCGGCGTCGCCGGGCACGTTCTGCTCGCCGTCCTTGAAGAAGCCCTCGCCGCCGCTCTTCATCCCCAGCTTGCCTTCGCCGACCAGGCCGCGCAGGCCCTCGTGGACGTAGAAGGAGTCGCCGTAGGAGCGGTTGAGGTGCTCGGCGACGTGGAAGACGGTGTCGAGGCCGAGCAGGTCGGTGAGGAAGAAGGGGCCCATCGGGGCCAATTTGGCCTCGGCGATGGCGCTGTCGATCCCCTTCAAGGAGAGGCCTTCCTCCTCCTGGGCGCGCCAGATCTCGCCCATCGTCGCCATCAGGATCCGGTTGACGACGAAGCCCGGGACCTCACCGCAGACGATCGGCTGCTTCTTGATCGCCTGGGCGAAGTTGTAGGCCGCGGTGGCGGTCTCCTGCGAGGTGTACTCGCCGACGATCACCTCGACCAGCGGCATGATCGAGGCCGGGTAGAAGAAGTGGAAGCCGACCACCTTGTCGGCGCGCAGGGTCGCCTCGCCCATCTCGGTGATCGAGAGCGAGGAGGTGTTGGAGGAGAGGATCGCGTGGCCGGGCGTGGCGGCGTCGATCTCACGGAAGACGGCCTGCTTGATCTCCATCTTCTCCGGCACCGCCTCGATCACGAAGTCGACGTCGGCGAACTCGGCGTAGCTGGTGGTGCCGGTGATGTTCGCCATCACCTCGGCGAGGCGGGCGTCGGCCTGCTCCTGGGTGATGCGCTCCTTCTTCACCTGGCCGCCGAGCTGGCCCTCGGTGACTGCGCGCGCCTTGTCCAGCGCCGCGTCGACGAACTTCTGGTCGATGTCCTTGACGACGACCGGGATGTCGGCGGCGGCGATCGCCTGGGCGATCTCGCCCCCCATCGTCCCCCCACCGACCACAGCGGCCTTGCTTACGAACATTCGACCCGGCTCCTCCCTTGGTTCCTTGATTCCTGCGCTTTGGCTGGGCGGCCGGCGGGCCGCGCGAATTGGGAGGCTATCCGGATGGCGGAACCGGCGACACCAGACCGCGACCAGCTGCTGGCCTTCGAGCTGGCGCTGGACGAGAAGGTCTGCGACGAGGTGCGGCGGGAGAGCTGGGGCCGGGTCTTCCTCACCGCCTCCACCCCGCTGATCTGGGACGCCAACTGGTGCGGGATCGAGGAGACCGGGCTGGGTGTCGACGCGGTGGTCGCGATCGCCGACGCGACGCTCGGGAGCGAGGGGTTCGAGCACCGCACGGTCTGCGCCCTGGACGAAGCCGACGGCAGGCGCCTGGGCAAGGAACTGGAAGCCGAGCCGGCGCGCTGGCCCGGCTGGGAGGTCGAGCGCACCCGCTACATGGCCTGGCAAGGCGGCCTGGCCCCGGCGCCCCCGTTGCGTTCGCAGAAATGGCCGGATAGCGGCCAGGACTGCGAACGCACCCCGGCCCCGGCGGTGCGGGAGGTGCGGCTGGCCGAGATCGAGGGGCTGCGGCGGGCGCTGATCGCCGAAGCGTCGGTGCCGACCGGAGTGCCGCAGCCGGATGCGACCGTCGACCAGCTGTTCGAGATCGACGGCCGCTACGGCTCGGCGGGCGGGGATCGCTGGTTCGTCGCCCCCGGCGAGGGCGAGCCGCTCTCCTGCTGCCGTCTGCTCAGCGACGGGACGATCGGCCAGGTCGAGGACGTCGGCACCCGCGAGCACGCCCGCGAACGCGGCTACGCGAAAGCCATCGTGCTCGCCGCCGTCACCGCCGCCCAGGCCGACGGCAACGCGCCGATCTTCCTCACCGCCGAGGCCGCCGACTGGCCGCAGCTGATGTACGCCAAGCTCGGCTTCGAAACCGTCGGCGATCTGACCATCCTGCGCCGCCGCCCCTGACGAGTTCGCACTTCGCTCCGCTATCCGGCCATTTCTGCGAACGCACCGCGCCGGGGCTCTACATACGGGATACCGGCACCAGGCAAACTCTGTACCGGCGTACAAACGCCACATCAACCCACCGGCAGTAGGCTCGTTTGGCTCTGTCTAGGGAGTTTTGAAAGGAAAACGATCGCGGCCGGCCACCGGGCGCGCCGCCAAGAATGAGGGACAAGCCAAGCGATGAGCCGAATCCGCCAGCAGAACGTGACCGCAGCCCAGTGGAGCTCCAATGGTGAGTCCCTTGGCGCGCTCGATCTGACCCTTCCCGAGAACGCCGCTTTCGGCGCCAACGTCTTCGACGTCGAGGTGCAGAGAGAACGCCTGCCCGAGGACGTCTTCCAGAGACTGCAGGCGACGCTCGAACACGGCGATGCGCTCGACCCGAGCCTGGCCGATGCGGTCGCCGAGGCGATGATGGAGTGGGCGCTGGAGAACGGCGCCACCCACTACACCCACATGTTCCAGCCGCTGACCGGCTCGACCGCGGAGAAGCACGACTCCTTCTTCGAGCCCGCCGGTGAAGGCAAGCTGATCGCCGGCTTCTCCGGCAAGGAGCTGATCCAGGGCGAGCCGGACGCCTCCTCGTTCCCGACCGGCGGCCTCCGCGCCACCTTCGAGGCGCGCGGCTACACCGCCTGGGACCCGACGAGCCCCGCCTTCATCCTCGAGAACCCGAACGGGGCGCTGCTGGCGATCCCGACCGCCTTCGCCAGCTGGACCGGCGAGGCGCTCGACGCGAAGATCCCGCTGCTGCGCTCGATGGACGCCCTCTCGCAGACAGCCGTCAAAGCGCTGCGGCTGCTCGGCGACGAGGAGACCGAACGGGTCTTCACCACGGTCGGGCCCGAGCAGGAGTACTTCCTGATCGACGAGCAGTACTTCTTCGAGCGCCCCGACCTGATCGCGACCGGCCGCACCCTGTTCGGGGCCAAGCCGCCGAAGGGTCACGAGCTCGACGACCACTACTTCGGCTCGATCCCGGAGCGCGTGCTGGCCTTCATGATGGAGTCCGAACTGGAGATGCGGAAGCTCGGCATCCCGGTGAAAACCCGTCATAACGAGGTCGCGCCGGCCCAGTACGAGATCGCGCCGATCTTCGAGAGCTCGAACGTCGGCTCCGACCACCAGCAGCTGCTGATGCGGACGCTGGAGAACGTCGCCCGGCGCTACGGCCTCATCTGCCTCCTGCACGAGAAGCCGTTCGCCGGCGTCAACGGGTCGGGCAAGCACAACAACTGGTCGATGGCCACCGACTCCGGCACCAACCTGCTGAACCCGGGTGACACGCCGGTGGACAACATCCACTTCCTGTTCTTCTGCACGGCGGTGATCCAGGCGGTGAACAAGCACCAGGGGCTGCTGCGGGCCTCGGTGGCGAACATCGGGCAGGACCACCGGCTCGGCGCCAACGAGGCGCCGCCGGCGATCATCTCGATCTTCCTCGGCGCCGAACTCGAAAAGGTGTTCGAGGCGATCTCGACCGGCGAGGGCGATCCGAACACGCCCGCCTCGTTCCTCGACCTCGGCTCCTCCGTCCTGCCGCCGCTGCCGCTCGACGGCGGCGACCGCAACCGGACCTCGCCGTTCGCCTTCACCGGCAACAAATTCGAGTTCCGCGCGCTCGGGTCGAGCATGTCGCTGGCCTTCCCGAACACGGTGCTGAACACGATCGCGGCGGAGGCCATCGACGACCTCGCGGTGAAGCTGAAGCAGAAGCTCGACGCCGGCTCGGCGATGCCGGAGGCCGTGATGGAGATCGTCAAAGACTCCTACCTGGAGAACAAGGTCGTCTGCTTCAGCGGCGACGGCTACTCCGAGGATTGGCACCTGGAGGCCGAGAAGCGCGGGCTGAAGAACCTGAGGACCACCCCGGACGCCCTGCCCGAGGTGCTCTCCGATTCGACCGTGAAGGCGTTCGAGGAGTACAACGTGCTCAGCAAGCGTGAGCTCGAGTCGCGCTACGACGTCTGGGTCGAGCAGTACGCGCTGCTGGCCAACATCGAGGCGGAGGAGACGTTCTCGATCGGCCAGACGATGATCCTGCCGGCGGGGCTGCGGCAGCTGGCGCTGATCTCCGACGCGGGGGTCTCGGCCCTCGAGGGCGAGATCCGCGAGCTGGTCGACGACCTGGTCGGCGCGCTCGGCGAGCTGAAAGGCGCGAACGCGGTGCCCGGAGACCTCGAGGGGATCGAGCTCGCCACCTACGCCCGCGACAGGCAGCTGGCGAAGATGGACGACGTGCGCGAGGCGGCCGACCAACTGGAGCGCGTCGTCGCCGACGACCTCTGGCCGCTGCCGAAGTACGAGGAGATGCTCTTCATCAAGTAGCGCTGGGGAGCGTCAGGACAGCGGGCCTTCGTGCCCGTCGTCCACGGGGTCCGAGGGCGGCGGTGCGTCGTCCTCGGGCTCGACGTCCTTGTTGTGCTCGGGCGGGTCCTTGATCGCCCAGCGGATCAGCCAGAGGACGCCGAGGGCGCCGACGATCGGGATCATGCCGCCGAACAGCACCGGCTGCCAGGCCTCTTCGCCGCGGACGATCCGCACCCCGGCAGTGACGGTCTCCGGCGGGATCACGCGGGCGCCTTCGGCAGGCCGGGGCCGCCGGACAGCGGGTTGAGGTCGGCGAGCAGCTCGAGCAGGCGCGGCTGCGGCTCGGCGTCGTCGATCACGATCGCCGTCCCCGGCCAGGCGTAGCGGCAGTAGCGGGCGTAGGCCTGGCGCGAGGAGAGGTCGGGCTCGTAGATCCAGCAGCCGCTGTTCCAGTAGCGGGTGGACCCGTGGGAGGCGCGCACGTCGTCGAGCGGCTGGTGGGTGTGGGCGAAGACGATGCGGTCGGCCTCCTTGTCGTAGCCGAGGTTGGCGACGACCCGGGAGAAGGCCTCGAGCGCGTGCTCGGTCGGGCTGGAGCGCGAGAGGACGGTCGGCTCGGGGTACTGAGGGCGGTCCGCCGGCGGGCCGGGGACCGGCTGCTCGCGGGCCTGGCGGGCGGCCTCGTCGGCGACCACCGCGTCGAAGTGTGCTTCGCTCGGCAGGCCGGTGGTGTCGCCCTCGGTGCGGTCGCGGACGCGGGCGGCGACGCGACGGGCGCCGCGTACCGGGGCGCTGGCGCGCTGGACCATCTTCCCGGCTTTCTGGGCGGCGCTGAAGACGTTCTGCTGGGCGTGGGTGCCGTGCGGCATCTGGGCTGCGATGTAGAGCCACTCGGTGAGCAGCGTCGTCACCGACTCGTAATCGGCCTCACAGGTCGGTTCCTCGGGGCCGCCCGCGGCGATCGCCCAGAGCGTCCGGGTGAGCAGGCGGGAGCCGCGCGAGCCGGCCATCCGGGCGTGCGGGTCGAGGTAGTGGCCGTGGGTGCAGAGGACGCCG
>MKSH01000088.1:21438-28199 GCA_001898095.1 Solirubrobacterales bacterium 70-9 | reverse complement strand
GGGGCGCAGGGTCTCGCCGCGCGCCAGCGCTGCCTCCAGCTGGTTCTCTTCGTCGCGGTGGACGAAGTGGTGGTCGTGGTTGCCGGAGAGGAAGACGAAGCGCTTACCGGGCAGCTTCTCGGCGAAGATCTTCAGCAGCCCGGCGGAGGCGTCGACGGCGTCGGCGACCGAGCCGAAGAGGAAGTCGAAGAGGTCACCGAGCAGGATCACCTCGTCGATCCCGTCCAGCGCGGGTGTCAGGCGCTCGAGGAAGAAGTCCTCGTGCAGGAGGTCGCGGCCGGTCCAGGCGCCGAAGTGCGTGTCGGAGATGACCAACGCTCGCAAGGAGACTGAGTCTAGATGGGTGCTTGCCCGGTTCGGCGGACGGGGCCGGCGGCAGGACGGGGAAAAGGACCCGGCCCTCTCGGAGGCGGCCCGGGCAGGCTGCCCGCTTGCCTCCGAGAGGGCCGGGTCTCGGGGGGACTGGCGAGGGTGCGGAGTCTCCTGCGGGTCACGGCGGGGAGTCGTGAGGGAGGCGTCGGGAACTCCACGTTCCCCGAGGGAAGACGTCGCGAAGTGACCCTTCCGTGAGGGCCGAGATGTCGATGGGCCGAAAAGCGCTCTATATCAGCGCTTTTCGGCCCATCAACCTGGGGGTGTGGTGGAGGCTTGACGTCTTTCCCGGGAAGCGCGCGGGGCCTGCGCACTTCTCCCGCAAAGCCTCGCGTCCCGGGCGTCTCGTGGCGGTCACAGCCTGCCCGGACCGCCGCGAGACGCCCAGGACGCGACCGTCCCCGGCCGCAGGGGCCCAGACCCTCACCCATCCCTCAGCCGCGCGGGCGCAGGCGCATCTGCAGGCCGCCGCGGGGCGAGAGCGTCGGCATCTGGCGCACCGTCATCGTGCGGCCCGGGAGGGCGTCGGCGCGCAGGCGCTGGAGGAACATCGTCGTCACCAGCTTCACCTCCAACTGGCCGAAGCGTTTGCCGATGCAGACGCGCTGCCCGCCGCCGAAGGGGACGTAGGCGCCCCGCGGCAGCGCCGCCTTGCGCTCGCGGGTGAAGCGCTCGGGGACGAAGGCCTCGGGCTCGGGAAAGACCTCGGGGATGCGGTGGCTGGCCCAGGAGACGTAGTTCACGTAGGCACCGCGGGGAACCGAGTAGCCGCCGAACTCGAAGTCGCGGACGGCGCGACGGGGGCCGATCCAGGCGGGCGGATAGAGCCGCAGGACCTCGTCGACGACCATGTCGAGATAAGGCAGTTCGCGCTCCAGCTGGTCGATCGTCGGCGCCTCCCCTCCCAACACCCGGTCCTGCTCCTCGCAGAGGCGCTCCAGCACGTCGGGGTGATGGGCGAGCTCGTAGAGGGCGAAGGTCACGGTCGAGGTCGAGGTATCGTGGCCGGCGAACATCAGCGTCATCACCTGGTCGCGGATCTCGGTGTCGGTGAAGCGCTCGCCCGCCTCGCCACGGGCCTCGACCAGGAGGCTGAGGATGTCGCGGCGGCCGCTGTCGGGGGCGCCACGGCGGCGGGCGATCTCCGTGAAGACGATCTGGTCGAGGACGGCGCGGGCGGCCATCAAGCGACGCCAGGGCGACCCGGGGCCGCGCAGCAGGCGGAGGGCGAAGTCGATGCCGAAGAAGCCGAGCGCCTCCTCGAAGTTCTCCGCCGCGACCGCACCTTTGCCGCCGTCGTCGGGATCGAGGCCGAGCAGCGCCCGCATCGCGATCCGCATCGCCAGCCGCCGCATCCAGGCGTAGACGTCGACCACGGTGTCGGGGCGCAGGTCGGCAAGCGCCGCCCCCGCCTCGGCCGTCATCGCCGCGGTCGAGGCCTCGACCTGCTCGCGGTGGAAGGCGGGCAGCATGATCGCCCGGGCGCGATCGTGGTAGTCGTCGTCGATCGTCAGCAGCCCGTCGCCGAGCAGCGGGATCAGGTCGCCGAAGCTCGACTCGCGCCAGTGGAAGTTCTCCGGATGGCCGACGGTGACGAAGTTGTTCGCCTCCGGGCCGAGCATGAAGATCACCCGGGTGTGGAGCAGACGCATGCTGAAGATCGGCCCGAACTCTTCGTAGGCGCCGAGCAGCAGCGGCAGCGGGTCACGCGCCATCTGCTTCGTGCGGGCGAAGCTGAAGTCGCTCGGCCCAGGCGGGTAGGAGCCCCGCCCCCGCCACTCGGCGGCGAGGTCGTCGGCCACCCGCTTGACCGGGTTCGCCGACATCCGCGGCGGACGCTCGGCGATCGGCGCGCTGGAGTCGACCGTGGCCATCGGGGGCAGCTTACAGAGAAAACTGGCTGGCTGGCCAGTTTTCGTCAGGCGGCGGCTTTGGCGGCGAGCTGGCCGCAGGCGGCGTCGATGTCACGGCCGCGGGTGAGGCGGACGGTGGCGGGGACGCGGTGCTCGGCGAGGATCGCGCGGAAGCGCTCGATCCGCTCCGGCGAGGAGCCGTCGTAGGAACCGGTCGGGTTGTAGGGGATCAGGTTGATCTTGTAGATCCGCGGGTCGAGCAGGGCGGCCAGTTCGCGCGCGTGCTCGGGTAGGTCGTTGACCTGGTCGAGCATCACGTACTCGACGAAGACCTTGCGCCGGCGCTTCGCCCGGTAGCGATCGCAGGCGGCCAGCACCTCGCTGAGCGGGAAGCGGTCGTTCACCGGCATCAACTGCGAGCGCAGGCCGTCGTTCGGGGCATGCAGGGAGAGGGCGAGGCCGATCGGCAGGTCGCAGTCGGCGAGCCGGTCGATCCCCGGCACCCAGCCGACGGTCGAGATCGCCGTGCGCCGGTGGGTCACCCCGAGGTGGGGCAGCCGTTCGCAGGCGCCGAGCACGTTGTCGATGTTCATCGTCGGCTCCCCCATCCCCATGAAGACGACGTGGTCGATCGCTTCGACCCGCCGGAAGTGCAGCGCCTGGTCGAGGATCTCGTCGGCGGTGAGATTGCGCCCGAACTTCATCTTGCCGGTGGCGCAGAAGGTGCAGGTCAGCGGACAACCCGACTGCGAGGACAGGCAGACCGAGCGCCGCCCGTCCCGATACCTCATCAGCACCGCCTCGATCGGCCGCCCGTCGGCGGTGTCGAAGAGCGTCTTCACGGTGCCGTCGTCGGAGCGCGCCTCGGCCCGCACCGACAGCGTCGAGATCGGCACGTCGGCCTCCAGCCGCGCCCGCAGCCCGGCCGGCAGATTCGTCATCTCCTCGTAGCCGGCGGCCCCGCGCGCGACCCACTCCCAGACCTGTTTGCCGCGGTAGGCGGGCTCGCCGGCGACGGCAAGGACCTCGTTCAGACGTTGCGTATCCACGTGACGAGGTTAGTGGGCGTCTGGCTCGTGCTCATCGCGACCGGCTTCCAGCGCCTCCAGGTCATCGCGGTCGCGAGGCCGATCGCTGGCCCGCTTCATCGCGAGCAGATCGTCGAGCGAGCAGACCCTGACCACAAGCCCGTCGATGTCGACCTCACTCGCGCGCTCGGCGAGCGCCGCGAACGGCGGCACCTGCGGCAGGCCTTGGAGGACGTCGATTCGGCCGAAGTCGGTGAGCACCAGCGCGCGATCGCCGCTGCGCAGGAACGTCTTGATCGCGGGCTCAGCCGTGGATCTTTTTGCCGCGCTCGAGCATGGCGATGAATTTGGTCAGGCGGCGGGCGCGGGTCTCGGGTTTTTTGGCGTCGGCGAGGCGGTAGGTGATCGCGTAGCGGTTGGCGCTGTCGAGGTCGGCGAAGAAGGCCGCCGCCTTCGGGTTGGCGTCCAGCTCGCGTTGTAGATCGTCGGGGACCCTGGCGGTGCGCTGGCCCTCGTAGGCGGCCTCCCAGCGACCGTCGTCCTTGGCCGCGGCGACCTCGGCGGCGCCGGCGGGGCGAAGGCGGCCTTCTGATTCGAGCGCTTCGCACTTCTCGCGGTTGATCTTCGACCAGCGGCCACGGGGCCGGCGCGGGGTGAAGCGCTGGAGGAAGTGGGTCTCGTCGAGGCCGCGCTTCTGGCTGTCGATCCAGCCGAAGCAGAGGGCCACCTCGAGCGCCTCGGCGTAGGTGACGCTCGGCTCGGGAGCGCCTTTCTTGGCGATCTTCAGCCAGAGGCCGGGCGAGTCGGCACCGTTCTCCTCGAGCCAGACCTCGAGGTCGTCGGGGCCGTCGAAGAGGATGATCTCCAGGTCATCGGGCATCGGGGCTCATCCTCCCAGGAGGCCCGGCAGCGCCGCCGCGTCGACGCCCTGGATCTCGACCAGCTTGTCCCGCGACTTCACGCCGCGGACCACGGCGACGCGCGAGGGCGGCACGCCCGCCCGCTCGGCGATCAGCTTGCAGAGCGCCTTGTTCGCCTTGCCGTCGACCGGGGGCGCCGCGACGCGCGCCCGCAGGACGTCGCCGGCGAAGCCGAGGAGCTCGTCTCGGTGCCCGCGCGGCTGCAACTTCACCGCCACGCGGGCCACCTCCTCCCCGGCCCTCACGCCGCCGCGCTCAGGGCCGGCGGCGTCGGCGAGGAGGTCGACCTGGTCGGGGTCGGCGACCGTCGGGAAGAAGATCAACTCGTCGCAGCCGGCCTCGGAGAAGCCGCCGATGTAGCCGCGCACGGTGTCGGCGTCGCGGGCGGCCGAGCCGGCGATCATGTTCGCCGTCTCCTCACCGAGGAAGGCGTAGTAGTCGGTCAGGTAGGGAGCCGGGTCGGCGTCGCCGAGGGCGAAATAGCCGAGCGCCATGCCTCGCGGTTCGCCGTCGCGACCGGCCGCCGCCCAGGCCTGCTTCACCTTGGCGAGGGAGTCGGCGAAGGCATCCGGCGGCAGGCCGCCGGCGATCCAGCCCTCGCTGCCGTACTTGGCCGCGCGCTCGAAGCTGGCCGGGACGCCGCCGCCGATGATCAGGGTCGGAGGCGCGACGGCGGGGCCGATCGTGTCGTCCGCCCAGACCTCGGTGAGGCGGGTGAGGATGGCTTCCATGTCGGCGCCGCGGGTGCTCATGTCGGCATCGATCGCGGCGTAGTCGTCGTCGCGGCCACCGAGGCCGAGGCCGAGGGTCAGGCGCCCGCCGGAGAGGGCGTTCAGGCTCAACGTCTGCTTGCCGAGCAGCGCCCCGTTGTCGCGCAACGGCGCCAGCAGCACCGCGGTGACGAGGCCGATCCGCTCGGTGACCGCGGCGGCGGCGCTCAGCGCGATCAGCGACTCGTAGCTTCCGTAGGTGATCCGGTCGATCGTGCCGAGGCTGGAGAAGCCGCGCTGCTCCGCCTTCCTCGCCCACTCGACCATCTGCTCGCCGCTGGTTCCCGGCACTGCATTTGGCAATCCGATCGCGATTTCCACCCGACGTCCTCCCAGGAGTAGTAAGAAGATGGTTGACACGGACACTAAACCACTGCAACCCCCATCACAGGAGGACTTATGGCTGCAATTCCAGACGAGGCGAAGCCGCTGCTCGAAGGCAAGCACTTCGCCCACGTCGCGACGATCAACTCCGACGGCACCCCGCAGGTCTCCGCCGTCTGGATCGGTCTCGACGGCGACCTCGTGACCTTCAACACCGCCGAGGGTCGGGTCAAGACGAAGAACCTGCACGCGAACCCCGCGGTGGCGATCTCGGTCACCAACGAGGGCAACCCCTACGAGAACCTGATCATCCAGGGCAAGGTCGTCGAGATGACCCCGGACGGGGCCGACGACGACATCGACGCGCTCGCCAAGCGCTACCTCGACGCCGACTCCTACCCCTTCCGCCAGCCGGGCGAAGAACGGGTGATCGTGAAGATCGAGCCGGAGAAGGTGAACCACGCCAACCCGTAGCCAAGGGCGCGGCGGCCGACGGCGGAGCGGCCGCCGCTAGGCGGGCAGTTCCGACTCCAAGCGCGTCAAGGCGGCGCGGGCGTGGTCGAAGACGCGGCGGTCACCGCTGAGGCGGAAGCGCGAGTTGGCGCCCATCACCACCGCGTAGAGCTCGAAGGCGTAGCGGTCGGGGTCGTCGATCCCAGCCGCTTTCGCCTGCTGGACCAACAGGGCGATCCAGGCGTCCACCGAGGCGGCGATCGCGTCGCGGACCGGGCCGGGCCGGTCGTCGTACTCGCTCGCGGTGGCGCCCCAGAAGCAGCCGCCGGTGAAGGTCTCCAGGTACTCGAAGTAGTGCTCGGCCATCGCCCGCAGGCGGGGGCCGCCCGCAGGTGCGGCGAGCGCCGGCTCGACCACGATGCGCCGGAAGCGGTCGCCGGCCGCCCCCACGGTCGCCAGCTGCAGGTCCTGCTTGGAGCCGAAGTGGGCGAAGAGACCGCTCTTGCTCATCCCCAGGTCGGTCGCCAGGCGACCGATCGTCAACCCCTCGAGCCCCTCGACCGAGGCGAGGTCGACGGCGTGCTCGAGGATCGCGGCGCGCGTCCGTTCGCCCTTGGTCTCGGTTGCACTGGCCACCCCCACAAGATATAAAAAAGCACGAACGTTCGTGCACAAAAAGGAGGAACGGCATGGGGGAATACGTGGTGAAGCGCATCGACGAGATGGACGCGGCGCTGTTCGGCAGCTTCAAACGGGCGCGCGCCGAGCTCGGGGTGGAGTCGTTCGGGATGCAGGTGATCGACCTGCCGCCGTCGTTCGACGCCTATCCCAGCCACGACCACACGCATGACGACCAGGAGGAGGTCTTCCTGGCGCTGCGGGGCAGCGGCGAGCTGGAGGTGGAAGGCGAGCGGATGCCGCTCGACGCCGACCACATCGCCCGGGTCGGTCCGGAGGCGAAACGGAAGGTGTGGGCGGGCCCGGAGGGGATCCGGCTGCTGGTCCTGGGAGGAGTCCCCGGCCGCGCCTACGCGGCCCCGC
>MKSH01000088.1:18147-21419 GCA_001898095.1 Solirubrobacterales bacterium 70-9 | reverse complement strand
GCCCCCCGCCACCTCGGTGAGTTCGCAGAAATGACCGCTATGCGGTCATTTCTGCGAACTCACCGGCAGGCCGGGCTCGAAGCCGGGGCATTGGACCACCGGCAGGCGGGGGTAGCGGGGGAAGGCGTCTTCGGTGCGGGAGCGCTCGCAGAGGGAGAAGACCGAGCCGCGCGTGTTGGGGACCAGTTTCTGGTGGCGACAGGAGTCGCAGAGGCCCGCCGGCTGCCGCGAAGGGGCGCGATCCATCAGCTCGGGCTCGCCGCCGGGGGCGCCGAGGCGACCCGTCGCTTCACGCCGCGGAGCACGCGCTTGACGACCAGCACGTGCATCCGGGTGCCGATCACCGCCACCCGGTAGGCGCGCCCTTTGACCCCCGGGAAGACCGCCCGGGTCTCGGCGATCACCCGCGTCCGCACCGCACCCAACGGTTCGAGGCGAAAGGTCAGCGCGTAGTCGGAGAAGTGGTGGGAGCCGGCGAGGACCAGGAGCCGCTCCGGGGTCAGCGCGGCGACGTGGAAGCCGGGAACGGCCGAGCCGACCTCGAGCGGTCGCGGTCCGCCCGCCTCGGTGTCGGCGCAGCCGACCAGCCGCGCGTAGCGGGGCGCCGCGCCGCCGTCGGTCATCCGCTCGACCGTGCGCAGCAGGGCCGGCCAGACCGCGCCCACCGGCGCCAGGATCTCCTCGGCGTGCTCATCGATCCAAGGCAAACCGGTCGGGTCGTCCTCGAGCTGCCCCTCCCCCGCGCTCATTTGCGCGTCACCCGGCGCAATCCGCCCGCCTCCGTCCACCATTCGATCGACAGTTCGTCCTTCGCCTCGGTCAGCCGCGTCACCGCCAGCTCGCGCACGTCGACCCGGTAGAGCGCCGAGGCGTCGTCGACCTCCTCCGCCCCCATCGCCTTGAAGATCGCCAGCTTGCGCTCCTGGTCGAGGGTCTCCTCGGCGAGCCCGGCGAGCTTCGCGTCGCCGCGCCAGTCGGGCGGGTCGTCGGAGCCGCTGTGCAGGGCGAAGCGCGGATCGCGAGCCAGGTCGGCACCCTTCCGCGACCCCGGCATCGACCCGATCCAGAGGTCCCCGTCGATGAACTTGGCCTCGATCCCGCTGATCCGCGGGGCGCCGTCGGCGCGCACGGTGGCGATCGTCTTGTGGACGTGCGCCTCGAGCAACTCGCGCGCAGTACGCGCCAACTCCGGCGCAATCTTCTCGATTTCTCCCCAACTTGGCATAGCCTCGACGCTACACCCAGCCCTCCCGCCTCGCCTCCGACTAGCTTTGGGAGGGTGATGCGCTCCGCCACCCTGTTCGACGCCGACGCCGCCTCCTACACCGGCACGGTCGAGGTCGTCGGGGTGATCTTCCGCGCCGAAGACGACGGCTACGCGGTGCTGGAGGTGCAGGAGACCGGTGACGGCGACGGCTTCGCCCTGGTCGGCCCGGTCGCCCACCTGAACGCCGGCGACCGCGCCGAAGTGAGCGGCGAGTGGCAGACCCACTCGCGCTACGGCCGCCAGCTGCGCGCCCAGGGCGCCGTGCCGCTCGACCCGACCGACCGCGAGGGCCAGATCGCCTACCTCACCTCCCTGCGCCACATCGGCCAGGCGCGGGCCGAGAAGCTGGTCGACCTGCACGGCGAGGAGGTGATGCAGGTGATCGCCGCCGACCCGCAGCGCACCTTCGCCGCGCTGAAGGGGGTCAGCGTCGACCAGGCCGCGGCGGCGACCCAGTCCTGGCACGAGAGCCGCGCCGTGCGCGAGCTGCACGTCCAGCTCGCCCCCCATGGGCTCGCCCACCTGGCGGCGCCGATCCACGCCCGCTACGCCGAGCGCTCGATGGTGATCCTGCACGAGGACCCCTACCGGCTGACCGAGGTCGAGGGGGTCGGCTTCGCCCGCGCCGACAAGATCGCGCTCGCCGCCGACATCCCGCCGGAGTCCGACAGCCGCGCCCAGGCGGCCGCCGTCTACGCGCTGCGCGAGGCCGAAGGGGGCGGCAACAGCTTCCTGCCGATGGAGGAGCTGGCGAGCCGCACGGCGAGGCTGATCGGCCTCGTCCCCGACCCGGCGGTGCTGGCCGAGGCGCGCGGGCTGGTCGACGAGGACGGCCGCGTCTACCGCGAGCTGACCCTGGAGAGCGAGCGTGCCGTCGCCGCGACGCTGGCCCGCCGGCTCGCCGCGCCGGCCTTCCTCGACCACGACCCCGGCGAAACCGCCCCCGACGAGGAAGTCACCGCGGAGCAGTGGGCCGCGGTGCGCGGCGCCTTCGGCTCGCGGGTCTCGGTCCTCACCGGCGGCCCCGGCGTCGGCAAGACGCGCTGCACGAAGGAGATCGTCGAAGCCGCCGAAGAGGCCGGCATCAAGATCGCCCTCTGCGCGCCGACCGGCCGCGCCGCCCGCCGGCTGCAGGAAACGACCGGCCACGAGGCGCAGACGATCCACCGGATGCTCGAATGGATCCCCGGCGGCGACCCCGGCTTCGGCCCCGGCCGGCCGCTGCCGGTCGAGCTGGTGATCGTCGACGAGTCCTCGATGCTGAACCTGCGTCTCGCCGAGGTGCTGCTGGAAGGGCTGGCCGAGACGACCCACGTGGTCTTCGTCGGCGACGCCGACCAACTGCCGCCGATCGGCGCGGGCAAGCCGTTCGAGGACCTGATCGCCTCCGGCGCGGCGCCGGTCGTGCGGCTGACCCAGATCTTCCGCCAAGCGGCCCGCTCGATGATCACCACCGCCGCCCACGAGATCAACCAGGGCCGACCGCCCCATCTCGAGCCCGGCCCCGAACAGGACCGCGACTTCTTCTTCATCGAGCGCCCGGCACCCGACCGGGCGCTGGAGACGGTGGTCGAGGTGGTCGCCGAGCGGGCGGCGGAGAGCTTCGGCGTCGACCCGATCCGCGAGGTGCAGACGCTGGCGCCGATGTACAAAGGGCCGGTCGGGATCGACGCCCTGAACGAGCGCCTCCAGGAGCGCCTCAACCCGGACGGCAGGCGCGCCCTCGCGGGCCGCTTCCGGCTCGGCGACCGGCTGATCCAGACCCGCAACTCGCACGAGCTGGGCCTGATGAACGGCTCGATCGTCTTCCTCCGCCGCGACGACCCCGACGAAGAACAGATCGTCGTCGACACCGACGAGGGCGGCACCCTGGTGATGCCCTACTCGGAGACGGCGACGCTGAAGCTCGCCTACGCAATCTCGGTCCACAAGGCGCAGGGCTGCGAGGTGCCTGTGGTGGTGGCCGTCTGCCACCGCTCCCACACCCGGATGCTGAGCCGACCCC
>MKSH01000088.1:17078-18120 GCA_001898095.1 Solirubrobacterales bacterium 70-9 | reverse complement strand
GAGAGCGGCGGCCGCTGCTCCGGCCTGGCCGACCGCCTGCGTGGCGCCGCAGCCGCCTGAGCGGCCCCTTCACCTGCCGCGCCGTCCGGTGTGCCAGATTGGCGACTCGTGACCGATGAGACGAAAGCGGAGTCGCCGGCGGCGGCGGATCCACGCGAACGCGGGCACCTACCCTGGCTGGAGATCGGGATCACGGCGACCGCCTGCCTGCTGATCGCGATCCTCGTCATCGCGGTCCCCGCCCTCCGCCACGCCTTCGTCGCCGCGATCCACGGCGAAACCTCGGAAGTCCGCCACCAGATCAAGTCGCTCGGTGCCGGCGGACCGCTGATCATCGTCGGCCTCGGAGTGATCCACTCGGTGGTCCCCTACCCGGCCGAGATCGTGAACGCCGCCGCGGGCTTCGCCTACGGCTTCTTCGGCGGCCTCGGGATCGTCGTCATCGGCTGGATGATCTCGGCGATCGTCTGTTACTGGTTCGGCACCGGAGTGGCGCGGCCGCTGCTCGACCGCTGGTTCGGTGCCGAGCGCTTCGCCCGCTTCGAGCGGATGGTCGAACGCGGCGGCGTCACCCTGCTGATCGCCCTGCGCCTGCTGCCGATCGTCCCCTTCAGCCTGATCTCGGCGGCGGCCGGCGCCGCCCGCGTCCCCTTTCCCCGCTACTGCTGGACCACTGCGATCGGCTTCCTGCCGATCACCGCGCTGGCGGTCTACCTCGGCACGCGGCTGGAAGGGATCCGATTCACCGACCCGGCGGTGATCGGCGCGATCGTCGGCGTGGTGCTCCTGCTGCTGGTCGCCCACCTGATCATCAAGCGCTCCGGGGCCACCGACGACGGCCCGGGGGCTACCGAGACGCCGGCTTCGACTTCGGACGAATCTGCTTGACCCTGAACTTGTAGACGGTCGGCTTCGAGGCGAGGTTGCCCGCTGCGTCCATCGCCCGCACCTTCAGCACGTGGTGCTTGCCGGCGCTGAAGCGGTGCTTGAAGTTCTTGCCGCAGATCCGCAGCGGTTCTTTGTCGAACTGACAGTAGAAGGT
>MKSH01000088.1:11196-17019 GCA_001898095.1 Solirubrobacterales bacterium 70-9 | reverse complement strand
TGAAGGTGTAGACGCCGCTCGAGGCCTTGCGGCCCTGGGCGTCGGTGGCGGTGACGACGAAGCCGTGGCCGCCGTCGGCCAGCACGCTCGGCACGACGAAGGGCGAGGCGCAGGGCTGCGTCGCGCCGCCGTCCACCTGGCAGATGAAGGCGACCGGGCGATTGGAGGTGAATTCGAAGGTCGGGCGGTTTTCCTTGCCCAGCGCTTTCGGGCCCTTGGTGATCGTCACCGTCGGCGCCGGCGCTTTTTCTTCTTCTTCCACCGAGGCGACGACGTGGCTGGGCGGATCGTTCACCGGCGAAGCGCCGACCGCGGTCATCGCGGCGAGCGCGTTCACCATCCCGGCGCCGACGTCGAAGGGCGATTTCACTTCGGTGAATTTCGTCGCCGTCGATTTCAGCGCATTGGAGATCTGGGATGGCGTCGCGAGCGGATTTCCCTGCTGCATCAGCGCGGCGATCGTGGCGGCGTGCTCGGCGGCCTCGGAGGAGCCGCAGAACTGGTAGCCGACGCCGGGCACGAGTTCGCCGAAGAAGGTGGTCGAGGCGCAGTCGGTGGCGGTCATGTCGGGCTTCGAGATCACTTCCGGCGAGCCGAGTTTCGCCGCCGGGGTGACGCCGTCCACGGGCGCGAAGAGGTGGGTCACCGGGCCGCGCGAGGAGTAGGGCTCCGGCGCTTTCGGCGCGGTGTTCGATTCGCGCCAGTCGACTGCCGCGATCGTGTTCACCACGGCGGCGCCGTCGTGGCCGTAGATCGTCGGGCCGACGACGTCGGGGGCTTCGACTTTCCCTTTCGGATACTCGGTGTCGAGGACGCCGGCGCCGTCCTCGGCGAACTGGAGCTTCATCGGCGTTTCGACCGTTTTCGAGGCGGCCGGATTGCAGGTGCCGGCGCAGCGGGCGATCACCAGGCGGACTTCCTGGGTCGAGGCCGTCGGGTTCAGCCATTCGGCCCCGGCGATCGGCTGTGGGCTCAGCCCTTCGTTGCTGCCGCCTTCGCCGACGATCGCTTCGCTCGCGCCGCTGCCGGCGACGAGGAAGGCGAAGTAGTCCGATTTCACCCCGTACCACGGTTCCGCCCACTGGAGGAAGAGCTGCAGCGGCCGTTCGCGTTCGACCGTGATCCCGAATTCGGTGTCGACCGCGCCGCCCGGGTCGAAGTCCATGCATTCCGGTTCGTAGGGACCTTTTCCTTCGCTCGCCAGCGCTTCGTCCAGGAATTCGACGACTTTGGCGTTACAGCTGGCCGAGGAGCGGAATTTCGGCGCTTCCCAGGAAGAGATTTCTTCGCCCGCGGCGTTGAAGAGGTTTTCGTTGGCGGCGGCGCTGAAGTAGAGGACGCCCTTTTCGGTCACCCGCTTGATCGCCGCGACGATCGGACCGTCCTGGTAGTAGGGCTCGGTCTGGTAGCTGAGGTCGTCGACGATCACGTCGGCCCCGGCACCCCCGGCGCTGACCGGCGCCGCCAGCTTTTCGATGTTCTGCGCGTAGACGGTTTCGGTGGGCGCGCCGGTGGCGAAGGCGAGCTGCGCGTGCGGAGCCAGGTCGTGGACCACCCCGAGCATCGCCCGTCCCTCGTCGGTGTAGCTCGTCGGCTTCAGCCCCGGCGGGGCTTCGGCGATCACGTTGACCGGGAACTGCTGATCGCTGCAGGTGCTCGCCGGGCCGGGCAGGTCGTTGGTGAGTTCGTCTTCGTGGGCGTGGAAGGGGACCGGGTTGCCGTTCGCGGTGCTCGCCGAGTCGAAGGAGTCGGAGATCACCGCGATCGTCTCGCCGGCGCCGCGGGTGCTGTAGGCGGCGCGGGCGAGGTCGACTTTCAGCTGGCCGAGGCCCTGGGTGATCACCGAGCCCCCTTCGCAGAGCCCGTTCGACTGGACCGCGGCGGTGCCGGGGCCGCCGAGGTCGGAGACCTGCGGTGTGACCGCGGCGGTGATCGCCGCGACCCCGGGGACGGCGGCGAGGCTGTCGATGTCGACCGGATCGACCGCCAGCGACAGCGTCTGGTACCGGCGGGCGGCGTCGAGGCCCCGGGCTCCCGCTTCCTCGCCCGCCGGGATCGCCGCGATCGCACCGCCGGCGAAGTGGGCTTCGACGATCACGTCGCCGTGGCTGCGGGCGAGCGTTCCGGGACCGGAGCCGACGATGCCGAGGGCGGCGTCCTGGCCGGCGACGGACTTCGCCGCCACCTGCGGTTCGGCGAGCGTGGCCAGCGCCGGGGAGAGCGATGCCGTCGTCGCGGCGCCGGCCGTGGCGGCCGGGGCGAGGAGGGCGGCCAGCGCTCCGAAGAGTGCGGCGAAGGACAGGGACGAACGGGAACGCGGGGTGCCGAGCATCTCTTGACCGTATCGACCGGCGGGGCGGCCCCTTTAGCCGCGCCTGCCTGCGTCCCCCGGCCTAAGCGCCGATCCGTTGGACGCGGAAACGGAACGAGGCGGGCGCCGAGGAGGCGTTCCCGGAGGTGTCGACGGCGCGCACCTTGACCACGTGACGGCCGATCCCGAAGCGGCGCTGGAAGCGTTCCCCGCAGCGGCGCGCGGCGGTCCGGTCGACCTGGCAGAAGAAGGTGACCCCGCTCTGGTCGGCGCGGAAGCGGAACTTCCCGACGATGCTCCGCTTGCGGGTCCGTTCGAGCGCCTTCGGGTGGCTGACGATCTTCGCCGTCGGCTTCGCGTCGCCGCCGCTCGACCGGGAAGAAGCGGACTTTGCCTTGCTCGTCTTCGTCGTCGTCTTGGTGGTCGCGCCGCTCGAGGAGACGGTCGGCGTCGAGGTCGTCGCTTCGGTCGACGTCGTCGGCACCGCCACCGCACCGACCACCGTGCTGGCCGGGTCGGACGCCGCCTGGCCGCCGATCGCGGCGATCGCCGCTTCGGCGTTCAGCATCCCCGCCCCGACCGCCGCCCGGGCTTTCACCGCGGTGAAGGCGGTCGCCGAGGATTCGAGCGCCGCGACGATCGAGCTCGGCGTCGCCGCCGGCTGGGTCTGCCGCATCAGCGCCGCGATGGCGGCGGCGTGCGGGGCCGCCTCGGAGGTGCCGCAGAAGTGCCAGCCGTCGGAGCGGAGGCTGGCGAAGAAGGTGGTCGAGGCGCAGTCGGTGGCGGTCGCGTTCGGCTTCTGCACCACTTCCGGCGACCCCAGTTTGGCCGCCGCGGTGCTGCCGACGACCGGGCCGAAATAATGGGTCACCGGCCGGCGCGAGGAGTAACGCTCGGGCGGGACGGGGGCGGTCGCCGACTGTTCGTAGCTGACCGCGGCGAGGGTGATCGCGGCGGCGGCCCCGGCGTGCCCGTAGATCGTCGGCCCGCCCGTGATCCCCGCCGCTTCCGACTTCGGGTACTCCGTTTTCGAGACCCCGGCGCCGTCCTCCATCAGCATGAACTTGAGCCGCGGCTTCGCGTTCACGTTCGCCGCCCAGTTGCAGTTGCTCGAGCAGCGGACGATCACCAGCTGCACTTCGGCCGCTTCGGTCTTCTTGTTTTCCCAGCCGAAGAGTTCGACCGGCTCGCGCAGCACCCCGGTTCCTTTGCCGACGTTCTTCACCGGTTCGGCGACGATCACTTCGCCTTTCGAGTTCAACAGGTAGGCGTTCAGGTCGGCTTCGACCCCGTACCAAGGTTCTGCCCACTGCAGGTCGACGATCAGCTGCGATTCGCGTTCCACGGTGATGCCGAAGGTGCTGTCGGGAGTCGCCGTCGGCGAGAAGTTCATGCAGCGCGAGGACGATTCGCCGACTTTGCTGCCGACCGCCGACGGACAGGTCGCGTCGCGGAATTCGTTCCGTTCCCAGGAGGCGAATTCGTTGCCGGTGGAGCTTTCGATCAGGTTGTCGTTGCCGGCCGCGGTCAGGTAGGTCACCCCCGCTTCGGTTACTTTGCGGATCGCCACGGCGACCGGGCCGTCCTGGTAGACCGGCTCGTCGAAGTACCCGACGTCGTCGACGATCACGTTCGCCCCGCCGCCGCCCGCCGCCACCGGTTCGGCCAGCCGTTCGATGTTGCGGGCGAATTGAAGTTCGGTCGAATAGGCGGTGGCGAAGGCCAGTTGGGCGTGCGGGGCGAGGTCGTGGATCACCTGCAGCATCGCCCGGCCCTCGTCGCTGCCTCCCGCCGGGCCCTCGGCGACCACGTCGACCGGCGTCTGCTGGCCGCTGCAGGTGCTCGACGGGCCGGGCAGGTCGTTGCTGACTTCGTCGTCTGCGGCGTGGGTGGCGACCGCGCCGCCGCCGATCGCTTCGGTCGCGGTGTCGAAGGTGTCGGAGATGACGCCGATCGTCTGCCCCGCCCCGCGGGCGCCGAAGGCGCCGCGAGCGGCGGCGACGTGCAGCTGGGTCATCGCCTGGCTGGTCACCGCGCCGCCTTCGCAGAGCCCGTTCGAGGCGACCGCGCTCGTGCCCGCTCCTTCGGCGCCGTAGAAGACCGGCTGGAGCGAAGGCTCGACCGCTTCGAGGCCGGGGACTTCGGCCAGCGCTTCGAGGTCTTCAGGGGCGACCGCGAGGGCGACCGTCTGGTAGCGGGAGCTCGCTTCGAGCACCCTGGCACCGGCCGCTTCGAGCGCTTCGGTCTGCCCCGCCGCCCCCGCGGCGAAGTGGGCTTCGACCACCAGGTCTTCCCCTTCGCGGATCAGGCTGCCGGGCCCTTCGACCGGAAGGTTCGCCGCTTCCGCCTGCGCTTCTTCGCCACCGGAGGCGACCGCGGGCGCCGCAACCGCGCTCAGTTCCGGCGAGAGCGGCGTTTCCGCGGCCGCGGCGGCGGTGGGCGCCACCCCCAGGAGGGCCGCCGCGCAGGCGCAGAGAGCCACTCTCGTCTTCAGGGCAGAGAGCATCAATACTGGGTATCGACTGCTCGACGGCGGCCCTTGAGCCCTCACGCATAGGAAGATCTGCGCAACCAGGCGACCAGCACGAGGACCGAGACCACCATCGTGCCGCCGCCGATCAGCCAGAAATCCTCCGCGCTGCGGATGTTCCTCACCATCCAGCCGAAGTTCTGGCCGAAGAAGCCGACGACGAAGGAGAGCGGCAGGAAGATCGTCGCCACCACGGTCAGCTGCTTGGAGATTTCGTTCAGCCGGTTGGAGGTGACCGAGAGGTAGGCGTCGCGGCTGCCGAGCAGCAGGTCGCGGTAGGAGTCGATCTGGTCGGAGATCCGGATCGCGTGGTCGTAGACGTCGCGGAAGTAGTCGCGCGAGTCGGCTTCCAGGCCGGGGAGCTGGAGGATGTCGTCGATGTGGCGGGCGAGCATGTCGCGCTGCGGGGTCGCCACCCGGCCGAGCATGACCAGGTCCCGGCGCAGTTCGGTCAGCGGCTGCAGGTGGTCCGGCGAGGCGTCGGCGAAGATCTCCTCGTCGAGCCGTTCGAGTCGGTCTTCGAGGTCCTCCAGCAGCGGGAAGAAGGTGTCGGTGAGGGCGTCGAGGACGCGGTAGACGACGAACTGCTCGGAGCTCGGCGCCTGCGCGTCGAGCCGCGTGCGCACTTCGTCGAGCGCCGTGCAGGAGCCATCGTGGACGGTGACGAGATAGCCGCCGCTGATGAAGGCGTGGACCTCTTCCAGCTGGATCCGCTCGCCTCCCGCCGGGCCCGCGTCGGGCGGTGCGTCCGGGGGCGGCGGCCCGCCCGATTCCGGCGCCACCGCGCCGTAGTAGACGAGGAACATGTAGTCGCCGAATTCCTCCAGCTTCGGCCGCTGGCCCTTCTTGCGCAGGTCCTCGAGCGCCAGCGGGTGGAAGTGGAAGAGGTCGTCGAGGGTGTCGACTTCGGCCTCGCTGGGGCCGTCGAGGTCGAGCCAGAAATACTCGTCGCGGGCGAGCAGGTCGCCGATCGCGCCCCGGT
>MKSH01000088.1:5694-11178 GCA_001898095.1 Solirubrobacterales bacterium 70-9 | reverse complement strand
GCTCCCCGCCACGCCCGATAACTCGAAATTTCACTTCCGGAGCGGCTTGATCCTGCTACGGTCCTGACCTGAAAGGGCCGGAACACCGGCTGTAAGTTTGTGTCTAGCGCTCGCAGTCGTTGCTTCCGCATCGTCAGCGTTTGCAGCACACGATGTGGAGGCAATGCATGCCTACTGGAACTGTTAAGTGGTTTAGCGACGACAAGGGCTACGGGTTCATCACGCCCGACGACGGCTCGAAGGACGTCTTCGTTCATCACAGCGCCATCCTGGGTGAGGGCTTCAAGTCCCTGACCGAGGGCAGCAAAGTGAGCTATGAGTCCGAGGAAGGTCCCAAGGGTCCGGCCGCGGCCAGCGTTCAGCAGACTTCGTAGAGCACTAGCTCAAAAGACAGTCTGGGAAGCCCGCCTCGAGCGGGCTTCGTCTTGCTTAGGCCCCTTTCCGCCTGCTCTCCGACGGCCGGCGCCCCTCGTTCCCTACCCTCTCCCCTCCCTATGACCGCAACTCGAGACGACCTGCGCAACTGCGCGATCATCGCCCACGTCGACCACGGCAAGACGACGCTGGTCGACGCCATGCTCCACCAGACCGGGACCTTCCGCCAAGGCCAGGAGGTGGCCGAGCGGGTGATGGACTCGATGGACCTGGAGCGGGAGAAGGGGATTACGATCCTCGCCAAGAACACCGCGGTCCAGCACGGCGGGGTGAAGCTGAACATCGTCGACACGCCGGGCCACGCCGACTTCGGCGGCGAGGTCGAGCGGGCGCTGACGATGGTCGACGGGGCGCTGCTCCTGGTCGACGCCTCCGAGGGACCGCTGCCGCAGACGCGCTTCGTCCTGCGCAAGGCGCTCGACCGGCGGCTGCCGATCATCCTCGTGATCAACAAGGTCGACCGGCCGGACGCGCGCATCTCCGAGGTCGTCGACGAAGTCTACGAGCTGTTCATCGACCTCGATGCCGACTCCGAGCAGATCGATTTCCCGATCGTCTACACCAACGCGAAAGCGGGTTGGGCGGCGATGGAGGAGGGCGTCGAGGGGACCGACCTGATGCCGCTGCTCGACCTGATGCTGGAGAAGATCCCGGCGCCGACGTTCGACGAGGGGGCGCCGCTGCAGGCTCACGTGACCAACCTCGACGCCTCGCCGTACCTGGGGCGACTGGCGATCTGCCGGGTGCACCAGGGGACGATCAAATCCGGCCAGCCGATCGCCTGGTGTCGCGCCGACGGCGAGATCAGACGGGCGAACGTGTCGGAGCTCTTCATCACCGAAGGCCTCGAACGGGTGGCGGCCAAAGAGGCCGGCCCGGGCGAAATCATCGCCGTCGCCGGGATCGAAGAGGTGACGATCGGCGAGACGCTGGCCGACGCCGAGAACCCGCGACCGCTGCCGGTGATCACCGTCGACGAGCCGTCGCTGTCGCTGGTGCTGGGGATCAACACCTCGCCGATGGCGGGCCAGGGCGGCGGCGACAAGCTGACCGCGCGGCAGATCCGCGAGCGGCTCGACCGCGAGCTGGTCGGCAACGTCTCGATCCGGGTCAAGGACACCGACCGCCCCGACGCCTGGGAGGTCCAGGGCCGCGGCGAGCTGCAGCTGGTCGTGCTGCTGGAGATGATGCGGCGCGAGGGCTACGAGATGACCGCCGGGCAGCCGCGGGTGGTGACCCGGGAGATCGACGGCAAGGTGCACGAGCCGGTCGAGCGCCTGGCGATCGACGTGCCCGAGGAGCACGTCGGCGCGGTCACCCAGATGCTGGCCGGGCGCAAAGGGCGGCTCGAGCAGATGGTCAACCACTCCACCGGCTGGGTGCGGATGGACTACCTGGTGCCGGCCCGAGGGCTGATCGGCTTCCGCACCGAGTTCCTCACCGAGACCCGCGGCAGCGGCATCCTCCACCACGTCTTCGACCGCTGGGAGCCGTGGGCGGGGGAGCTGCGCACGCGCCAGACCGGCTCGCTGGTGGCCGACCGCCGCGGCCAGACCGCGGGCTACTCGCTGATGTCGCTGCAGGACCGCGGCACCCTCTTCGTCGGCTCCGGCGAGGACGTCTACGAGGGCATGATCATCGGCGAGAACGCGCGCGCCGAAGACCTCGACGTCAACCCGACCAAAGCCAAACAGCAGACCAACATGCGCGCCGCCAGCGCCGACGTCCTGGTCCGCCTCGCCCCCGCGACCCGCCTCACCCTGGAAGCCTCGCTGGAGTTCCTGCGCGACGACGAGTGCGTCGAAGTGACCCCCGACAACGTCCGCCTGCGCAAGTTGATCCTCGACAAAGTCCCCCGCCTCAAGGCGGCCAAGCGCAAGGACAGCGCCCCGCGGTAGTTGGTCGGGACCCGCTGCGGCGGGGCGGGGGTTTAGACCCCGGCGGCGGGAGACGGGCGGTGCTTCGTGCCTCTGCGGCCGGGGACGGGCGGGGGTTCATGCCCTGCGGCGGGGGACGGGCGGTGCTTCGTGCCTCTGCGGCCGGGGACGGGAAAGGGTCCTTGTCCCTGCGGCCGGGGACGACGAGGGTTCAGACCCCGGCGGCGGGGGACGGGCGGCGCTTCGCTGCCCCTGCGGCCGGGGACGGGAGGCCCGGGCGTCTCGGAGGCGACCCGGGCAGGCTGTGGCCGCCTCCGAGACGCCCGGGTGCGGAGGATCTGCGGGGGTCCGGACGGGTCGGGGGGTCCGGGGGGCCTGCGCGGTTCCTTTTCCGGCCGTGCGGCGGATTACGAACCGCGCAAGGAGCCGGGCCCCGGGGACGCGACGTTCCTTTGGGGAACCGCGCGCTCCGTCGCCGTCGCAAAGGCCCTGAGTGAGTTGACCACACCAGGGTGTGGTCAACTCACTCAGGGCATCTGGGACCTCGCAGGCACCCGCGCGGGCCGCGCGCACTTCGCGGCGTTCTCACCGTCTCCCGCGCTTCTTCCCCGTGCCTTGCGCCCGTCTCCCCGGCGATACCCGCACGCAAGACGCGCCCACTCACTCCCCACAGACCCGGCCCTCTCGGAGGCGGCCACAGCCTGCCCGGGCCGCCTCCGAGAGGGCCGCGTCCCTCGCCGTCCCTTCCCGGCCCTACGCCTCCGCCCCCCTACGCCTTCGGGGCGAACTCGGCTTCGATCCCGTCGAGCAGGCGTTTCAGGCCGCGGTGGAAGCGGCCTTCGTCGGCGATGAACTCCATCGCGCGGGCAAAGGAGGCCTCGAAGTCCTCGCCGAAGATCGAGTCGATCAGGGGGTAGTCGCCGGTCGCCAGTTCGCGCTTGAAGAAGTCGACCACCTCGGGGGACCAGCCGTGCTCATGCTCGTGGGCCTCCTGCAGCTCGCGCAGGGAGTAGCCGAAGACGTAGTCGTCGACCAGGGCGATCACCTCGAAGGTCTGCTCGCGATCGAGGCCGAGCGGGACCACCGCCTGCAGCGACTGCTCGAAGTGGCGCATGCCGTTCGGCCCGGGCACCCCGTCGTCGCCCATCTTCTGGAAGATCCAGTGGTGGGTCTTGAAGGCGTCGTGGCTGCGGTTGGCGATCTGGGTCAGGGCGACGCGCCAGTCGTCCGAGAGCTCCCCCTCGGGGACGACCACCTCGCCCATCACCGCGTCGCTCATCAGCGCGATCAGCTCGTTCTTGTTGCGGACGTAGTGGTAGAGGGTCATCGTCCCGGCGCCGAGGCGCTGCGCCACCTTGCGCATCGAGACCGCCTCGAAGCCTTCCGAGTCGGCGATCTCGAGCGCCGCACGAGCGATGTCGGCACGGGTGTGGGCGGGGCGGCGGGAGGCGGGCTCCTGGCGGAACCAGATCAGCGGCTCGGCCTCCTCGGTCGCCGCCGAGCGGCCACCGGGAGCGTGCTCCCCGACCCGTTCGGCCCGCTCGATCGCGCGGGCCATCTTCTCCCCCGCCTGGTCTTCGGCCGCGGCTACCTTGTCCAGGGCCCGGGCGATCTTCTCCTGCGCCTGCTCGGAGCGCTCACGCACCTTGGCTTCGGCCTGTTCGAGCCTCTCCCGGGTCCGCGCGGCACGCTCCTCCTCGCGTGCCCGTTCGCGCTCCGCCCGCTCAGCCTCACGACTTGTTCTCGAATCGCTCGACATTTCGTACATCGTACTGCTAACTTGCTCGTACGCTGTACCACGACAACGTACGAGGTACGAAATGAATCAAGACATCCAGACTTCCCACGCCGTCGTGACCGAAGGGCTCGGCAAGCAATACGGCGACATGTGGGCTCTCCGTGACTTCGACCTCGCGGTGCCGACCGGCTCGGTGCTCGGCCTGCTCGGCCACAACGGGGCCGGGAAGACGACCGCGATCCGGATCCTGACCACCCTCGCCGCCCCCTCCGCGGGCCGCGCCAAGGTCGCCGGGCACGATGTCGTCACCGAACCGAACGAGGTCCGCGACCAGATCGGTCTGACCAGCCAGTCGGCGACCGTCGACGGGCTGATGAGCGGCTTCGCCAACCTCGAGATGATCGGCCGCCTCTACCACCTGCCGCGCAAGGTCGCCCGGGCGCGGGCGAAAGAGCTGCTCGCCGAGCTGCAGCTCGAGGACGCTGCCGAGCGCCTGGTCAAGGACTACAGCGGCGGCATGCGGCGGCGGCTGGACCTCGCGGCAAGTCTCGTCGCTTCGCCCCCCGTGCTGTTCCTCGACGAGCCGACCACCGGGCTCGACCCGGAAAGCCGCAACGAGCTCTGGGACCTGCTGCGCCAGCTGGTCGGCGGCGGGACCACCCTGATCCTCACCACCCAATACCTGGAGGAGGCCGACCAGCTCGCCGACGAGGTGGTGCTGCTCGACCACGGCAAGATCGTCGCCACCGGCTCGCCGGTGCAGCTGAAGGCGCGCCACGGCGGCGAACGCGTCGTCGTCACCGTCGAAGACATCGCGGACCTCGGCCCGGTCGCCGCCGCCCTCGAGAAGGTCGCCGCCGGCGATGCCGAGATCGACGAGGAGGGCCTCTTCGTCGCCGCCCCGGCGAGCGAAGCCACCCGCCTGATCGAGGTGGTGCGGGCGCTCGAGGACGGCGGCGTCGACGCCCACGACGTGCGCCGCCGCGAGGCGACGCTGGACGACGTCTTCTTCTCCCTCACCTCGCCGCGCAACCGCGCCGCGAGCACCGACGGCAACGAACCCACCGACCGCGAGGAGGCGGCCGCATGAACGCCAACGCAATCGCCACCGCGACGCTGCTCAAGGCACCCGCCGGGCCCGCCCGCCTCCGCTGGCTGGCCTCGGACGCCTGGGTCCTCGCCAAGCGGAACTTCTCCCACATCCGCCAGATCCCGGAGAAGCTCTTCGACGTCACCCTGCAGCCGATCATGTTCGTCCTGCTGTTCGCCTACGTGTTCGGCGGCGTGATCGCCGTCCCCGGCGGCGGCGATTACCACGAATATCTGATCGGCGGGATCCTCGTCCAGACGCTCGTCTTCGGGCTGATGGGACCGGGGACCTCGATGGCGACCGACCTCGGCGAGGGGATCATCGACCGCTTCACCTCGCTGCCG
>MKSH01000088.1:1513-5664 GCA_001898095.1 Solirubrobacterales bacterium 70-9 | reverse complement strand
GATCATGGTCCTGAGCGGCCTGATCGTCGGCTGGGGAATCAACTCCTCGGTGCTCGAAGCGGTGGCCGGCTTCGGCCTGCTGATGGTGCTGGCGATCACGATGATCTGGCTGGGGACGCTGATCGGCGTGCTCGTCCGCTCGGCCGACGCGGTGCAGGGGATCGCCTTCGTCACGGTCTTCCCGCTGACCTTCGTCGCCAACACGTTCGTGCCGGTCTCGGGCCTGCCGGAAGGCCTCCGTCAGGTCGCCGAATACAACCCGGTCAGCTGCTGGGCGGCGATGACGCGGACCTTGTTCGGCAACCCGACGGCACTGCCTTCGGACGCCGCCTGGCCGCTCCAGCATCCGGTGATCGCGGGGCTGATCTGGTGCATCGCGATCCTCGCGGTCGTCGTCCCGGTCACCCTGCGCGCCTTCCGCCGCCGCACCACCGGCTGAGCAGGTGTTGATGGGCCGAAAACCCGCCATTTAGTCAGGTTTTCGGCCCATCAACCTCGGGCCCCTGCAGGTGCCCGAGGCGTGAAGCACTAGGCGGTGGCGGCGGCCGTCTCGGCCTGCGAGTCCCGGGCGGCGTCGGCCGGCTTGGCCTGGGCCTCGGGGGTGACCTCGTCGATGTTGCGCGGCAGCAGCACCTCTTTGGCGATCACCAGGCGCTGGATCTGGCTGGTCCCCTCGTACAGCTGCATGATCTTCGCGTCGCGCATCAGTTTCTCGACCGGGTACTCCTTGATGAAGCCGTACCCGCCGTAGACCTGGACGGCGTCGGTAGTGACCTCCATCGCCGAGTCGGAGGCGAAGCGCTTGGCCTCCGAGGAGCGCAGCGTGTTGCGCTGGCCCTGGTCGAGCTGGACGGCCGAGTTCCAGGTCAGCAGCCGGGCCGCGTCGACCTTGGTCGCCATGTCGGCAATCATGAACTGGATCGCCTGGTGCATCGCGATCGGCACGCCGAACTGGACCCGTTCCTTCGAGTAGTCGCAGGCGAACTCGAAGGCCGCGCGGGCGATCCCGACGGCCATCGCCGCGACGCCGGGACGGGTGCGGTCGAGGGTCATCATCGCCAGTTTGAAGCCCTTGTTTTCTTCGGCGAGCAGGTTCTCGGCAGGCACCTCGACGTCGTTGAAGGAGATCGTCGCGGTGTTCGAGGCCCGCTGACCCATCTTGTCCTCCTTCTTGTCGACGGTGACCCCGGGGGAGTTCGCGTCGACGACGAAGGCGGACATGCCGCGGTGACCGGCGTCCGGGTCGGTCTTGGCGTAGACCGTGAACCAGTCGGCGTAGGTGCCGTTGGTGATGAAGCACTTGGAGCCGTTGAGGATGTACTTGTCGCCTTGCTTGACGGCGCGGGTTTTCATCCCGGCGACGTCGGAGCCGGCGTCGGGCTCGGTGAGGCAGAAGGAGGCGAGTTTGAACTCTTCGACGAGGCCGCCGAGGTACTTCTTTTTCGTCTCCTCGGAGCCGCCGAGACCGACCGGCGCGGAGGCCAGGCCGTTCGCCATCAGCGAGGTGCCGATGCCGGAGCAGCCCCAGCCGATCTCCTCCTCGATCACGCAGCCGGAGAGGTAGTCCAGGCCCGGGCCGCCGTAGGCCTCGGGGACGTGCGTGTTCATCAGGCCGACGTCCCAGGCCTTGCGCAGGACCTCGTCCGGCCAGGTGCCGTCCTTGTCGTACTCCCAGGCGACCGGGCGCATCTCTTTCTCGGCGAAGGAGTGCGCGAGCTCGCGCAGGTCTTTCTGTTCGTCGGTCAGGGTGAAGTCGACCACCGCTTGACGCTCCTTTTGTTTGTCGCTTCCAAGGCTGTGCAGGAGCGCCGGTGGGCGTTCCCGATTGACTGGTCAGTCAACCAATTGGAAGAGTACCGGATGGAGCCCCGGAACGGGGGCGTCTAGGCTGGTGGGGATGGATCCGGTACTCGCCGTTACCGTGGAGACGAAAGCCGCAGCGGTACTGGGCTTTACCGGCGTGGTGGCGCCGCTGATCGGGCTCGGGCTGAAGCGGCTGACCGGCGGCTGGGACTCCTACGGCGGCGGCGCGTTCGCGATCCTGAACGAGCCGCAGCGGCGCGGCGGTGGCGCGCCGGCGCCCGTCGACCCGGCGATCCAGGCGGCCGAGGTGCGCCAGATGCTGGCCGCCAAGGCGGCGCGGCAGGAGGAGCGCGGCGAGCCCGTGCTGGACGTCGAGGCGGAGTCGGCGCGGCTGCTCGCGGCCGCCGCGGAGGAGGTCCCGGCGGCCCATGACGAGGAGCTCAGGGCCGAGGTCCGCCAGCTCGTCGTCGCCCGCAACGAACGGCGCGCGCGGGCCGGGATGGAACCGCTCGACGTCGAGGCGGAGACCGCCCGCCAAATGGCCGACCTGGGCGGCTGAGGCGGGCTGCGCCCCGCGGCTCTAGAAGTTCTAAGATCGCGCCGATGGCGCTTGATCCGGAAGAGAACCTCTACGAGGTCGAGGAGCTGCTGGTCCAGCCCGGCACCTACTTCAACCCGCAGACCGAGGTGGTGGTGATCGTCGACGACTCCGCCTCGATCGACCAGGAGGTCTTCAACATGGAGGCCTACGAGGGCGCCGAGTGGGTCCGCCTCTCCGATGAGGTCCCGGTCGACGAGGACGGGCGCGACCGCGTCCTCGAGGCCTTTCAGACCCACTACCACCCCGGTTCCACCGGCTCTGTCTCCGAGACCGCGCTCGAACAGGGCGACGACGAGCTCGACGAGGACGAGGACGGCCAGGACCCGGGTCGCGAGGACTGATGGACCTCGGCCTCGACGGCAAGGTCGCCGTCGTCACCGGGGCGGGGAAGGGAATCGGCATGGCGGTCACCAGGGAGCTGGCCGCCGAGGGAGCCTCGGTGGTGGCCGGCTCGCGATCGATCGACAGCCTCGAAGGCCTGGAGCGGGTGACGCCGGTCGCGGTCGACCTGGCGGCGCCGGAGGGCCCGGCGAGCCTGGTGGCGCGGGCGGTCGAGGACTTCGGCCGGGTCGACGTCCTCGTCAACAACGTCGGCGCGGTGAGGATCCGCACCGAGGGCTTCTTCGGCACCTCGGACGAGGAGTTCGAATGGGCGATGCAGATGAACTTCTTCATCGCCCTGCGGACCACCCGCGCGGCGCTGAAGGTGATGGTCGAGGCGGGCTCGGGCGCGATCGTGAACATCGCCTCGGTCAACGCCTTCTTCGAGCCCGACTCCGGCACGATCGACTACGGCGCGGCCAAGGCGGCCCTCGTCAACCTCGCCAAATCCCTCTCGCAGGAGTTCGGCCCGCAAGGGATCCGGGTCAACTCGGTCTCCCCCGGCCCGGTCGCCACGGACCTCTGGCTCGGCAAGGGCGGTGTCGCCGACACCGTCGCCGCGGCGAGCGGCACCGACGCCGACACCGCCCGCGAACAGGTCATCGCCGGCATCGGCGGCTTCGCCACCGGCAAGTTCACCCAGCCGGAGGAAGTCGCCAACATCGTCGCCTTCCTCGCCTCCGATCGGAGCGCCAACGTCACCGGCGCCAACTACCTGATCGACGGCGGCCTGATCAAGACGACCTAGAGCATCCCCGGCCAGCCGGTCAGCGATCAGGCCCCATGAACATAGCGCTCCCCCGGGGCAGTCATGCCAGATATTCTTCGGCGCCATGCTTGAGCCAGGAGACAAAGCGCCAGCGTTCACGTTGCCCGACCAAGACGGCAACAAGGTAAAGCTGTCGGACTTCAAAGGTGAGACCGTCGTTCTTTATTTTTATCCGCGCGCGGACACGCCGGGTTGTACGACGCAGGCCTGCGGGATCCGGGATCGGGGCGACGAGTACGCGAAGCTCGGCGCCAAGGTGATCGGCGTGTCGCCCGACGAGCCGGCGGCGATCAAGAAGTTCGACGACAAATACGGCCTCGGCTTCACCCTCGTCGGCGACGTCGACCACAAGGTGGCCGAGAAATACGGCGCCTGGGGCGAGAAGTCCATGTACGGCAAGAAGTACATGGGCATGCTGCGCTCGACCTTCATCATCGACCCGAAAGGCAAGATCGCCCGGGTCTTCCCCAAGGTCCAGCCGAAAAAACACGACGCGCTGGTCCTGAAAGCTCTCGCCGAACTGGCTGGCTGAGCGGAGTACAAGGGACGCGGCCCTCTCATAGGCGGTCCGGGCAGGCTGTGACCGCCTATGAGAGG
>MKSH01000088.1:0-1166 GCA_001898095.1 Solirubrobacterales bacterium 70-9 | reverse complement strand
GCGCACTTCTCCCTGAACTCGTCGCGTCCCGGGCGTCTCGGAGGCGGCCACAGCCTGCCCGGGTCGCCTCCGAGACGCCCGGGACGGCCGGTCCCCCGCCGCAGGGCCTCCGGGTCGCGCCCCCGTCCCCCGCCGCAGACGCCCCGAATCGCGCCGACCCCCGCTCTACACCGCGACGACGACTATGAAGCTGGCATAGAGCACGAACCAGCCCACCACGGCGGGGAGGGAGAAGCGTTTGGAGCGGTGGAGGGACTCGTAGGCGAGGAGGCCGCCGACGAGGCCGAGGCAGATCGAGACGATCGCGTTGGAGTCGAGGTTCCAGTGGGTGAAGATCAGGCCGATGCCGATCGGGATCGTGGACTGGAAGACCATCGCGCCGCTGACGTTGCCGAGGGCGAGGGCGTCCTTGCCCTCGCGGACCCAGAAGAAGCTGTTGACCTTCTCCGGGAGCTCGGTGGCGAGGGGGGCGAGGACGAGGGCCAGGACGAGGGCCTCGACGCCGAGGCTGTCGGCGATCTTCAGCAGCTCTTCGACGAAGAGGTGGGCGCCGCCGACCATCGCGCCGAGGCCAACCAGGAGCTGGAGGGCGCAGAGGGCGCCGGGCGGCTTGCCGCTGGTGCGGTCCTCGCGGCGGTCGAAGTAGAGCGGGTCGAGCGTCTCTTCCCCCTGCACCTCACCCGACGAGGCGAGCGTGCGCCGGACGTAGAAGAGGTAGGCGAGGAGGAAGAGGATCCCGAGCGGCAGACGGACGCCGAGCGGCGGCCCCCAGGCGAGCGCGCCGGCGAGGGCGAAGAAGGCGAGGAAGAAGAGCAGGTCCCGCTCCACGGTCGGCCCGTGGGTCTTGAGCGCGACGCCCTGGGCGCGGCGCTCGCGGTAGAGGTAGGCGAAGAGGCCGATCAGGCCCATCGCCAGCGTGCCGAGCAGGAACGGGGCGCCGACGATCGCCCCGATCGCGACGTCTTCGGAGCCTTCTTCGGCGCTGATCAGGGCGATGATCGCGATCAGCGTCTCCGGCGTCGCCGTGCCGACCGCGGCGAGGACGCTGCCGACCGCCCCCTCCCCCAGCCCGAGCACGTGGCCGAGCCACTCGACCGCGTTGGTGAACAGCAGCGCGCCGGAGAGGACGATCGCGAAGCTGATGACGAGGAGCAGGTATTCCATCG
>MKSH01000087.1:9721-10966 GCA_001898095.1 Solirubrobacterales bacterium 70-9 | reverse complement strand
CTCGACCTTCCTCGCCTTCGGCGTCCTCGCCGCGATCCTCCACGCCCGCGCCACCGGCGAGGGCCAGGTGGTCGACGCGGCGATCGTCGACGGCGCCGCCTCTCTGACCGGGCTGCTGCACGGCTTCCTCGGGTCGGGGGGCTGGCGCGACGAGCGCGGGGTCAACCTGCTGGACGGGGGCGCGCCCTTCTACGACACCTACCGCTGCGCCGACGGCGGCTGGGTCGCGGTCGGTGCGCTGGAGCCGCAGTTCTACCGCGAGCTGCTGGCGAAGCTGGGGCTCGCCGACGATCCGGAGTTGACCGGCGACCACCTCGACCCGCGGCTCTGGCCGGTCCTGCGCGAGCGACTGACGGCGAAGTTCGCCGAGCGCGACCGCGACGACTGGGCGGCGCTCTTCGCCGGCGGCGACGCCTGTGTGGCGCCGGTCCTCTCGATGGCCGAGGCGACCGCCGACGAGCACAACCGGGCGCGCCGCAACTTCATCGAGCTCGACGGCGTGCTGCAGCCGGCCCGGTGCCGCGCTTCTCCCGCACCGTGCCCGGCACTCCGGCCCCGGCGCCCGACCCGGCCGCCGGGGACGCCGCCTAGATGATCGATCCCACGCCCTGGGGAGCCTTCAAGGTCAAGGAGGCCGACCCGGGTGAGCGCCAGTGGTCACGGAAGCCGGCGCCCGCCGAAGGTCGGGGCGGTGTGCGGCCGGCGCCCGGCTGAGGGACGCGGCCGGCTGCAGCCGGCGCCCGGGGAAAGGGGCGCGGCCATTTCGGAGGCGACCCTGGCAGGCTGTGGCCGCCTCCGAAATGGCCGGGTCATGGGGGAACGGCTGAGGGTTCGGTCGAGCGACAGAGTGCGCCGCGATCGGGACGGAGGTGCGCCGGGATGGGGACGGAGTGCCCCGAGGGAGTGACAGAGTCCTGTCGACTTCCCGCCCCGTAGGAAAGATGCCGAGAACGTCACTCGGTTTCATGGGTTCTTGCGGCGTCACAAACACGTGACCACGGTTTGACCGTCCTATAGGGGGGTCAACTCACTCAGCGCGTCCCGGAGGCGCGAGAAAGGCCCTCCGGAGGCTCGGAAGGTGTGACGTTCCCGGCGTCTTCGTCAACCACCGGGGCTTTTGGATCCCAGATACATGAAGACCCCTCACGGAAGGCCGACTTCGCTCCGACCTTCCGTCACATCTCCGGACTTCGTGCCGTTCCTCTGCCCGAACTCCACGAACACCTCCGTCCCGGGCGTCTCGTG
>MKSH01000087.1:602-9713 GCA_001898095.1 Solirubrobacterales bacterium 70-9 | reverse complement strand
AGCCTGCCCGGACCGCCACGAGACGCCCGGGACGCACCTCGGACGGCCGCGACGGTCCGAATCGCAGGCCTTCGGACGGCTGCCATCCCGTGCCGTGGAGTCGATCATCCAGCCCGCGTCAGACCTCGACGCCGAGGGTGAGCGGCGGGTCCTCCTCGTGGCTGACGGCCGCCAGGCGCTCGACCTCGGCCGCGGAGAGGGCGATCTCGGCGGCGGGGAGGAGGCCTTCGAGCTGGGCGACGGTGCGGGCGCTGGCGATCGGCGCCGCCACCGTCGGCTGGGCCCGGAGCCAGGCGAGCGCGACGGCGGCGACCGAGGTGTCGTGCGCGGCGGCGATCCCGTCGAGGGCAGCGAGCGTCGCCAGGCCGCGCGCGTCGAGGTAGGCGGTCGGGTTGCGGGCGCGTTCGACCGGGCCGTCGGCGCGGACGCTGTCGACCTCGGCGCCGGGCCGGTATTTGCCGGTCAGGAAGCCGGAGGCGAGCGTGTAGAAGGGGAAGACGGCGACGCCGGAGCGCTCCGCCAGCGGCAGCAGGTCGAGCTCGTGGCCGCGCTCCATCAGGCTGTAGAGCGGCTGCATCGCGACGTAGCGGGCGAACCCCTCGCGCGCGGCGATCTCCAGCGCGGCCTCGAAGCGGTGCGGCTGGTGGCGCGAGGCGCCGAGCGCCCGCGCCTTGCCCGCGCGCACGACTTCGTCGAAGGCCGCCAGGGTCTCCTCCATCGGCGTGTCGAGGTCGTCGGTGTGGGCCCAGAGCAGATCGATCCGGTCGACGCCGAGGCGGCCGAGGCTGTCGTCGACGTAGCGGTGGACCTTCTCCCGGGTGAGCCCGCCGCGCATGCCGTCGAAGGCGCCGACCTTGGTCGAGACGATCATCCGCTCGCGCGTGCCCCGCGAGCGCATCCAGGCGCCGATGATCCGCTCCGACTCACCGCCGACGTTGCCGGGCTTGAACTTCCAGTAGACGTCGGAGGTGTCGACCAGGTTGCCGCCCGCGGCGGCGAACGCGTCGAGCACCTCGAACGCTTCCCGCTCGTCCACGGTCCAGCCGAACACGTTGCCACCCAGCGCCAGGGGGAAGACCTCGAGGTCGGTCGCCGGAATCCTCATCAGCCGATCCTACCTCCGTAAAGCAACCAAACGTCTGATTGACAAGCATCGGCGCGAGATCTAGCGTGTGCCCATGCTCACGGACAAGGTCTGCATCGTGACGGGGGCCGGAAGGGGCATTGGGCGGGCGACGGCCCAGGAGATGGCCCGGCGCGGGGCGAAGGTCGTGGCGGCCGGCGTCTCCGACGAGAACGGCGAGGAGACGGTCCGCCTGATCGAGGCCGACGGCGGCGAGGCCGCCTACGTCCACTGCGACGTCCGCGAGGAGGCGCAGATCGAAGCGCTGATGGAGGCGACGCTCGAGCGCTTCGGCGGCATCGACGTGCTCCACAACAACGCCGGCACACACGAGACGTACTTCACCGACCACGCCCTGCTGGAGGAGCTGCCGACCGACATCTGGACGCGGGTGATCGAGGTCAACCTGCGCGGGCCGTGGCTGACCACGAAGCACGCGATCCCGCACCTGCGGCGCTCCAAGCGCGGTCCCAACATCATCAACTGCGGCTCGACCGGCGGCCTCCTGGGCTTCTCGCCGGGGAGCGCCTACTGCCCGTCGAAGGCCGGCGTGATCCACCTCACCCGGCTGACCGCGATCGAGGTGGCGCCGGAGATCCGCTGCAACTCCTACTGCCCCGGCTCGACCGATACGCCGATGGTCGAGCGCTACCTGGAGGCGGCGGAGGACCGGGAGGCGACCGAACGGGGGATGGCGGCAACCCACCTGATCCCGCGGATGGCCGAGCCGGTCGAGATCGCCAACCTCGTCTGCTTCCTCGCCTCCGACGAAGCCTCGTTCATCACCGGGGCGAACTACATCGCCGACGCCGGGGCGCTCGCCTGGCGGGGATCGCACGTCTGAACGCCGCCGCCCAGCCCGACGAGCCGCGCTTCGTCCAGGTGGCCCTCTGCACGAGCAACCTGCCGCGCAGCGTCCAGCTCTACTCGGAGGCGCTCGGGTTCCGCGACGCCGGCGGCGGCGCCTTCTTCGGTGAGTTGTTGGGCTGCATCCAGCAGCTCGGCGACGATGCCGCGGCGGTGCTCTGGTGGCTGGTCGGCGGCCAGGAGCGCTTTCAGATCGAGCTCTTCGCCCACACCGACCCGCCCCAGCGCCCGCAGTCGCGCGACTGGCGGCCGAGTGACCTGGGCTGGGTGCGGTGGGGGATCGAGGTGGCCGACCTGAACGCCTGCCTGGCGGCGCTGGCCGAGCTCTCGATCGCGCCGCTCACGGCGCCGCTGGTCGAAGCCGATCGGCGGCGGGTATGCATCCGCGATCCCTGGACCGCGATCCCGCTGGAGCTCATCGAGGCGGCCGGCGACCGTTCCCGCCTGCCGCGGGTCGTCTACGGGGCGGTCTCGGTCCCCGACCTCGACCGGGCGCGGGCCTTCTACGTCGACGGCGCCGGACTCGAGGAGGACCGGGAGACGGTGCTGCACAGCGCCGCGCACGAGGCGCTCTGGGGCTTGGAGGGAGCGCGGTCGTCCGGCTTCCTCGTCCGCGCCGGCGAAGTCCTCCTCGAGGTGGTCCGCTACGAGCGCCCGGTCGGGCGGCCACGTCCCGCCGACGCGCTGCTCAGCGACCAGGGCTTCATGCACATGGCGATCGGGGTCCGCGAGAAGCCGGCGCTGGAGGCGCTGGCCGGCCGCTTCGCCGCGCACGGGTACGAGCTGACCCATCCGCTGCCTCCGGGCGGCTCCGGCGGCACCTACGTCCTCGACGACACCGGGCTGACGATCGAGATCGTCGCCGTGCCGCCCGCCCTGGAGCAGGGCTACGGCTTCGTCGCCAAGGACTCTTCGCCGTTCGTCGAGGACGGCGCCCCGCCGCAGCCGGCGGCCCAGATCGACGTCTGACGAGAGGAGTGAGTGAAGTGGAGGAGATCCGTTTCGATGGCCAGGTGGCGATCGTCACCGGCGCCCGCCGTGGCCTCGGCGAGGCGCACGCCCTTGAGTTGGGGCGCCGTGGTGCCAAGGTGGTGGTCAACGGCACGCCCGGCTCGCCCGGCCTGGAGAAGGTCGCCCGGGCGATCGAGGCCGACGGCGGCACCGCGATCGCCGCGGCCCACGACGTCGCCACCCGCGCGGGCGGCCAGGCCCTGGTCGCCGACGCGATCGACGCTTTCGGCCGCCTCGACGTGCTCGTCAACAACGCCGGCATCCTGCGCGCCGGCTACTTCGAGGACCTCGACGACGCGAAGATCGACGACATCTTCGACATCCACCTGAAGAGCCTCTTCTACGTCACCCAACCGGCCTTCGCCCACATGCGCGAGGCTCGCTACGGCCGCATCGTCAACACCAGCTCCAACACCGCCTTCGGGATGGTCGCCCTGGCCAGCTACGCGGCCGCCAAGGCCGGCGTCCTCGGCTTCACCAAGACCCTTGCCCTGGAGGGCGCCGAGGCGAACGTCCTCGTCAACTGCGTGATGCCCAACGCCGCCACCCCGGCGATGGAAAACGACCCGATCCCCGGCTTCGAGGAGGACACCCGCTTCGCCGCCGCCTTCGAGCAGATCATGCCCCGCTTCCGCACCGACCTGATCACCCCCCTCGTCGCCTACCTGGCCAGCCTCTCCTGCACCGTCACCGGCGAGGCCTACTCGTCCCTCGGAGGCCGCTTCGCCCGCGTCTTCTACGGCGTCACCGAGGGCTGGCTGGCCGCGGACGACACCGTCGCCGCCGAGGACGTCGAGTCCCACCTCGACCAGATCAACGCCCTCGGCGACTTCATCGTCCCGGCCAAGATCCGCGACGAGTTCGAGTCTGTCGCCGCCCGCACCGAAGCCCGTCAAAAGGCTGAGGAAGACAAGTAATACTTGCTAGTATTACCTTGATGCGAGTGACGCAGAAAGGGCAGGTGACGATTCCCCTCGAGGTGCGCCGGGCGTTGGGGATCCGTCCCGGCAGCGAGGTTAGATTCGAGCTCGACCGGGGTGGGGCGCGGCTGGTCGCCGACGGTGAGCGCGCGGAGGCCGAAGTCGCCGAGATGCGCGGTGCCGGCGATGTGGCGCTGAGCACCGAGGAGATCCTCGCCTTCACCCGCAAGTAGCGGTGGCCGGGACCTTCGTCGACAGCAGCGTGCTGCTCGACGTCTTCACCGAGGACGAGCGCTGGTTGGAGTGGTCTGAGGCGGCGCTCCGCGAGGCACTGGCGGAGGGGCCGCTGGTCGTCAACGCGATCGTCCTCGCCGAGATCGCTCCTCGCTTCTCGCGGATCGAGGCGTTACAGGCCTCACTGCCCCCACGGCTGTTGATCGAGGATCTCCCAGCCTCTGCCGCCTTTCTGGCCGGTCACGCCCACGCCGAGTATCGGCGTTCCGGTGGAGGGAGGGCCCAGATCCTCGCCGACTTCCTGATCGGCGCCCACGCCGCGGTAACCGACCGACCGCTGTTGACCCGCGATCCGCGGCGCGTCTCCCAGTACCTGCCCGGCGTCGAGCTCATCGCGCCGTAGTGCTTTCGCGACGCCTGGCCGTGATCCGCCATCTCGCCAGCCGGCCCGACGAGCGGATCGGCTCCTTCTTCTTCAACCCCGGCGGACCGGGCAGCTCAGGGGTCGACGCGCTGAAGGACCCTCTCACCGTCGCCGCTCTCGACCGCGCCGGCGGCGGGCGCTTCGACGTGGTCAGCTGGGACCCGCGCGGCGTCGGCGCCGGCAGCCGCGTCCGCTGCTTCACCGGCAAACGGGCCGAGGCCCGGTTCTGGGGCGATCTCTCGATCCCGACCACGGCCGCGGCCTCGCGCGCCTACCGGCGCAAGGCCGCCGCCTACGCGCGGCGCTGCGGAGCGGAGAGCGGCGGGCTCCTGCGCCACATCTCCATCATCGAAAGCGCCCGCGACCTCGACCACCTGCGGAGCTTGCTCGGTGAGCGCAGGTTGAACTACGTGGGCTGGTCCTACGGGACGTTTCTCGGCCAGACCTACGCGAACATGTACCCGGAACGGGTGCGGGCGATGGTGCTCGACGGCGTGGTCGATGCCGCCGCCTACGTCCGCGGTAGGGAGAGCTCGATCGAGAACGTCGCGACTCCTGCCGACCCCGTCTTCCACAAGTTCCTGGCGCTGTGCCAGGCGGCCGGTCCCCGGCGTGTGCTCGCCGACGGCAGGACCGCGGGCTGCGCGCTCGTCGGCCGGCTCCCGGTCGAGGCCCGGGTCGAGCGGCTCCTGAGGACGGTCCGGCGGCACCCGATCCCGGCCCCGACCGCCGATCCGCCGGGTCCGCTCACCTACGGAAAGCTCCTGACCTCCTTCTTCCCGCTGCTGCGGAACCCCGGTGGCTGGCCGGAATGGGCCGAGGACATCGAGGCCGCGATCCGCGGCGACGGGTCGGCCCTCGCCAACGTCGCGAACGGCGTCCCGCCTGGCGTCGGCGGGGCCCCGGCGCCGGTGGCGATCGGCTGCGCCGACAGTCCCGCCCGGCATCGCCTCGGAGACTGGCGGAACGTGATCGGCCGGTTCAGCGCGACCAGCGCGATCGCCGGACGGGTGCTCGGCTGGTGGCTCTGGGCGCCGTGCGCGGCCTGGCCGGTCAAGAGCGCCGAGCGCTACACCGGGCCCTGGGACGCGGTGACCCGGAACCCGGTCCTGGTGATCGGCACCACCGCTGACCCGAACACCTCGTACGCGAACGCCGTCGCCACCGCGGCCCGGCTCGGCAACGCCGTCCTCCTGACCCACAGCGGCTATGGGCACATCAGCTTCGTCGACCCGAGCAGCTGCGTCATGGCCGCCTATCGCGCCTATCTCGTGCGGCTCGCGACGCCGCCCGAAGGCACCGTCTGCCCGTCGGACCGGGTGCCCTTCGATCCCGACTTCGGCACGGCCCGCGCGAGGCCGTCGGGCGAGAGGAGGCCGGGGTCGATCTGTCACAACTTCAAGGCCTTCGAGAGATAAAAGACATCGACCACTTCGACCGACTGAGCGACGAGGACCTGCTGGCGGCCACCAGGCGGGATCCCGAGGCCTTCGGCGCCTTCTACCGCCGCCACGAGAAGGCGATGCTCGTCTTCTTCCTGCGCCGGACCGGGAGGGCCGACCTCGCCGCCGACCTGACCGCGGAGGTCTTCGCCGGGGCGCTCCGCTCCTCGCGGCGCTTCCGCCCCGGCGCGACGCCGGCGGTCGGCTGGCTCTACGGGATCGCCAAGAACAAGCTCGCCTCGAGCAGGAACCGCGGGAGGGGGGGGGAAGGAGCGCGCCGGCGCCTGCCGCTGGAACCGCTCCGGCTCACCGACGAGGCGCTCGAGCGGGTCGAGGAGCTCGCCGACGCCGCCCGGGACGCAGTGCGGCTGACCGAGCTCCTCGCATCGCTTCCGGCCGACCAGCGGGAGGCCGTCCGCTCCCACATCCTCGAGGAACGGGACTACGAGGAGATGGCCTCGGAGCTCGAATGCTCCAAAGCCGTGATCAGACAGAGGGTCTCGCGTGGCCTCCGGGCCCTGCGGACCGGGTTCGAGGAGGAGGAGGCGCCATGAGCACGACGAGAGATCCAGGGTCCGAGCCGGCGCTCCTGCCGGAACTGGAGCAGATCCTGGTGCGGGCCGCCCGCCGTCGAAGGGTTCGCGGCTTGCCGCGGCGTCGGCTCATGCTGGCGGTCGCGATCGGGATCGTGGCTCTCGGCGCCGGCGTCGCCACCGCGACCGGGGTGTTCGACGTCACCACCGGGAAGACCGCGAACGGCACGTTCACGGTCGAGCGTCGGGCGCCCTCGTCGGTGGGGGGCGGCGAGCCCGCAGGGTCGATCTGCCTCCAGCTCACCTACAGCGGCGCCGGCGTCGGCGGCACCACCTCCTATGGCTGTGGGCCGAAGCCGACCACGGCCCGGCCGTTCGGCATCGTGATCGTCGACTACCTCGCCGAAGGACTCCACGAAGAGGTGGCATACGGCCTGGTGGCCGATGGCGTGGCCCGGGTCGCCGTGCTTGGATCGGGTGGCCGCCACACCTACGCTGTCACCGAACCCAAGGACGGACTGCCGGGGAGGTTCTTCGCCGTCGTCGTCCCGCACCGTGGACGGGTGGAGCTCGTCGGGTACGCGGCGGACGGCCGTGTGGTCGCGAGGATCGGAAAACTCTCCGGGACGACCGAAGCAGACTCCAAAGAAGAAGCCCGGGCCGAGGGATTACAGGCGGGTTTCGCGCCGACCATCGAATTCCCGCAGGAGATCCTCTTCGAAGGGCACCGGATCAGCAGCGCGGAACTCCGTCGCCTGCGACCTTCGTGCGCGATCGGCCGGACCGTCGCCATCTGCTTCCGCAACGGCCACGAGCCCACGGCGCTCACCAGGCGGCTGCGCGAAGACGAAGAAGCCTTGGAGGGGCCCTGAGCCAGGGTGGCCGGGGCATCGCCTCGCCTTCGGCCTCCGACCCTCTCTGCGCTCGTCGCCCAGATGGAGCCCGAGCGACTCGACGCGCTCGCCTCCCGCCTCGACGGTGGGCTCGCCGAGCGCGTGCACGGATACGTCGACGGCCTCGACGCCCGCCGCCGCGCCGACCTCGACCGATGCTCCCCTCGCGATCGCGACGTGATGTGATCGACCAGCGGATATGCCCGGTAGCCCTCTGCTCGACGTCGGGCATCCCGACCTGGGCGAGCGCCGGCACCTCATCTTCCCACCGGCAAAAATCGTGATCCTGAGGCCCGGAGGGCGATCCGGGTCTGGCCCCGCAATCCCTGCTCTCATGCGGATTCCCGGCTATGGGCACGGCTGGATCTCCCCACGAGGGCGAGCACGAAGAGCCGACCGCGCTGATCGCGCGCCTGCCCGCCGGCTCACGACCGCTCGACGAGCGGTTGGCCGACCGCGACGAGGCCCGCCGCCGGCTGCGCCGCCTGAAGCCCGACCAGCGCACCGTGCCCGGGATGCTCGCCGCCGGCTGCACCTACAAGGAGGTCGGCCGGGCACGGGGCTGGACGCACACCAAGGTCAACCGCTGCCTCTACGAGGGGCGGCGGGCGCTGCGGGAAAGGGTGGGGCCTGAGGCGCCCGACCCGCTGCGCGTATACGGTGATCGGGGTGCGTGTCTTCCTGATCACCTCGTTGGTCGCCTCGCTGTCGCTCGGTGCATTCTTCGCCGGTCCGGTCGGGGCCGCCGGATCGGAAGCCGGTGCGGTCGAATGTCCCGACGGCGCCACGTTGGGCTATCCGGCCAACCCTCGGGGCGCGATCCCCGCTGCCAAGGCCTACTCGTTCGGCGAGAAGGGACGGGTGACGGTGGTCGGCCGCGGCATCGGCTCGACCTACGCCGCCGCGGTCAGGCGAGCGTGCGGGCAGACGGTGTTGAAGGACTCCGCCTACGTGCAGGTGCATCCGATCGGCGTTCGCTGCTCGGCCTGCGATGCCCACCTCTATCTGGTGCGGCCGAAGGGTGCCGCGTGGAAGGTCTGGATCTCCTACTGAGCCGGCCGCCTCAGTCCGCTCGCGAGGCCGCGCCGTCGGGCAGACCTTCCTCATAGAGGCGCATCCATAGCCGGTGTTCGGAGCCCGTCGGTGACCCGGCAAGTTCCCACAGCCTGCGGTAGTGGCGCGTCAGGCCGTCCCAGCCCGTCTCGCTCGGGATCGGCAGAAGCTCCCAGCCCAGCTGCTCCGTCGTCAGGTCACCCTTGACCCGGTTGCAGATCCAACATGCACAGACGAGGTTCCCGGCATCGTTCCGACCGCCGCGCGTCCAGGGGAGCACGTGATCGAGCGTCGCGCTGCGAGAGGTGATCGCCGGATGGGTCTGCCCACCTTTCCAGTTCGGGTGGTAGGGGAAGTCCTCCGGGAAGATCGCCGCGACCAGGCGCATGATCTGGGTCGGGATCACCCGGCAGCCGCAGTAGCGGCAATGGAAGCGGTCGCGGATGTAGATGCCGGCGATCACGGTCTCCGACGGTTCCGAGCGGGCGACCACCTCCCGGGTCGGATAGGAGATCGGCGCCAGCGCCCGTCTCGCCGCCTCCCGGCCAGGACCGAGCAGGGCCTCGATGACGGCTTCCAGTTGCTCGGGGTATTCGTCGGTCTGCGGGCGA
>MKSH01000087.1:0-477 GCA_001898095.1 Solirubrobacterales bacterium 70-9 | reverse complement strand
TCTGGGGGAGGGTCTCTGGCGGATCCCCGACTCGAAGACCGCGGCGGGGGGGCGGCTGGTCGAAGAGACCGCCTTTGCCGCCAGGGAGATCCGCGCGCACGTCGCCCAGAAGGGGGCCGAAGGCCGGCCCGCCGGTGCCACGGACCCGATGTGGGTCACCTCGAAGGGCACCAGACTTGGCGCCGAGAACGTGTGGCGGATGCTCCGCACGCTGGTCAAGCGGACCAATGAGAAGCGCGCGGCCGAAGGCAAGATGCTCATCCCGCACGTCACGCCCCACACGCTGCGGCGGACCTTCGCCTCGATGTGCTTCTGGGCCAAGCGCGAGCTGCCGGGGTGATGGACCAGATCGGACACGAAGACTCGCGGATGACGGTCGAGGTCTACGCGAGCGCCAGCAAGCGCAAACGGACCGACCGAAAGCTGGTCTGGCTCCTGATGCGCTTCCCCGACGAGCCCAAGCGATCGCCGGGCTCG
>MKSH01000086.1:1357-2874 GCA_001898095.1 Solirubrobacterales bacterium 70-9 | reverse complement strand
CCTTGTCCGTCCCTCGCCGTGCCTTCCCGTTCCTCGCCCCGGGCGCCAGCCTCCGGCGCCCCGCCCCTTTCCCGTCCCTTCCGCCCACCAAACCGCCTCCCATCCCTCACCGCATCCCGCGTTGCTAGCGTTTCCTTGAATGCGCAGCGTCCTTCGCAAGCTGACCTGGCCTTGGCGGCGCTTTCCGAAGATCGTCGGTGGCCTGACCGGGCTGGTGGCGCTTCTCTGTCTGCTGGTCGTCGGGTCGAACGCCTACATCCTGCTCAGCACCGACGGGGAGGCGACCTCGGACGTTGCTGATGTGTCGCCGGCCGAAGTGGCGATCGTGCCGGGGGCGTTGGTCAACGCCAACGGGAAGATGAGCGGGATGCTCGCCGACCGGGTCAAAGAGGCGTCGCTCTTGTGGCACGCGGGCAAGGTGAAGAAGATCCTGGTCTCCGGCGACCACGGGCAGTGGACTTATGACGAGCCGGACACGATGCGCAAGGCCTTGGTGCGGGACGGGGTGGCGCCGCAGGACATCTTCGAGGACCACGCCGGGTTCGACACCTGGGCGACGATGGTGCGGGCCCGTTCGATCTTCAACGTGAAGGACGCGGTGGTGGTGACGCAGGGCTTCCACATGCCGCGGGCGCTGTTCCTTGCCGAAGAAGCCGGGATCCATGTGTCGGGGCTGCTCGCCGATCAGCACAAGTGGGGCTACCAGGGCGAGAAGAGCGAAGTGCGGGAGGTGTTCTCGCGGGTGAAGGCGATCTGGGACACGACCGTGGATACGCCCGCGATGGCCGGGCCGCGGATCCCGATCCAGACCTCCGATGGCCGCGAAAGCTGGGGCCCGGCGCCGCCGCCCGGCACGCCGCCGGCGGGCTCACCCGACTCGAGCGAGGCCGCCGCTCATCTGGACGCGACCGCCGCGCGCTTTCGCCGCGATCACACCTGAGCCAGGGTCCCTGCCGGCGTTCGCAGTTCCCCGTAGTCGGTACGGGAAAGTGCGAACGCGGAAGCTGGCGGCTAGCCAGGCTGGGCGGAGAGGTCGCGGGTCGGCACCGTTGCCAGGGGCAGCCCGCCAGTCCTCGGCGGCGGTGACGAGCAGGCCGACGAGGATGATCGCGGAGCCGAAAGATCTCGAAGGTCTCCTGGACCCCCAGCGGCACCGACCGCCATCGCCACCTTCGCCTGCGAGTCGGACGACAAGGCCCCACGGACCTGCTCCTCGCCGTTCAAGGTGCGCGGGCTGAAGCCCGGCCGGCACGTCTTCCGAGTGCTCGCGAGGCTTGGCGGGACGACCGGCTCGCGCCCCGGCGTCGTCCACTTCAGCGTCCCCGCCGTGCACCGACGACGCCACCAGGCCGGCTGAGCGACTAGCTTCCCGGCCGTGCCAGAGGGTTGGGTCAACGTCTTCGATGTGCAGCGCGAGGCCGAGCGTAAGCTCGACCCCGGGCGGCTCGGCTATTTCTCCGGCGGCGCCGGCGACGAACTCACCGCCCGCGAGAACGTCGACGCCTGGCGCGACTGGC
>MKSH01000086.1:676-1195 GCA_001898095.1 Solirubrobacterales bacterium 70-9 | reverse complement strand
AGGTCGCCGCTGCCGCGCCCGGCGCCCGCCGCTGGTTCCAGCTCTATCCGTTCAGCGACGCCGGGATCAGCCGGGCACTGATGGCGGAGGCGATCGAAGCGGGCTTCGAGGCCGTCGTCCTCACCGTCGACGCGCCGCCTGGCGGCAACCGCGAGCAGGACCGCCGCACCGGCTACGCGATCCCGGCCGAGGTCGAGATCCCCGGCATCGCCGCGGCGCTCGGCCGGGGGAAGCCCTTCAGCGTCACCGGGGTCTTCGACCTGCTCACCGCGTCCCTCACCTGGGACGACCTCGCCGGGATCGCCGCCGACGCCGGCGTGCCGCTGCTGGTCAAGGGGCTGCTGACGGCCGAGGACGCGTCGCTCGCGGTCGAGCACGGCGCCGCCGGGGTCGTCGTCTCCAACCACGGCGGCCGCCAGCTCGACCGCTCCGTCGCCACCGCCGACGCGCTGCCGGAGATCGTCGAGGCGGTCGGCAGGCGGGCCACCGTCCTGGTCGACGGCGGGATCCGTCGCGGGG
>MKSH01000086.1:0-221 GCA_001898095.1 Solirubrobacterales bacterium 70-9 | reverse complement strand
GCCACGCCTTCAACGAGTTCGTCAGCTTCGTCGCCGCCTGGGGGCAGATGCTGAACTACACGATCACGGTCGCGATCTCGTCGTTCTTCGTGCCCCACTACCTGGCCGTCTTCTGGCCCGCGCTGGGGCACAGCCCGGGCGACGTGATCGGCGGCGCGGTGCTCGTCGTCGGCCTCGCGCTGCTGAACATCCGCGGCACCGAAGAGTCCTCGAAACTGAAC
>MKSH01000085.1:1004-1620 GCA_001898095.1 Solirubrobacterales bacterium 70-9 | reverse complement strand
ATCCCTCTGCCCGGTGGAACCGCGAAAAGGCGGCGTGGTGTTGCGATGCATGCAAGGCGGGCGGCGGCGCGTTCGACCTCGCTGACCGGCTCAATGTGCCGCGCCCGCGTCAGGAGGGGGGAGTGCATTTCCCGGAAGAAGCGGACGCACAACCGCACGAGTCCGACGGCTTGACCGGGGCCGAATACGCGGCGGCAAAGCAGTTGCCCGAGGCGTTTCTCCGTGCGCTGGGCTTGCAAGACATGACCTACATCAAGGCACCGGCCGTCCGCATTCCCTATCTCGACGAACACGGCAATGAAGACGCGGTTCGGTTTCGCGTCTCGCTGACCGGTAAGCAACGGTTTCGCTGGCGCAAAGGCAGCAAAGCCGTTCTCTATGGCCGCGACCGGCGCTGGGAGGCGGTTGAACGCGGGGAAGCGGTGTTGCCGGAAGGCGAGTCGGACACGCAGACCTTTTGGCTGCATGGCGAACCCGCGTTTGGCCTGCCGGGCGCCGGCACCTGGAACGACGAGCGAATGGCGCCGTTCTTCGAAGGCATCGCGCGCATTTACGTTCCGATCGAACCGGACCAAGGCGGCGACACGCTGCAAAGCGCGCTCACGAGCTCGAAGAT
>MKSH01000085.1:0-986 GCA_001898095.1 Solirubrobacterales bacterium 70-9 | reverse complement strand
CGTGGATTTCACGCCCTTTGGCGTCAAGGATGCCAACGCGCTGCATGCGCTCGACCCGGACTGCTTTCTCGAACGATGGGAAGCGATCAAGGCGGCGGCGCGACCCCTCGCCGAGGTTGAGGCGAACGCCGAACGCGCCGAAGCCGAAGCTGCATGGATCGTCTGCCGCGACCTCGCCGAATCGCCGAACATCCTGGCCGCGTTCACCAACGATCTTGAACAACGGCGCGTCGCGGGCGAATCGCGCGCGGCGAAAGTTCTCTTTCTCGTCTTCGTTTCGCGTCTGCTCGACCGTCCGGTGTCCGCAATCGTGAAGGGACCGAGTTCGGCCGGAAAGAGCCATCTGGTCGAAAAAGTCGCCGAGTTCTTTCCGGCGGGCAATTGGTTCGCGCTTTCGGCGATGAGCGAACGCGCTCTCGCCTACTCCGAAGAGCCGATGACGCATCGGGTGCTCATCATTTATGAGGCGGCGGGACTCGCCGGCGACTTCGCCAGCTATCTCATGCGCTCGTTGCTCTCCGAAGGACGCATTCGGTATGAAACGGTCGAGAAGACGAAAGACGGTTTGCGCTCCCGGCTCATTGAGCGAGAAGGGCCGACCGGACTGATCTTGACGACAACTTCGGTGCATATCCATCCCGAGAACGAAACGCGGATGATTTCGCTTCCCGTGACGGACACGCCGGAACAGACGCGGCTCGTGTTTCACGCCATCGCGGATGAAACGGCTCGCTCTGTCGATTTCACGCCGTGGCATGCTCTTCAAACCTGGCTGGCCGCCGGCGAGCATCGCGTGACGATCCCTTATGCCATAGAGCTCGCCGAGCGCACGGCGGCGTCCGCCGTCCGATTGCGGCGCGATTTCGGCTTGCTGCTGACGTTGATTCGGGCGCACGCCTTGCTTCACCGCGCAACCCGCGAGCGCGCGGCGGATGGGCGGATCGTCGCGACTCTTGACGATTACGCGGCCGTGCGGGAATTGGTTG
>MKSH01000084.1:21786-22219 GCA_001898095.1 Solirubrobacterales bacterium 70-9 | reverse complement strand
CGATGGTGGCGATGGCCACCGACGAAGGGAACGGCGGCACGCGGTCCTGCAGGAAAGCCAGCTCGTCGGCGATGTCGGGCGGCAGCAGGTCGCGCCGGGTCGACAGCACCTGGCCGAACTTCACGAAGATGGGGCCGAGCCTTTCGAGCGCCTCGCGCAAGCGCTGGCCGCGCGGCGCGTCGAGGTTGCGTCCGAAGGACACGATGCGCGCGACCACGCGCAGCCAGGGCTTCTGGAAGCTGGTGAGCACCAGCTCGTCGAGGCCGTAGCGCAGCGCGACCCAGACGATGAACAAGCCTCGATAGAAGCGCCTCATTCGGCGTTGCTCGCCGGGCCGGTCGTCGAAGCGCCGGCGCGTGCGGTGCGGTCGCCGACGAACTGGCGCAGCGCGCCCACCACGCGGCGCACGGCATTGCCCAGCGTATGCGCGGGC
>MKSH01000084.1:12351-21337 GCA_001898095.1 Solirubrobacterales bacterium 70-9 | reverse complement strand
GCCGAGGCGCCCGTCGACCTCGAGCCAGTTCTCGTTGCGCGATCCTCCCATGTCTCCCGTGCGGATCAGCTTGCTGGTGGCATGGACCATCTCGAGGCGACTCTCGCGCGGGAGGTGGTGGGCCGCTTCCTGGGCCGCCTCACGGACGCCCCTGACCAGCTTCTCGTGGCGCCCGACATCCTCCTGTCGCGCCCTGGCCTCGCGCGCCCGTGCCTCCGCCTCCCGACCCGCCTTGCACTCCGAGCACTCGAGGCTGCCGCACCTGCACGACTCGCCCCCGCCGCCGGACCTGCCTCCTGGTAGCGCGTCCCGCAGGGACTGCGCCGGGGGATCGGGATCGGGCGGCCGTGTCCCGAGGGCCTCGCGATCTCCTTCCTCGCGACAGAGGCGGCGCCCGGCGTGGCCAGCACCTGCCCGGCCGGGGCTTCCATGTTGAAGAGCAGCCTGCCGCTCTGGCCCGCGAACGCCTGGGCGTCGGCGGGATCCGGGTTCGGGTCTTCCGGGCCGATCGTCTGCGCCGCGAGGGCGGTCGCGGCGTAGCGGGACCGGATATCCGGGGCATGCGCGTCCGCGCCGGCGCAGGACCCTCGGGTGCCCGGTCGGCGGACTGGGAACCGATAGTCCTCGCGCCTGGCAGATCCTGGATTAGGGTCGGTGAACGTAGTCCACGACCGAAAGGGGACCATCGTGAGACGTTTCTCCGGAGTCGCGTTGGGGGTGGGCGTCGCGGCCCTGCTCCTCGCCGCCCTCGGCGCCTACGCGCTCGCCTCCTCGGGCGGCGCCACGATCACCGTCTGCGTCGAACACGAGGGCGGTGCTCTCTACAGCGCCAAGAAGTGCGCCAGGCACGACCGCAAACTCAGCTGGAACAGGCAGGGACCGGCCGGTCCTGCCGGGCAATCCGGACCTGCCGGGCCCCAGGGCGCCCAGGGCCGTGAAGGCGATCAGGGCCGGCAGGGGACCCAGGGACCTCCGGGGATGAGCGACTACCAGGTGGTGAGCGGCACGCCTGTGCTCAGCTCGGGCGGTGGGATCAACCTCGACTCCGCCTACGCCTACTGCCCGCCGGGGACGAGCGTGCTCGGCGGCGGCTTCTCCTCCTCCGGCGCCGACAACACGATCTACGTGAGGGCCGACCAGCCGGTCGACCAGAGCCCGGGCGAGTGGTACGTGCAGACCACCAGCGCCTCGGAAACCGTCTACACGATCACCCCATACGCCGTCTGCGCCGCCGTCTCGAAGTAGGGACGCATGCGCGCCGGCATCGACGACTCTCAGGCAGCGTCGGACGGCCGGCCCGACGCCGGCTATCCGTGCCCGCCTTTGCGGTGAAAGAGCCAGTAGACGTTCAGGTCATAGCCCCAGCCGAACGCCTTCGGCGTCAGGAAGCGCGGGTCGTCGGGGTTCCACCACCGCGACCTCAGGCGTGCCTTCGTCGGTCGCCGCCAGTCGTAGGGGATGCCGATCCAGGTGCCGGTCCTCTTGCGTCCCTCGTCTCTCATCCGATGACGATGGTAGGGACCCCCGAGCCCGTCCCGCCCGTGACGCGGCCCGGGTGCGTTGCCCCTGGGCTGGGGGGTGTCGGTCCCGACCCCTCAGGTTGCGCCCCGGAGGCCGCCGACGTAGGCTCGCCCCGATGGCGGTCAAGCTCCATCGCTGCTCGCTGATGTGGGCGAGGTTCGGCGCCCATCCGTGCTGGAGGGTCCAGAAGGCGCTCGACGAGGAGGGGATCTCCTACGCGGTCGTCAAGGGTCCGCTGCGCCGGTCGAGGCGTGAGGACCTCGAGCGTCTCTCGGGCCAGCGCGCCTATCCGGTGATCGAGTTCGAGGACGGCCGCGTCTACCGCGCCGAGTCGAGCGAGATGGCCGAGCGGATCCACTCGGGCAAGCTCTCCGAGGCTCCCGGGACGCAGGTCTGAGCGACGCGAGTCGAGTCCATCCCCGGCTTCCGCCGAAATCGAGCGCCTTCGCTCGCGCCGGGCGCATCGCTCGCCTAGGTCGCCCCGAGATCGCTCCCCTGCCCGGACGACCCGCCGATCATCGTCTTGGTCGCCAGCTTGTTGTCGATCAGGAGCCAGGCCAGGATGGTGCCGGTCAGGGCGAGGATGGCGGCGGCCAGGTAGGCCTGGTGGAAGGCGGTGAGGGTGGTGCTGCCGGCGGCGGAGACGATCGAGGTGACGATGGCGATGTTGATCGCGATCGAGGATTGGCGAATGGTGTTGTAGATGGCGGAGGCGTGGCCGGTGTCGGCGCTCGAGATGTTGGTGAACATCGAGGTCTGGATGGCGAGGAAGGTGCCCGCGTTGCCGACGCCGCCGAAGAACATGAGGGCGCGGACGAGCCAGAGGCTGGTGGAGTCGTCGACGAGGAGGAAGAGGGCGAGGTAGATGGTGAGGGTGATGCCGCCGAGGACGCAGAGGAGTCGGGGGCCGAGGCGGGGATAGAGGCGGCCGAGGGTCTGGGAGCCGGCCGCGACGCCGAGGACCTCGACGAAGGTGGTGGTGCCCGACTCGATCGGCGATTGGCCCATCACCTGCTGGAGGAAGATCGGGGTCAGGTAGAGGCTGCCGAGGAAGACGGCGGTGGTGAGGGTGAAGGTGATGTTGGTCGAGCGGAGGAGGGGGTCGCGGAGGAGGCGCAGGTCGAGGATCGGTTCCTCCGCTCGCAGGGCGCGATGGGCGAAGAGCCAGAGGAGGCCGATGCCGCCGAGCCCTGATGCGACGACCTCCGGCGCGGCCCAGCCGAGGATCGAGCCCTCGCTGATCGCGTAGAGGAGGGCGCTCAGGCCGGCGCCGGAGAGGATCAGGCCGGCGACGTCGAGCCAGCCGTGGGGCGACGGCTGGTGCTCGGGGACGAACAGCCAGGCGAAGACGACCATCGCGATCCCGAACGGCACGTTGATGAAGAACACCCACCGCCATGACAGCGTCTCGGTCAGGACGCCGCCGAGGATCGGGGCCGCGCCGGGCCCGATCAGGATCGGCAGGATCAGCGTGCGCGCAACCCGCGCCCGCCGCTCGGGACCGTAGGCGCGGTAGAGCATCGCCGTCCCGATCGGGGTGAGGAGGCCGCCGCCGACACCCTGCAGCGCCCGCGCCGCGACCAGCTGGGGCAGCGACTGGGCCGCGCCGCAGAGCGCCGAGGCGAGGGTGAAGAGGGCGAGCGCGAAGAGGAAGGTCCGCTTCGTCCCGATCCGATCGCCGATCCAGCCGGAGGCCGGGATCACCACCGCCAGCGTCAGCAGGTAGGCGATCACGGTCCACTGGACGTCGGACAGCGGGGCGTCGAAATCGGTCGACAGGGTCGGCAGCGCGACGTTCACGATGTGCATGTCGATCCCGGTCATGAAGATCGCGCAGACGTATGCGGCGGCGACCGCGCGGGCCGGCGAGGGAGCCCATCGCCATCGCTCCGACGGAGCCGGTGGAGCGGGCGAAGGTTCGACGGTCACCGAACTAACCTAGAGGACCGTGTCGCAAGGGAGCCGGCTCCGCAGGCGCTCTGTGCGTGGGCGAAGCAAACTTCTAAATACTTCGGAGTTCTTGTCTTGGCGAGGGCGGTGTGGGACCGTCGCGCCTCCGTGAAATCTCCGAAGACAATCCTGTTGAAGGGCGAGAACGGAGAGGTCCGCTGGAATCGGATCATCGCCTGGGGAGTCGTGACCGTCGCCTTGTTGGCCGTGGTGGCGCTGTTCCTCGTCGGGGTGTTCTCATCGCCGGTGAAGGAAGACGCCGAAACCGCCCAGCGGGCCGCGCGGCCGGCCGAGTTCCTCTACCTCGACACCGGCCGCGTGCTCTCGTACCTGGCGCAGATGCAGGGCGGCGCCACCTCCAGCGAGCAACTGCAGCACAAGCAGACCGACTCGCTGACCGCCAAGCTCGCCGTCAAAGGGCTGTTCGAAGCCGGTACCTCGGGTGAAGCCGAAGACCTGACCCAGCGGGAGGTGACCCCGACCGCGGCCAGCAGCTTCATCGAGCTGCTGGAAGCGTTGGAACACGAAAACGAGGTGCGGCACGTTCACCTGAAGGAAATCGTCAGGAGCCAATCGATGACCCAGGTCCTGCTCGACCAGAGCGAGATCCACCGCCAGGGCGCCGTCATCCTGCCGGTCGCCATCTACAAGTGACACCGCACCCGACCGCACCCCGAAGGGCACTAAGTAATCGCGGCGATCTGCCCTATCCTTCCGACCGTGAACGGGCAGGCTCAGGAGGGGAAGATGGCGCGCGGCTGGCGGCTGACCAAGGTCGCCTGGGAGCTGATCCGGCGGGAACCGACGATGGTGTCGATCGCGCTGATCGGCTCGGGCTTCGGGTTGGCGGGCACCGCGGCGATCTTCTACTTCTCCGGCTACTTCAACTCGCCGGGCCATTCCGGTCGCGCCGTGGCGGTGGCGGCGCTGATCGCGCTCTACCCGATGACGTTCCTCAGCGTCTTCTTCAACGTTGCCCTCGCCGGGGCGGCGGCGGCGAGCTTCGATGGCCGGCCGATCGGCGTGCGCGAGGCTCTGGGCATCTCCTGGAAGCGGGTCGGGCAGATCGCCCAGTGGGCGCTGTTGGCCGCCGGCGTCGGCTTCATCCTCGAGCAGCTCGCCTCGCGGATCCCGGGCTTCGGCCGGATCGCCTCATGGCTTCTCGGCGCCGCCTGGAGCCTGGCGACGATCTTCGCCGTCCCACTCCTCGCCCTCGAGGGCCCCGGGCCGCTCGAGACGGCGAAGGCGTCGGTCAACCTGATCAAGGGCAAGTGGGGAGAGGGGATCACCGGGCTCGTCGGCATCGGCGCCTGGACCATCGTCGCCACGATCCCGATCGCCGCCCTCTTCGCCGCCGGACTGCTCGTCAACCATCAGAACCCGAACCTCGGCGCCGCGCTGATCGCGATCGCGGTCGGCGGATTCCTCCTCGTCACCGCGCTCTCCCTTGCCACCCGCGAGGTCTTCGCCGTCGCCCTCTACCGCTACGCCAACGGCTCCACGGCCACCGGCGGCTTCGCCGAGGCCGACCTCGCGGAACCGTTCAGCCGCCGCGGTAAGGGCGACTGAGCGGCGACGCGGGACCGCTCGATGGCCACCGGGTGGGAGTACATGAGCGTCGTCTGGGTCTCCACCCGGGAATGGAAAGTGCCCCCGATCCCCGGTGTCACCGTGTTCAAATCCCAGTTCTACATCTACCGACCCGGCGAGAAGGCGGAGGTCCGACTGGGCAGCGATTCCGAGAATCCGGATGCCGAGACCACCTGGTACCTCAAGGTGCTGCAGGAGGTCGGGACCGAAGGGTGGGAGTGCATCGGAGAGACGGTCATGGACACCGCGCTGATCACGGAGGAGCACGGCTGGAAGTCCAAGGAAGTCCCGGTCCATATCCGGTGGCTGTTCAAACGACCCTCGTCCTGAGCCGGTCGGCGTGGCGGAGGAGGTGACCACCACCAACGTTGGCGTACTGGCGGACGATTGCAGGCGTCGATCCGGCTAGCCGACGGCGCCCGCACGGCCGTCGAGGCCGCGGCGCGCGGGCTCGCCGGGGACGTCGTGGGCGCCGACCTCGGCGAGCAGGGCCCAGACGAACTCGGCGGCGGCGGAGCGGCCGGGGAGGTCGAGCTCCCGGTAGCAGTGCTCGAGGTGCTTCTGCACGGTGCGGTCGCTGATGTCGAGGATCGCGCCGGCGTCGCGGTTGGAGCGCCCGTGGGCGACCAGGGCGAGGACCTGGGCCTGGCGCTCGGTCAGGCCGCGGGAGCGGAGGGCATCGACCACGGTGCCGTTGGCCGGCGCCGGCCCGAGCGGGCGGGCGACGAGCTCGTCGCGCAGGGCGGTGTGGTCGATCGCGTTGCGCCAGGCCTGGATCAGGTAGGGGCGGGCCCGTTCGATCACGTCGCGGTCCTCGTCGCTGAAGTCCTCGTCGCAGCGGGAGAGGGCGATCGCGATCACCCGGCCCGGGGTCGCCGGCAGGGTGAAGGCCATCTGGTGCTCCACGTCGATCAGCGAGTAGAAGTTTCGGTAGAGGTCGCTCGCCCGGTACTCCTCGCGTGACACCACGTCGGAGAAACGGTAGGGCCGGCCGTCGAGCGTCTCCACGTACCTCTGCATCAGCGGGTTCTGGAAGGCGTACTCACCCCAGATCCTGTACATCTCCTTGGGGAGGTCGGGGGTGACCACGGCGATCACCCGGTCGGTGTCGGGGCCGATGTCGTTGAGCGAGACGTAGTCGGAGGGGACGTTGCGCCGGATCGCGACCAGCAGGCCGTCGATCAGCTCGTCCAGGTCCAGCATGCCCTGGACCTCGCCGATCATGTCGAGGACCTTGTTGGCGACGGTCGTCCCGCTCACGACTTGTGGTGCTTTTTCGGTTTCGGTTTCGGCTTCGGCTTGGGTTTCGGGTTCGCCCGTTCGACCTTGAAGCGGTAGAGGAGCGTTGTCGCGGCACCGCCGCCGGGGCCGAAGGCGCGCACGCGGAAGGCGTGGTTGCCGACCCCGACGCGGGCCTTGAAGGGCGCTGTGCAGATCCTGCCGGGTTTGCTGTCGAGCCTGCAGCGGAACCAGAACGGGCCGGTGCCCTGGCCCTTGAAGCGGAAGGCGACGGTCGGGGCCGGGGTGCGGACGCCGAGGTGGATCAGGGTCGGCGGGGTGTGGGTGAGGAGGGTGGTCGGGGCCGGGGGAGGGGGCGGCGGTTCCGGCTGGCCGGTGGCGCTGGGCTGGGTCGAGGTGAGGATCTGACCGAATTTGCCCGCCGCGACGCAGAGGAGTTCACTCGGGCAGGAGAGGCCGAAGAGGGCGTTGGTGACGCCTTTGATCAGGTGTTCGGTGAGCCAGGCCGAGGGGCCGCCGACGGGGTTGCTGGTCGCCGTCACTTCGCCGTTGTTCGAGGTGAGGATGCAGAGGTTGGCCTGCGGGCAGTCGCTGGCGACGATCTGGAAGCGGCGCGGCAGTGGCGTCGTCGGCCAGGCGTAGACGCCCTGGGTCGGGAGCGTCGAGACCAGCACCTTGCCTTCACCGCCGACCATGCAGAGCGCTTCGCTGAAGCAGCTGATGCCGAGCAGCGGTTCTTCGCCCGCGGGCTGGCCGGCGGAGGTCCAGGCGCTCGCCCCGCCGGTCGCGTTGGTCGTCGTCCAGATTTCGCCGTTGAAGGCGCTCGCCACGCAGAGCGTGCCGGTGCAGCTGACCCCGCGCAGGAGCGGGTTGCCGGGCAGGACGGTGCGAACCCAGGCGGTCGGGCCGCCGGTCGGGTTGGCGGAGGTGAAGACGCCGGTGCCGCCGACCACCACGCACTGGGTCGCGGCGACGCAGTCGACGCCGAAGAGCGACCTGGCTTTGGGGATCTTCGTCGCCGACCAGGAGGCTGCGCCGGCGCCCGGGTCGGTGGTCGTCCAGACGCCGCCGCTGGAGTCGACCGCGACGCAGAGGGTGGCGCTCGGGCAGGAGATCCCGCGCAGGTTGGCGTTCAGTTCCCCGGCCGGGGTGACGTGGCCGACCGTCCAGGCGCCGGCGCCCGCGGTCGGGGCGGTCGACTGGACCACCACGCCTTCCTGGCCGACCCCGACGCAGAAGCCGCTCGCTTCGCAGTGCATGCCGAAGATCGTTTCCTTGTCGCCGAGGTTGAGCGTGGTCAGCGTCCAAGGTGAGGCCTGGGCGGCGGTGGCGGCGAACACCCCGCCGAGGGCGAGGACGGCGAGAACGAGGGAAAGGCGGCGCATCGCGCGATTCATACTGATCTGGGTTATCGGTAGCAGAGGAGGAATTCTCCACTGGGCGTCGACGTGCAGAATTTCGGGCTCCCCCCGGCGGGTCGAAAACCCCTAGGTGAGCTACTTCTCAAGGCGACCGCATGCGGCGAACCCGGCTTGGGGGGCGGGGTCGACGGCCTCGACCGTCGGAATCGCCGCCGCGGCTGCCCTGGCGCTCCTGCTGCTTCTCTTCGCCCCGGCGGCCCAAGCCGGCTCGGGCGGGCTGAACGCCACCTACTCCGGCGAAACCGTCGAAACGCCCTCGACCCCGGCCTCGACCGCGGAAACGGAAGTCCCCGGGCTCACCGCTCCGAGCGGCGTCCCGACGCCCGCCCCGACCGTCCCCGGCGCCACCGCCACGCTGGCCGGCGAACGCGCCGTCGCCCCCGCTTCGGCGCCGCCGGTGGTCAAGCAGGTGATCGCCGCCGCCAACCGGATCCGCGCCACGCCCTATATATGGGGCGGCGGGCACGCGCGCTGGTGGGACAAAGGCTACGACTGCTCCGGCTCGGTCTCCTACGCCCTGCACGGCGGCAAGCTGCTGGAAGCGCCGCTGGTCTCCGGCTCCTTCATGACCTGGGGCGAACCCGGCCCGGGCACCTGGATCACCATCTACGCCAACAAGCAGCACGTCTACATGACCGTCGCCGGCCTCCGTTGGGACACCGGCGGCGACGCGCCCGGCGTCACCGGGCCGCGCTGGCACACCGAACCCTTCCTCGGCAAGGGCTTCGTCGTGCGGCATCCGGTCGGCCTGTAGCCGGGCGGGGTTATAAGGGACGGGCAAGGGACGGACAAGGGACGACGGCCCTCTCGTGGCGGCCCGGGCAGGCTGTGGCCGCCACGAGAGGGCCGGGTCCGTGGGGAGAGGCGGAGGTGCGTTTCGAAGATGCCGGGAACGTCGCCTCGACTTGGGAGAGATGCCGCGAACGTCACGACGAATCGAGGGAGACGTCACCTGTCGCGGGGTTCCTCCACGGTCACGAACTCGTGACCCTGGTTTGACCCTGCTATAGGAGGGTCAACTCACGCAGCGCGATCCGGCCCTTGGGAAGGCGCGACGAACCCGCACGCCGAGGTGACGTTCCCGGCGTCTCTCCTTAGTGAACGTGACGTTCCCGGAGGAATGCGCCCGTCTCTTCCCAAGGACCCCGCACACCTCGGGCGGGCCGCGCCCCGTCCTCCCGCAGACGTCGCGGACCTCCGCGAATCCCCGCAAAGCTCCCCCGTCCTGGGCGTCTCGGAGGCGGCCACAGCCTGCCCGGGTCGCC
>MKSH01000084.1:8490-12307 GCA_001898095.1 Solirubrobacterales bacterium 70-9 | reverse complement strand
CCGACCCCACCCGCAATGCCCCCGAACACGCCGTCCCGTCGCCGCCCGCGATAGGCGGAGCCTCCCTCCGGGTAGCGTGGGCAGCGCAAGCCCCACCGGACAAAGGAGACACATGCGCTTTCGCAAGCTCGGCAGCTCGGACCTCGAGGTATCGGAGATCGCCCTCGGTTCGTGGCTGACCTACGCGGGCGGGATCGAGGCCGACCAGACCCGTGCCTGCACCGACGCCGCCTTCGAGGCGGGCATCAACTTCTTCGACACCGCCAACATCTACGGGCGCGGCGCCGCCGAGGCCGCCTGGGGCGAGATCCTCTCCGCCCGGCCGCGCGACTCCTACATCCTGGCGACCAAGGTCTGGGGCCAGATGTCGGACGACCCCGACGACCGCGGCCTCTCCGCCGCCCAGATCGGCAAGCAGATCGACGCCTCGCTGACGCGCTTGCAGACCGACCACGTCGACCTGTATCAAGCGCACCGCTTCGATCCCAAAGTGCCGATCGAGGAGACGATCGAGGCGCTGCAGAAGGTCGTCGCCGACGGCAAGGCGCGCTACCTCGGCTTCAGCGAGTGGACCGTGGAGCAGATCGAGGCGGCGCTGGAGATCGCCGGTCCCGACCTCTTCGTCTCCTCGCAGCCGCAGTACTCGATGCTCTGGCAGGCGCCGGAGGTCGAGGTCTTCCCGCTGAGCGCCGCCAACGGGATTTCGCAGATCGTCTGGTCGCCGCTCGCCGAGGGTGTGCTGACCGGCAAGTACAAGCCGGGCGAGGCGCCGCCCGCCGACTCCCGCGCCGCCAACGAGTCGATGAACAAATTCATCGACGGGAAAATGAGCGAGGCGACCCTGGAGGCGGTCCAGTGCCTCGTGCCGATCGCCGCGGGCGAGGGCCTCAGCCTGCCCGAGCTGGCGCTCGCCTGGGTGCTGCGCCGCAGCGAGGTCGCGGCCGCGATCGTCGGCGCCTCCCGCCCCGAGCAGGTCCACGCCAACGTGAAGGCCTCCGGCGTCGAGCTCTCCGCCGACCTACTGGCCGCGATCGACGAAGCCCTCGGCGACGCGCCGGTGAAGGAGCCCCAACTCGCTCCCCTGGCCGAAGCCGGGGTATTGCATCGCTGACGGTTGGTAGCTTCATGCGATGCCATCGGTCGACGGACTCATCGCTCGGGCCGCTCTCTTCGGCAAGGCGTTTGAAGCAGTCGATCACCCGACGCTGCGAGGCGTCTCCGACGGCAAGACCATCGGCGGCTATATCGAGCTGGCCTTCAAGAAGGACCTGGCCGGCGCCGGCATCATCGAGGCGGTCGAAGGGAACGCGGCCAAAGGAATCGACCTCCCGTCGTTCAACATCGACATCAAGGTCACCTCCCATCGGCAGCCGCAGTCGTCCTCGCCTTTCAAGACGTTCAAACAGAAAATCGAGGGCCTCGGCTACGGCCTGATCATCTTCGTCTACGAGAAGTCGGACGAGCGGGACAAGAATCTGCGGTTCGTGGCGGTCCGGTACATACCGGCAGAGCTGACCGGGGACCATCAGACGACGAAGGGGCTTCGCCAGATCATCGACGACCCGGACGGGAACGTCGATGACGTCACCGCGTTCTTGGCGGATCGGAACATCCCCGCGGATGAGGCGGAGCTGTACGAGTACGCGAACTGGCTGATGGAAAACCCTCCGGCCCTCGGTTACCTGACGATCTCGAACGCGCTGCAGTGGCGACTCAAATACGAACGGGTGGTCAAGGGCGGCATCGCGGGGATCGATGAAATCCTCTGAGGCCGTAGGGGTCGGCGACCCCTACGGCGATTTTCAGACGCCGCCGGCGCTCGCGGAGGAGGTCTGGGGGGCGCTCGATGTCGATGACGTCGATGTCATGGTCGAGCCCACGGTCGGGCTCGGCGCCTTCGTCCGCACCGCTCCGGCCGCGGCGCGGAGTAAGCGGTGGCTTGCCTGGGACGTCAACGCGGAGTACGTAGAGACGAGTCGGACGCTCCTCGCCGCGCAGGGCATCGCCGGCTCGGTCGATCGCATGAACGTGTTCGACCTCGACCCGGGGGCGGTCCGCGAGGAGGTCGCCGGCAAGGTGGTGCTGGCGCTCGGCAATCCGCCTTGGGTCACCAACTCGGTCCAGGGACGGATGGAGGTTCGGAACCTGCCGGCAAAGCGCAATCGCTTCGGGCTGAAAGGCTTCGATGCCTTGACCGGCAAGGCGAATTTCGACATCGCCGAGGCGATCCTGCTCAACCTGATCGAGGTGCTGGGCTCGGCCCGGGAGCTCCGGCTCGCCTTCCTGGTCAAGCGGTCGGTGGCGATGAAGATGGCGCGGGATCTCCTCGGGCAGCCGGGGGTCGCCGGCGCCAAGTTCTTCGGCATCGACGCTCGCCGCTGGTTCGGGGCGGCCGTCGAGGCGGGGTTGTTCATCGTCCGCCTGACGCCGGGCGACCCGGCGGTCGAGTCCACGATTGACGTGTATCCGACGCTCGGCGGTTCGCGGTCGACCTCGGCCGGCTATCTCGACGGCGTGTTCGTCGAAGACCTCGATGCCTATGCGAGTGCGGCGCACCTGGAGGCCGGGCCGGACGACCGCCTCGTCTGGCGCCAAGGTTTGAAGCACGATCTGTCCAAAGTCCTCGAGCTCCGCCGCACCGCTGACGGCCTCGTCAATGGCTTCGGAGAAGCGGTGGACATCGAGGAGGAGGCGCTCTCGCCTCTCTATAAGAGCTCGGACCTCGCCGCGGGACGATCGCCGCGCCGATGGTTCCCGCTCTACCAGACTGATTTGTCGGGCCCGGTCCCGCACCTGGAGGAGGAGTGGCCGAAGCTGGCGGCCTACCTGCAGTCCCACCGCGTCAGGTTCGACGCCCGAAAATCGCGGATCTACCGCGGAAAACCTGCGTTCATGCTTTTCGGCGTCGGTGAGTACACGACAGCCCCCTTCAAGGTCGCGATCTCGGGGTTCTACGACGACCCCACCTTCCGCCTCCTCGAGCCGGGGGCAGACGGGGCCCCTCCCCTGGTCGACGACACCTGTTACCTCCTCCCGTTCTGGAGCAGGGAAGAGGCCGCGCAGATGCACTCCCACCTGCAGTCCGAGGAGGTGGGCGCGTTCCTCGCCGCGGTCGCCGATCGGACCGCCAAGCGCCCCTATACGAAGGCGGTTCTTGGTCGGATCAGCGTCCCCGCCGCCGCTTGAGCGCTGACTTGACAGTCGGACGTCCGTGTCGAAAGATGTCTTTCGACACGGGTTATGGAGCCGATTACCCAGGATCATCAGGACCCGCGGGGCGATAATTCAGTCGTCCGGCTGACCGACCCGCGGGCGTTGCGGGCGGTCGCGCATCCGACCCGCCTTGCCCTGCTCGGTGAGTTGCGGCGGGTCGGGCCGCTGACCGCGACGCAGGCGGGGGAGCGGATCGGCGAGAGCCCCGCCGGGTGCTCGTTCCACCTGCGCCAGCTGGCCAAGTGGGGGCTGGTCGAGGAAGCGGGCGGGGGACGGGGCAGGGCGCGACCTTGGCGCGCCACCTCGATGGGGCACGAATGGGCCTCGCGCGGGCCGGGCGGGGAGCCCGACGAGGCGACGGATCTGCTCACCCGGGTGGTGGTCGAGCGCTGGTTCGAGGAGACGCTGAAGTGGGTCGACCGGCGCGCCGGGGAGACCGAGGAGTGGTCGGAGGCGGCGGTGCTCGGCGACCGGCTGCTGTACCTCACCGCGGCCGAGTTGGAAGACGTGAACCGGCGGATCGGCAGGCTGCTCGAGCCCTACGCGCGCCGGGTCACCGACCACGTCGACCGTCCGGAGGGGTCGCGCGCGGTCAGCTTCATCC
>MKSH01000084.1:6831-8440 GCA_001898095.1 Solirubrobacterales bacterium 70-9 | reverse complement strand
CCACTACTGGACCGGGCAGACCATCTCCCTCTTCGGCGACCAGATCGCGCTGCTCGCGATCCCCCTGCTCGCCGTCCTCACGCTGAACGCCGACGCCGAGCAGATGGGGCTCCTCGGCGCGGTCGAGCTGGCGCCGAACCTCTTCTTCGCCTTCGCCTTCGGCGCCTGGGCCGACCGCCGCGCCAGCCGCCGCGCGATCCTGATCGGCGCCGACCTCGGCCGCGCCGCGCTCCTCCTCGGCATCCCGCTGGCCAGCCTGCTCGGGGTGTTGACGATGCCGATCCTCTACGTCGCCGCCTTCCTCACCGGCACCCTCGGCACCCTGTTCATGGTCTCCGAGCAGACCGTCTTCACCTCGCTGGTGAAACCGGCCGAGTACGTCGAGGCGAACTCGCTGCTGATCGGCAGCCGCTCGGTCTCGATCGTCGGCGGCAAGACCCTCGGCGGCCTCCTCGTCGCTGCCCTGACCGCGCCCGTGGCGATCGCCGTCGACGCGCTCACCTTCCTGCTCTCGGCGCTCTTCGTCCGCCGCGCCGAGGTGCCCGAGCCGCCCGCGGCGCCGCCCGACTCCGACCTCGCCGCGGGCATCCGCTTCATCCGCCGCACTCCGCTGCTGCGCGCCTCGCTGTTCGGCACCGCCACCTTCAACCTCTTCAACACCGCCTTCTGGGCGCTGCTCGTCCTCTTCGCCACCCGGGAGCTCGGGCTCGGTTCGGGGGCGATCGGGATCGCGCTCGGCGTCGGCGCCCTCGGCAGCATCCTCGGCACGGTCTGGGCGAAGCGCCTGAACGCGCGGATCGGCCTCGGCAAGGCGCTGATCCTCTCCTTCGTGATTGCCCCGCTGCCGCTGCTGCTGGTGCCGCTGGCCTCCGGCCCGCCCGCCGTCTCCTGGGTGCTCCTCACCGCCGCCGAGTTCGGCTCCGGGGTCGGCGTGATGATCCTCGAGGTCGGCCTCGCCTCGTTGCAGGCGGCGGTGATCCCCGACGCGCTGCGCTCGCGGGTCTGGGGGGCGATCCTCTTCGTCAACTGGGGCATCCGCCCGCTCGGGGCGCTCGGCGGCGGGCTCCTGGCGGCCTCGATCGGCCTCCGCCCGACGATGTGGATCGCCGCGATCGGCGGCATCGCGGGCGTCCTCTGGCTGCTGCCCTCGCGGATGTCGCGGGTGCGCGGCGTCTCCGAAGACGGCCTCGCCGTCGACCCGCCGGTGGTCGAGCCCGAGGACGCACCGCGCGTCCCGGTCGAGGTCTGACGACGACGATCCGGCCGCGCTTCTGCACAATGGGTCCGTGGGTGTAATCGGCGACACCCTGTCCGAGGCGCGGACGCGGCGCGGGGTGGACCTCGAGGAGGTCCATGCGGCGACGGGGATCCGCCCCCGCTACCTGCGCGCGATCGAGCAGGAAGACTGGGACGCGCTGCCGGAGGAGTTCTACATCCGCTCCTTCATCCGCAAGTACGCCCAGTTCCTCCAGGTCGACTCCGAGCCGCTGGTGGCCGACTATCGCCGGCAGCGGGGGACGCCGGGCGGGCGCGCCGACGCGCCGACGCGGCCCTTCGGGCGGACGACCTCGCGGCGGGCCGAGGCGCTGCGCCGGCGCCGTGCCCGCCA
>MKSH01000084.1:2883-6664 GCA_001898095.1 Solirubrobacterales bacterium 70-9 | reverse complement strand
CTCCTCCGCGGCGGTGGCGCTGAAGATCGAACCGACCGCCGAAGTCTGGGCCTGCGTCCTCGACGCCAAGGGCAAGCCGCTGGTCGACGGCGCGATCCTCGCTCCCGGCGAAACCACCGGTCCCTTCCACTCGCGCAGCTACACCGCCGCGTTCGGCAACGGCTCGGTCGAGGTCTGGGTCGACGGAAAGCGCGCGAAGACCCCGACGACGCCGAGCCCGATGGGCTTCACCGTCACCTCCCAGGGCAAGCTCAAGACCCTCCCCGAAGGTAAGCGCCCGAGCTGCGAATAGCGCCGGCCGGGGGCCTCTGGCTCGCGCCGGGTACCCGTTTATGGGACGGTTTGTCGACCTGATGGGTAGAGAATGCACTCGATAGACGAATGGGACCTGGTCTGGCGGCTGGGCCTGGCGCTGGCGCTGTCGGCGTCGATCGGCCTCGACCGGGAGCTGCGGCAGAAAAGCGCCGGCCTGCGGACCTACACGCTGGTCGGGCTCGGGTCGGCGCTCTTCATGCTGATCTCCAAGTACGGCTTCTTCGACGTCCTGGTCCCCAACGACGTGGTGCTCGACCCCTCGCGCATCGCCGCCCAGATCGTCTCCGGGATCGGCTTCATCGGCGCCGGGCTGATCTTCGTCCGCCGCGACTCGGTGCGCGGGCTGACCACCGCCGCCGGGGTCTGGCTGACCGCCGCGGTCGGCGCCGCTGCCGGGGCCTCGCTGCCGGTCCTCGCGATCGCCACCACGCTCGCCTACTTCCTCACCGTCTGGGTGCTGGCGCCGCTCGCCCAACGCCTGCCCTCCTCGCCCTACGCGCCCTCGGCGGTGCGGGGCGTCTACGAGGACGGCCGCGGCATCCTGCGCAAGGTGCTCGAGACCTGCACCTCGCGGGACTTCAAGGTCGCCGACGTGAACGTCGACCGCGGCGAGGATCCCGGCGCCTACGTCGCCGTCTCGCTGGAGGTCCACGGCAGTGCCCATGTGGCCGACCTGGCGGCCGACCTTGGTGAGATCGACGGGGTCCACGCGGTGGCCGCGGGCGACGTCAACGAGATCTTCGATGCATAGGGATATCTGACCGGCGTATTAGGGCACCCGAAGGCAGGATTTATCTGCGGTCTGTATAAGTCCCCGACCGGCGCCCCCTCGGGTCGGTGTCCCTGGCGACACGACGCGGAGGTTCGAGAAGGGCATGGCCGATTCCACCCAGCAGTCCGAGACGAGCAGCGCGCGCGCCTACTGGCGCGAGTCCGTCGCCCGCTACGAGACGCCCTCCTGGGGTCGCGCGCTCGTCGACCTGACCTTCTCGGCTTTCGCCTACATCGCCCTGATGGTGACCATGTACCTGCTGGTCGACGACCACTGGTGGATCGGCCTGGCGCTGGCGCTGCCGACCGCGGGCTTCCTCCTGCGCACCTTCATCGTCTTCCACGACTGCGGCCACGGCTCGTTCGTGCCGAGCCACCGCGGCAACCTCCGGATCGGTCGTTTCACCGCCCTGCTCGTCTTCCAGCCGTTCGCCAACTGGCGTCACAACCACGCCGTCCACCACGGCACCTCCGGTGACCTCGACCGCCGCGGCCAGGGTGACGTCGAGACGATCACCGTCGCCGAGTACGCGGCGCGCGACTGGAAAGGTCGCCTCTTCTACCGCGGGTTCCGCAGCCCGTTCGTCCTCTTCACCATCGGCCCGCTCTGGTCGCTGATGTTCGGCCCCCGCTTCTGGAACAAGAACATGCGCCCGCGCCAGATCCATAGCGTGCAGATGACCAACGTCGCGGTCTTCCTCCTGGTCGGGGCGACGATGTGGGCGACCAGCCCGCTCGACTGGGTCCTCGTGCAGATGCCCTGCGCGATGCTGGCCGGCGTCGGCGGGGTCTTCCTCTTCTACGTCCAGCACCAGTACGAGGACGCCTACTGGGAGACCGGTGAGAACTGGGACTACGCCGACGCCGCGCTGAAGGGCAGCTCCTACCTGAAGCTCTCACCGGTGATGCGCTTCTTCAGCGGCAACATCGGCCTCCACCACGTCCACCACCTGAGCGCGAAGATCCCGAACTACAACCTGCAGCGCGCCCACCAGGAGAGCCCGATCTTCGCCGACGTCCCGATCCTCACCTTCGCCGACGGGATGAAGTCCCTGCGGCTGAAGCTGATCGATCCCGACGCCGGCCGGCTGCTGACCTGGCGCGAGGCCCGCCCGCAGCTAGCCGCGGCGGGAGTGCCAAGCTTCGGCGATCGCTTCCTCAAGGTCCTGGCGTCCGATTCGGTCTAGGCGGATCAGCACGCTCGCGTGGCCGTCGAAGTGGGGCGTGGTGAAGTAGATCTCCGGTTCTGACTCGACCAGCGCGCGCTTGGCGCCCTCGTCGGGGACGCGGGCACCGAGGATCTCGCCGGTCGGGGCTTCGCCCTCGGGCTCGAAGCCGCCCATCGCCTCGACTTCCTTCTTGCGCAGGGGGCGCTCCCAGACGAAGAGCTTGCCCTTCACCTTCCAGGCGCGGTTGCCGTAGGAGGTCCCTTCCTCGACGTCGGCGAGGCCGGCGGCGATCGCGGCGACGTCGTCCCAGGTGGCCATCAGGCGCGGCCCGCCTTCTCGCGTTCCTTCTCCGCCTTCGCCGCCTCCTTCGCCCGCGCCTTCTCGGCCAGGGCTTTCGCTTCTGCGTCGGCGAGGATTTTCGCCCGATGGATCGCTTTGGACAGCGCGTCGATGTCGTAGACGCCCTGGTGGCGGCGGCCGTTGATGAAGAAGGTCGGCGTGCCGGAGACGCCGGAGGAGTCGGCACTGGCGACGTCCTCGGAGACCCGCTCCAGGTAGACCCGCGTGCGCACCTCTTCTTCGAGCCGGTCGGCGTCGAGTTCCAGCTCCTCGGCGTAGCGGTGCACGTCGTCGAGGTCGAGTTCTCCCTGATGGGCCATCAGCGTGTCGTGCATCTGCCAGAAGGCGCCCTGGGCGGCGGCCGCCTCGCTGGCCTCGGCGGCGAGCTGGGCGTGCGGGTGGACGTCCTGCAGCGGCAGGTGGCGGAAGACGTAGCGGAGGCCGCCCTTGTGCTCCATCCCGAGCAGTTCGCGGATCGTCGGCTCGGCGCGGCCGCAGTAGGGGCACTCGAAGTCGGCGTACTCGACCAAGGTGACGGCGCCGTGCGGGTCGCCGCGGATGTGGTCGCGCTCCGGGTCGACGTCCTCGTCGAGGTCGATGATCGATTCGGCGGTGCGGCGCAGCTGCTCGAGCCGGCGCGACTGCGGGATCAGCTTGCGGGTGCCGTGGAAGACGGCGAAGGCGACGACCGGCGAGATCAGGCAGGCGGCGAGGACGCCGATCTTCGCTTCGTCGAGCTCGGTCCCGGTGAAGGCGAGGCTGGCGATCAGGAAGGAGACGGTGAAGCCGACGCCCGCCGCGGTGCCGGTGCCGAGCAGGCCCGGCCAGGTGATCGTCAGCTTGCCGCCGCCGACCAGCTTGCGGACCGGGGCGCGGGTCGCCAGCCAGGGGACGAGGAAGATGCCGAGCGGCTTGCCGATCACGTAGGCGACGACGATCCCGATCGTGATCGGCGAGCCGACCGCGTCGGAGAGCAGGCCGCCGGTGATGTGGACGCCCGCGTTGGCGAGCGCGAAGAGCGGCACGATCACGTAGCTGGTCCAGGGGTGGAGGGCGTACTGGATGCGCTCGTTCGGGGAGATCGCCTGGGCGAGGCTGCGGCGCGCGGTCGAGGCGAGGCCCGGGGTCGGCTGCTCGCGGAACTCGCGGGTGAGGTCGGTGGCGCGCTCGAGCTCGTGGCGGGGCGG
>MKSH01000084.1:0-2540 GCA_001898095.1 Solirubrobacterales bacterium 70-9 | reverse complement strand
CCGCGTTGAAGAGCAGGTAGATGCCGACCGCCCCGGCGACGCCGCCGAGCGCCGCCAGCGCCGGGTACCAGAGCCGGTTGTGCTCGCGCAGCTCGCCGAGGTCGATCTCCCGCTTCGCCTCCAGCCCGACGACGAGGAAGAAGAGCGTCATCAGCCCCTCGTTCACCCAGGCGCGCAGCTCGAGGTCGATGCCGTGCGAGCCGACCTGGATCGAGAGGTGAGTGTCCCATAGTTCGCTGTAGCTGCCGAAGTTGACGTTCGCCCAGAGCAGGGCGGCGAGCACCGCGCCGACGAGGACCAGCGCCGAGCCGGTCTCGGTGCCGAGGAAGTCCCGCACCGGGGTCGCCAGGTTGCGCGCCCAGGCGGTCTTGCCGCCGTCGGTGGTCGCGGCGGGGGTGCCCGCGGGCTCGCCGCCGTTCGTCTGTCGAGGGTCCGCGTCAGACACTGAGACCCGAAGTATGTTCGGTGGGTGAAGTTGACGATCTCGGACCCCGGCCATTTCGCGCTGAAGAACGCGGTGCGGGCGGCGATCGTGGTGCCGGCGACGTTCGCGCTCGGACTGAAGGCCTTCGACCTGCCGCAGATGGCGCTGTTCGGCGCCTTCGGCTCGATCGGCTTCCTCGTCTTCGTCGATTTCGGCGGCACCAGGCGGGCGCGACTGCTCGCCTACCTGGCGGTGCTGGCGGCCGGTTGCGTGACGATCGCCCTCGGCACGCTCTGCTCCCACACCACCTGGTTGGCGGTGGTGGTGATGGCGCTGGTCGGCTTCGCGATCCTCTTCGCCGGGGTGATCGACGGTTACCTCGCCGCCGCCTCGCTGGTCCTGATCCTCACCTTCGTGCTCGCCGCGATGGTGCCCGCGGACCTCGGCGAACTGCCCGATCGGCTCGCCGGGTGGGGGCTCGCCGGGCTCTTCTCCCTGGCCGCGATCTTCCTCCTCTGGCCGAGCCGCCCGCCGGACCGGGTGCGGCGCGGGGTAGCGGTGGCGGTCGAGGCGCTGGCGGCGCTGCTGGAGGCGATGGGCACGGCGGCGCGGGCGGGCGGGCGGCCGACCGCGTTGGAGGAGGAGCGGCTGGGCGAACTCTCGGAGGCGGCCTACGAGACGAACGCCAAGGCGCGCAACGCCTTCGTCGCGATCCCGCACCGGCCGAGCGGGGTCGGCGCCCGCACCGCGGCGGTCGGCCGGCTGATCGACGACCTCGACTGGACCGAGGCGCTGGCCCGCGAGGAGCCCGCACCGGCCTCGGTCTCCGCGGGATTCGCCGCCGAGCGCGACGCTGTGGAAGCGGTGGTCCCGGCGGCGTTGCGGCGGGCTGCCGAGCGACTGCGCTCCAACGATCCCGGCGACAACGGGCGCGAGCTGCGGGACCTGGCGGAGAAGCACCGGGCGATCGGCCGCGCCTTCCTGGCGGAGTTCGTCGAGCGCCGGGTCTCCGACGACGCGAAGCGGGTCACCGCCGAGCTGAACGAGGCCTACCGGCTGCGCGGGCTCGCCTACGCGGCGCTGCAGATCGGCCGCCACGCGATCCAGGCCGCGGGCGGCGAGGCACCGCGCGAGCCGACCCTGGTGCCGGACCGCATCGGGTTGCGGGAGGGCCGGCGGATCGCCGAGTCCAACAGTCGCATGGGCTCGGTCTGGTTCCGCAACAGCGTCCGCGGCGCGGCCGGGCTGGCGCTCGCCGTCCTCGTCGCCAAGGTGACCGACGCGCAGAACGGCTTCTGGGTGGTGCTGGGGACGATCTCGGTGCTCCGCTCGAGCGCGCTCGCCACCGGGACGACGGTGGTCGAGGCGATCACCGGGACCGGGATCGGGATCCTCGTCGGCGGGCTGATCGTGGTGGCGCTCGGCTCCGAGCCGGGGCTGCTCTGGGCGGTGCTGCCGTTCGCGGTGCTGCTCGGCGCCTACTCGCCGCGGGCGATCTCCTTCACCGCCGGCCAGGCCGCCTTCACGATCGTGGTCGTCGTCCTCTTCAACCTCCTGAACCCGGTCGGTTGGTCGGTCGGGGTGGTGCGGATCGAGGACGTCGCGCTCGGCTGCGCGGTGAGCCTCGTCACCGGCTTCCTCTTCTGGCCGCGCGGGGCCGCCGACGTGCTGCGGAAATCGATCGGCGCGGCATACGAGACCGCGGCACGTTACCTCGACACGACGATCGCCTCGATGCTCGGGGTGCGCGAGGTGGGGCCGATCGAGCCGGCGGCGGTCGAGGCCTCGGAAGCGGCGCTGCGGCTGGACGAGACGGTGCGCGAGTACCTCGCCGAGAACGGCTCGGCGCGGCGGGACGTGGATGCGCTGGCGCGGCTCGTCGGCGGGGCGACGCGGGTGCGGCGGGTGGCGCGGCTGCTGCAGGACGCGAGGACGCTGGTGCCGCTGACCCCGTTCACCTCGCAGGCGGCCTGGGTGGCGGCGGTATGCGGGCCCTTCGACGCCGAATGGAAGGCGCGGCGGGACTGGTTCGAGACGTTCGGGCAGACGATCGCGGCGGGGCAGGAGCCGCCCGCGCCGGAGCCGGGCGCGCCCGCGCGGACCGCCGGGCCGACCA
>MKSH01000083.1:22604-22839 GCA_001898095.1 Solirubrobacterales bacterium 70-9 | reverse complement strand
CACCACGAGCCCCGACCCGGCTTCGGACTGCTCAGCGTCCGCGGCCTCGGGATCGTCGCGGTGAAGGCGGCCTACGAAAACGGGATCAAAGCGGGTGGGACCAGCGTGTCGGAGCCCGGCGAACGCCGCTCCTACGGCTCCGGTTCCTACTCGGCATTCCTCAAGGACCCCGACGGTTACGAGATCGAGATCACCGTCGGGTCCGACTGACGCAGATTTTCAACAGTGCCGAATC
>MKSH01000083.1:18360-22561 GCA_001898095.1 Solirubrobacterales bacterium 70-9 | reverse complement strand
CATGGCAGTGAAGGTCGGGATCAACGGTTTCGGGCGGATCGGGCGCAACGTCTTCCGGGCCGCGCACGCGGCGGGCGCCGACCTCGAGTTCGTCGCCGTCAACGACCTCGTCGACGCGCAGACGATGGGCCACCTGCTGAGGTACGACTCGATCCTCGGCCGCTTCCCGGGCGAGGTCGAGGTCGGCGAGGGCTCGCTGAGGATCGACGGCAGGGAGCTGAAGGTGCTGGCCGAGCGCGATCCCTCCGACCTGCCCTGGGGCGAGCTCGGCGTCGACGTGGTGATCGAGTCGACCGGCTTCTTCACCAAGGGCCCCGACGCCGCCAGGCACCTGGCGGGCGGCGCCAGGAAGGTGATCATCAGCGCCCCGGCCACCGACCCCGACGTGACCGTCGCCCTCGGCGTCAACTTCGAGGAGGCCTACGACAAGGAGGCCCACCACGTGATCTCCAACGCCTCCTGCACGACCAACTGCCTGGCCCCCCTGGCCAAGGTCCTGCACGAGGCCTTCGGCATCGAGCAGGGCCTGATGACGACGATCCACGCCTACACCGCCGACCAGCGCCTGCAGGACATGCCCCACAAGGACCCCAGGCGCTCCCGGGCCGCGGCCCTCAACCTGATCCCGACCTCGACCGGCGCCGCCAAGGCCGTCGGCCTGGTCCTGCCGGAGCTGGACGGGAGGCTGAACGGCTTCTCGATGCGCGCCCCGGTCCCGACCGGCTCCGCCGTCGACCTGGTCTTCGCCACCCCCGACCCCTTGACCCCCGAGCAGATCAACGCCGCCCTGAAGGCCGCCGCGGAGGGCCCGATGGCGGGGATCCTCGACTACACCGAGGACCCGATCGTCTCCACCGACATCGTCGGCGACCCGCACTCCTCGATCGTCGACGCGGGCTCGACGATGGTGATCGGCGACGGCCGCATGGCCAAGGTGATCAGCTGGTACGACAACGAGTGGGGCTACTCCAACCGCTGCGTCGAGCTGGCGGGCAAGGTCCTCTAGGGGGCCGGCGGGGGAGCGCGGGGGTCGCGATGGCGTTTCCGAAGGCAAGTGTCCGCGACGCGAACGTCAAGGGCCGCCGCGTCCTCGTGCGGGTCGACTTCAACGTCCCCCTGAAGGACGGCGAGGTCGTCGACGACACGCGGATCCGGGCGGCGCTGCCGACCCTGGAACTGCTGCGTGAGCGGGGGGCGGCGCTGGTGCTCGCCTCCCACCTCGGGCGCCCGGGCGGGCAGCCCGATCCGGCGTTCTCGATGGCCCCGGTGGGCCGGCGGCTCTCCGAGCTGCTCGGCGTGCCGGTGACCCAGGCGCCGAATGTGGTCGGCGCCGAGGTCGAGATGGCGGCCGGCTGCCTCGGCCCGGGCGAAATCCTCTTGCTGGAGAACACCCGCTTCGAGCCGGGGGAGACGAAGAACGACCCGATGCTGGCGGGCTCGCTCGCCTCGCTCGCCCAGGTCTACGTGAACGACGCCTTCGGGGCCGCGCACCGCGCGCACGCCTCGACCGAGGGCGTCGCCCAGCACCTGCCCGGCTACGCAGGGCTGCTGCTGGAGCGCGAGGTGACCGAACTGACGAAGGTCGTCGAGGACCCGGCCCGGCCGCTGGTCGTCGTGCTCGGCGGGGCGAAGGTCTCCGACAAGGTCGGGGTGATCGACCGCTTCCTCGAGGTCGCCGACCAGATCCTGATCGGCGGCGCGATGTGCTTCTCCTTCTACAAGGCCGAAGGCAAGGAGATCGGCGACTCGCTGTTCGACGACGAGAGCGTCGAGGCGGCGCGCGAGGCGCTGGCGAAGGCCGCCGACTCCGACTGCGAGCTGACCCTGCCGGTGGACCTGGTGCTGGGTCGCGAGTTCAGCGCCGACACCGAGCGTCAGGAGCTCGACGGGACCGAGGTCCCGGCCGGCTGGATGGGCCTCGACGTCGGCCCGAAGACCGGCGAGCTCTACGCCAAGGCGGTCGCGGCGGCCGGGACGGTGCTCTGGAACGGGCCGATGGGCGCCTTCGAGATGGAGCCGTTCGCGGGCGGCACCCGGGCGGTGGCCGAGGCCGTCGCCGAGGCGCCCGGCAAGACCGTGGTCGGCGGCGGTGACTCCGTCGCGGCGATGGTCCAGTTCGGCCTGCAGGAGAAGGTCGACTGGCTCTCGACCGGCGGCGGCGCCTCGCTGGAGCTGCTCGAGGGGAAGAAGCTCCCCGGGGTCGAGGCGCTGATCGACGCCAAGGTGGGCGCGCCCTCCGGCGACGACGCCTAGCCCGCGCAACACTTAGACGAAGACCGAGAGACGGAGGAGCCGATGGCCCGCACGCCTTACATCGCCGCCAACTGGAAGATGAACAAGACGGTCGCCGAGGCCGCCGAGTTCATCGACGCGCTGCTGCCGCGGATCGCCGCGACGCAGAACGACGTCGTCGTCTGCCCGCCGTTCACGGCGTTGCACGAGGTGGTCGAGCGCCGGCGCGGGACCGCCGTCCGGGTCGCCGCCCAGAACATGCACGAGGGCGAGGCCGGGGCGTTCACCGGCGAGATCTCGGCCTCGATGCTGGTGGAGCTGGACGTCGAGGCGGTCGTCCTCGGCCACTCGGAGCGGCGCCAGTTCTTCGGCGAGACCGACGCGGCGCTGGCGAAAAAGGTCCCGGCGGCGCTGGCCGCCGACCTCGAGCCGATCCTCTGCGTCGGCGAGTCGGAGGAGGCGCGCGACGCGGGCCAGACCGAGGAAGTGCTGGAGCGCCAGCTGCGGGCGGACCTGGCCGAGGTTGCCGACGAGGACGTGTCCAAGGTCGTGATCGCATACGAGCCGATCTGGGCGATCGGCACCGGCAAGGTGGCGACGCCGGAGCAGGCCCAGGAGGCGTGCGCGTTCATCCGCGACGTGCTGCGGGCCCGCGGGGCGGCCGCCGACGACGTGCGGATCCTCTATGGCGGCTCGGTGAAGCCGGGCAACGCGGCCGAGCTGATGGCGCTGTCGGATGTGGACGGGGCGCTGGTGGGCGGCGCGGCGCTTGTGGCCGAGGACTTCGCCGCGATCGTCGAGGCGGCATGACAGGCTCCGACGTTGCCATGCGGCGTCCTCGGTCGGCGTCCTCGGGTCACGCACTAACTAGTGCGCTCCCCTCGCCCACTCTCCCTGCGTCCTTGCCTGGCAGCGTCGGAGCCTCGTCATGACGTTGGTCCCGTCCCTTGCCCTGGTGATCCTCGACGGCTGGGGATTGGCCCCGCCCGGGCCCGGCAACGCCGTCTCGCTGGCCGAGACGCCGGTCTTCGACCGCCTCTGGGCCCAATATCCGCATACCGAACTCTCCGCCCAGGGGCCCGACGTCGGACTCCCGGTCGGCCAGATGGGCAACTCCGAGGTCGGTCATCTGAACCTGGGTGCCGGGGCGATCGTGAAGCAGGACCTCGCCCGCATCGATGGCGCGATCGCCGACGGGTCCTTCTACGAGAACGAGGCGCTGGTCGCCGCCTGCGCCCACGCCCGGGAAAGCCCGCGCGGTCGCCTGCACCTGCTCGGCCTGGTCTCCGACGGTGGCGTCCACTCCGGCTGGGAGCACCTCGAGGCGATCGTCGAGCTCGCCTCCCAGGAAGGGGTCCCCGACGTCGTCTTCCACGCCTTCACCGACGGTCGCGACACCGCGCCGACGGGGGGCAAGGAGTACCTCGCCGAGCTCGAGTCGTGGCTGCGCGCGGCGGGCCGGGTCGGCACCGTCAGCGGCCGCTATTACGCGATGGACCGCGACACCCGCTGGGAGCGGGTGAAGCTCGCCTATGACGCGATCGTCCACGCCCAGGGCCAGAGGGCGGCCTCCTCGGCCGAGGCGATCGCCGCCTCCTACGCCGACGGCAAAACCGACGAGTTCGTGCTGCCGACCGTGATCGGCGACTATGACGGGGCCGCCGCCGGCGACGTCGCGATCTTCGTCAACTTCCGCCCCGACCGGGCGCGGGAGATGACCCGGGCGCTGGCCGAGCCGAACTTCGACGAGTTCAGCCGCGCCGGCGGGCCGACGCTCGACATGACGACGATGACCTCGTACCGGAAAGAGTGGACCTACCCGGTCGCCTTCCCCGAGGAGCGGCCCAAGACGACGCTGGCGGAGACGATCGCCGCCACCGGCGGGCGCCAACTGCACGTCGCCGAGACCGAGAAGTACGCCCACGTCACCTACTTCTTCAACGGCGGGCGGGAGGGCGAGCAGGAAGGT
>MKSH01000083.1:18110-18313 GCA_001898095.1 Solirubrobacterales bacterium 70-9 | reverse complement strand
CCACAAGCCGGAGATGAGCGCCGAGGCCGCCGCCGACGCCTTCGTCTCGAAGTGGGCCGAGGGCTCCTACCGCTTCGGCGTGATCAACTTCGCGAATCCCGACATGGTCGGCCACACCGGCGTCATCCCGGCCGCGGTGAAGGCGCTCGAAACCGTCGACACCCAGCTCGACCGGGTGGTGCAGGCGGTCCTCGGCAAGGGCG
>MKSH01000083.1:11022-18102 GCA_001898095.1 Solirubrobacterales bacterium 70-9 | reverse complement strand
ATGCTCGAGCCCGACGGCTCGCCGAACACGGCCCACTCGCTGAACCCGGTGCCGCTGATCGTCACCCAGGAGGGCCTCGAGCTGCGCTCCGGCGGCATCCTCGCCGACGTCGCCCCGACCGCCCTCGAGCTGCTCGGCATCCCCCAGCCCGAGCCGATGACCGGCCGCAGCCTCATCGACACTCCTGGTTGATGGGCCGAAAAGCGCTGATATGGAGCGCTTTTCGGCCCATCAACACGAGGTGTGGCCATGCGTGAGGATCCGAGGCGGCTGACGTTCGCGATTGAGGCCCGGGACGGGACGGCGCGGGCGGGGACGATCGGGACGGCGCACGGGCCGATCGAGACGCCGACCTTCATCCCGCTGGCGACCAAGGGGTCGGTGCGGGGGCTGGACGGCGACGAGGTTGCGGCGCTCGGCTACCAGCTGATCCTCGGCAATACCTACCACCTGTTCGTCAACCCTGGTCCGGAGCGGATCGCCGCCGCCGGCGACCTGCACGGGTTCATGAACTGGAACCGGGCGCTGATCACCGACTCGGGCGGCTTCCAGGTCTTCTCGCTCGCCCACGGCGGCGTCGCCAACGAGGTGAAGGGATCGGGACGCTCGGGCGGCCACGACTCCTCGGTCGAGATCACCGAGGAGGGCGCCCGCTTCAGCTCGCCCCGCGACGGCCGTGAGCTCTTCATCTCGCCCGAGGTCTCGATGGAGGTCCAGGCCGCCCTCGGCGCCGACATCGCCCTCGCCTTCGACGAGTGCACGCCCTTCCACGCCGACCGCGACTACACCGCCCGCTCGACCGAGCGCACCCACCGCTGGCTCGACCGCTGTATCGCCTGGCACGACGAGAACGGACCCGAGCGCCAGGCCCTCTTCGGCATCGTCCAGGGCGGCACCCACGCGGACCTGCGACGCGAATCGGCCGAGTTCATCTCCGCCGCCGACGTCGACGGCCTCGCGATCGGCGGCACCCTCGGCCGCGACAAGGAGGAGATGGCCGCGGTCCTCGCGATGACCGCCCCGCTCCTGCCCGAGGCGGCCGCCAAGCACCTCCTCGGCATCGGCGAGGTCGACGACCTCCTCGGCGGCATCGCCCTCGGCCTCGACGTCTTCGACTGCGCCGTCCCGACCCGTCTGGCGCGCCACGGCGTGGCGCTCGCGCCGAGCCCTGAGACCCGCTGGCGCCTCGACCTGCGCAAGGGGCGCTGGGTTGGGGACAAAGGCCCGCTGGTGGAAGGCTGCCCGTGCCCGGCATGCACCCGCCACACCCGCGACTACATCTCTTACCTGAGCCGCGCCGAAGAACTGACGGCGGTGCGACTGATCGTGCTCCACAACCTCACGTACATGCGCGAGCTGACGACGCATGCGCGGCGTGCGATCCAGGAGGGGCGGTTCGAGGCCTACCGGGCGGCGGTCCTCGGTGGGGCCGCACCTTGGGGGGCGTAGGAGTTCCGGCGGGACGGGGTAAGGGACGGTAAGGGACCCGGCCCTCTCGTAGGCGGTCCGGGCAGGCTGTGACCGCCTACGAGAGGGCCGGGTCTCGGGGAGACGGAGAGGGTGCGCGTCCCGTGCGGGTCGCGGCGGAGGTCCGTGACGGAGTGCGCGGGTCCCGTGCGGAACCCTGCGTCCCTTGAGGAGTCCCGGACGCGCTCTCGACTTTCACCCTGCCCTGGCAAGGTGAAAGTCGAGAGCGCGTCCGAACTCGACTTTTTCCACCCCCCGGCCTGGAAAAAGTCGACCGCGCGCCCCGACCTGCGCCGGAACCCGCGCACTTCCCCCCGAAAGCCTCGCGTCCCGGGCGTCTCGCGGCGGCCACAGCCTGCCCGGGCCGCCGCGAGACGCCCGAGACGCGACCGTCCCCGGCCGCAGGGGTCCCGAACCCCGCCGTCCCTTGGGTGCGTTCGCAGTTCCCCGTACCGGCTACGGGAAAGCGCGAGCGCCGACCGCCGGGACCCCGAAGGGCGCCGTCCCTGGCCGCAGGAGCCCCGAAGCCTGGCCGCAAGAGCCCCGAAGTGCGCCGTCCCCGCCACAGGGACCCCCGAAACCCCTATTCCTTGTTCTTGGAGACGAGTTCCTTCACTTCTTCGACCACCTTGTCGACGGTGTCCCCTGCCACCTTGGAGATATGGACGCCGGCGGCCTTGTCGGTGGTCAGGATCACCGCGGTCGCCACGGCGCCGGCGACGAGGACCAGGGCGATCAAGGCGAGGACGAAGCGGACGAAGCGGGAGAAGGCGGAGCGCTTGCGGGGCTGGGCGGCCTGGGACGCCGCCGCGGCGGCGCGAGGCTCGCGGCGCGGTTCGACGTAGCGGGGCTCGGGCCGGCGCGTCGGGGAGGGGGCGGGGCGGTACTCGGTCTTGGCGGTGGTGCGGTCGAGGTGGCGGGTCGCGGCGGTGTCGCCGCCGAGGACGCGGGTCGGGGTGTGGCCTTCGCCGCTCGACATCATCGTGGTGACGTCTTCGCCTTCGAGGCCCATCTGGAGGCCGGTGGCGAACTCGTCGGCGCTGGCGTAGCGGCGGCTGGTGTCGCCCTCGAGCGCGCGCAGCACGGCGGCGCTCAGCGGCTGGGGGACCTCGGAGTTGTAGGTGCTCGGCGGCAGCGGCTTCTCGTTCTGCTGGCGCACCGCCAGCTCGGCGAGTGAGGAGCCCTCGTAGGGCAGCCGGCCGGTGAGGAACTGGTAGAGGACGACGCCGAGGGCGTAGACGTCGGTGGCCGGGGTCGCCTCGTCGCCGCGCACCTGCTCGGGCGAGAGGTAGGCGGCGGTGCCGACCACCGAGCCGACCTGGGTGATGCGGGTCTGCTCGATCGCCCGGGCGATGCCGAAGTCGGTCAGTTTCACCACCAGGTCACCGCTGCCCACCGGGCCGCCGGTGATCATCAGGTTCCCCGGCTTCACGTCGCGGTGGATGATCCCGCGGCGGTGCGCGTAGTCGAGGCCGGCGCAGGCCTGGATGCCGATCTCCGCCGCCGTCTCCGCGTCGACCGGGCCATGGCGCTGCAGCAACTGCGCGCCGGAGCGGCCGGCGACGTACTCCATGACGATGTAGTGGCGGCCGTCGTCGACGCCCGAGTCGTAGACCTGGACGATGTTGGGGTGGATCAGGCGGGCGACGGCGAGCGCCTCGCGACGGAAGCGGGCGACGAAGCGGTCGTCGTCGGAGAGGTGCTCGGCGAGGATCTTCACCGCGACCGTGCGCTCGAGGATGCGGTCGGTCGCCTTGTAGACGTTCGACATCCCGCCCGAGCCGAGCCGGTCACCGGTTTCGTAGCGTCCCGAGAGGGTTCCGGCCTCCATCAGCCGCCTCCGGCTTCCGCGCCAGGGCCGATCCCACCCGCTCCGCCTTCGCTGGGAGGGGTCACTTCTTCTTCACTGGGGGGTTCGATTTCTTCCTCTTCGTGGCCTTTGGAACCGGATTCTTCGCCTTCTTCCGGCGGACCGGGCTGTTCCGCGTGTTCTTCGGCCTTTTCCTTGGCCTTTTCGGCGCGTTCTTCGGTCTTCTGTTCCTTTTCGGCTTCTTCTTCGGCCAGCTCTTCTTCTTCGACTTCCAGGGCGGCCTGTTCTTCTTCTTCTTCTTCGGCTTCTCGTTCTTCTTCGGCCTTGGCCTGTTCGGCTTCTTCCTGCTTCAGGCCACAATGAGAAGAAACCACTTCGGAGAGCTTTGCCGCGCCCTGCTTCAAGGCTTTCTTCAATTCCCTGTCGACGTTTTGCAGGGAATCGATCTCGGTGGTGACTTCGGCGACGGCGTCTTCGGCGGCTTCGCAGTTTTCTTCTTCGGCGTTGGAACGCACCTGATCGAGGTTCGATTCGATCTGGCCGGCGGTCGTCCCAGGCAGGAGTTCGCCGCCGCCGTTGCTGCCGCAGGCGGCCAGGAGCAGGCCCGCCGCGAGCGCGGCGAGGAGGAGCGTGGCTGCTCGAAAGCGACCCATGATTCGAGTCTAAAGAACACTTCTGAGTCGATATTTACCCTGCAATTGGCGCCTTGTTTCGCTAATTCATCGGTTGTTTGGGGGTTTCCAGGACCGGCTAGCGGCCGATCTGGAGCCGCTCGGCGAGCGCCGTCGGCAGGCCCGCCTCGAGGATCGCCGCGCCGGCGGCGACCGCGTCGTAGGCGACGCGGTGGTAGCGGGCCGTCCGCTCGTCGGTGTCGAGCTCCAGCCAGGCGGCCCGCGGGTCGCCGTCGCGCGGCTGTCCCACGCTGCCGGGATTCAGCAGCCACTCGCCCTCGGCGAGGTCGAGCAGGTCGCCGTCGGTGGTCTGCGCGCCGGTGGCGAAGCTGCGCCGGCCGGTCGAGGGCGGGCGGGTGAAGAACAGCGAGACGTGCGAGTGGCCGATCAGGCAGATGCGCTCGCGCTGCGCATCGAGGCCCGCTTCGGCCTGGTCGATCGAGAGCACGTACTCCCAGATCGGGTCGCGCGGCGAGGCGTGGAAGAGCCCGAAGCCCTCGCGCTCGCCCTCCGGCGCGAGCCCCTTGAGGAACTCAAGCGTCTCCGGTGAGCAGTTCGCGCGGGTCCAGTCGACTGCCGCGCGGGCCGTCTCGGAGAAGGTTGCCGCGTCGATGGCCCCGGTCACCGCCAGGTCGTGGTTGCCGTTCAGCGAGACCGTGCAGCGCTCCCGCACCAGCGCCGTGCACTGGTCCGGCTGGGCGCCGTAGCCGACCACGTCGCCAAGGCACCAGATCTCCTCCGGAGCGGCGGCGTCGATCGACTCGAGCACCGCCGTCAGGGCCGGGAGATTGGAGTGGACATCTGAGATCACCCCTACGCGCAAGCGACTCAGACTACCCGCCCACCCTGGGACCGAACCGAATCCCGCTCCAGGGGCGGATCCCCGCGCGCCGGCCGCCCTGCGCGTCCGTCCGCGGATACCCGCGCACGTCTGGCGGCACCGCACGCTTCGCGGGGCGGTGTCCTCAGTCGGCCAAATGGCGCTGCCATTCGGCCTCCTTGCGTCCTACCCCCGCTTGGTGCGGCACTCGCCAGCCGCACACGCGTATCCGCGGACGGACGCTTACGATGGCCCGATGCCTCCCACCGATTCGATCGCCGACCTGAAGGGAGCCGTCGAGGTCGCCGCCCGGGCGCTGCGCGACGGCGAGCCGACCGAGCCGGCCCCGACCCTCGACCGCCCGCCGAAGCCCGACCTCGGCGACTACAGCTCCAACGCGGCGATGCTGCTCGCCGGGCCGCTGGGCGACAACCCGCGCGCGGTCGCCGAGCGCCTGCGCGGCGAGCTCGAAGGCAGCCTCGGCGGCGATGGGAGCCTCGACCGGGTCGAGGTCGCCGGCCCCGGCTTCGTCAACCTCTTCCTCTCCGACGCCTGGTACCGGCGGGCGCTGGCCGTCCTGGTCGCCGCCGGCGACGACCTCGGCCCGGAGCCGACCGCGTCCCCGGAGAAGATCGTGGTCGAGTTCGTCTCCGCCAACCCGACCGGCCCGCTGCACGTCGGCGGCGGTCGCGGCGGCGCTTACGGCGACGCGGTCGTGCGGCTGTTGAGCGCGATCGGCCACGAGGTCGAGCGCGAGTACTACATCAACGATGCCGGGACCCAGATCACCAACTTCGCCCGCTCGATATCCGCCCGGATCAAGGGCGAGGAGCTACCCGAGGACGGTTACAAGGGCGACTACGTGGCCGAGCTGGGGGAGACGATCGCCGCCGAGGGGATCGACCCCGACGACCTCGAGGCGGTCGGCTCGCGCGGGATCGAGCTGATGATCGACGCGGTCCGCGCCACGCTCTCGCGCTTCGGCGTCGAGATGGACACCTGGTTCTCCGAGCGCAGCCTGGTCGAACGCGGCGACGTCGACGCCGCCCTGGCAAAACTCGACGCCGGCGGTCACACCTACCAGCACGAGGGAGCCCTCTGGCTGCGCACGACCACCTTCGGCGACGACAAAGACCGGGTGCTGATCCGTTCCGACGGCGAGCCCACCTACCTGATGCCCGACATCGCCTACCACTGGGACAAGCTGGAGCGCGGCTTCGACCGGCTGATCAACGTGCTCGGCGCCGACCACCACGGCTACGTCGCCCGCCTGCGCGCCTCGATCGAGGCCCTGGGGGCCGACCCCGAGAGCTTCGAGGCGCTGATCATGTCCCTGGTCCACATCGTCGAGGACGGCCAGCGGGCGCAGATGTCGAAGCGCAGCGGCGATTTCGTCTCGCTCGACGACCTGATCGACGACATCGGCGTCGACGCGGTGCGCTGGTTCATGCTCTGGCGCAGCCACGAGACGACCGTCGACATCGACCTCGCGCTGGCCCGCAAGCAGGCCTCCGACAACCCGGTCTACTACGTGCAGTACGCGCACGCGCGGATCGCCTCGATCCTGCGCAAAGCTGTCGACGAGGGGAGCGCGGTGCCGGAGTCGATCGACCCCGGGGAACGCTCCGAGCCGCTGGCGGCGAGCGAGAAGGCGCTGATCAAGCGGCTGCTGGAGTTCCCCAACGAGGTGCGCGAGTCGGCCGCCCGGCGGGCGCCCCACCGGATCTGCGCCTACTCCACCGCGGTCGCCGCCGACTTCCACGCCTTCTACCGCGACTGCCAGGTGGTCGGGGCCGAGGGGGAGGGTGTCGAAGCCTCGCGGCTGGCGCTCTGCCTGGCGGCGAAGCGGACGATCGCCGGGGCGCTCGGGCTGCTCGGCATCTCGGCGCCCGAGCGGATGTGAGCGCGAACGCGTGAGCCAAGCTGCCGCGATGAGCGCCCGGTCATGAGCAGGCTGGCGGTCCTGGCCGAGATCGGCGCGCCGGCCTCCTCCAACGGGCGGGTCTGGGGACTGCGGCGTTCCGACCTCGAGGCGCTCGACCAGGTGCGCGACCGCATCGGCAAGCGCCGTGTCGTCCTCGTCACCGGCACCGAGACGGCCGCTCCGACGGTGGCCGTGGGACTGGCCGGCGTCGCCGCCGCGGCGGGGACGGCGACCGCGGTGATCGAGTGCGACATCGAACGCCCGCGCCTGGCCGCTGACCTCGGCCTCGCCCCGGAGCCCGGCCTGCACGAGTACCTGCGCTGGGAGGCGACTCCGGCCGACGTCCTCCAGCCCCTCGCCCTGGCCGGCTCGGCAGCCTCGGGCGAGG